>JBILTM010000018.1:0-39252 GCA_044371545.1 Burkholderiaceae bacterium
GACGTCGACCTCGACGTGCGTCGCGGCGAGTTCGTCGTGCTGCTCGGCCCGTCGGGCAGCGGCAAGTCGACGCTGCTGAACATCCTCGGCGGGCTCGACGCCCCGAGCTCGGGCGACGTGCGCTTCGAGGACCACCCGCTGACCGGCGCGTCCGACGCCGAGCTGACCGCCTATCGCCGCGACCACGTCGGCTTCGTGTTCCAGTTCTACAACCTGATCCCGAGCCTGACCGTGCGCGAGAACGTCGCACTGGTCACCGACATCGTGCGCGACCCGATGTCGGTCGACGAGGCGATCGACCTGGTCGGACTGACGCCGCGGCGCGACCACTTCCCCGCCCAGCTGTCGGGCGGCGAGCAGCAGCGCGTCGCGATCGCGCGGGCGATCGTCAAGCGCCCGCAGGTGCTGCTGTGCGACGAGCCGACCGGCGCGCTCGATTACCGGACCGGCAAGCTCGTGCTCGAGGTCATCGCGCGGATCAACGCCGAGCTCGGCACGACCGCGATCGTGATCACGCACAACGCGGCGATCGCGGGGATGGCCGACCGGGTGGTGTACCTCGGCGACGGCACGATCCAGCGGATCGAGTCGAACGCGACGAAGCTCGCGCCGTCCGAGCTGTCTTGGTGAACGGCCGATGAAGGCGCTCGATCGCAAGCTGCTGCGCGACCTGGCCCGGATGTGGAGCCAGGCCGCGACGATCGCGCTGGTCGTCGCGAGCGGCGTGGGCGGCTGGCTCACCAGCCTGTCCGCGGTCGACTCGCTCGCCGCCGCGCGCGACCGGTACTACGTCGAGGGCCGCTTCGCCGACGTGTTCGCCGAGCTGGTGCGCGCGCCGCGCGACGCGGCCGACGCGCTGCTCGCGGTGCCCGGCATCGCCGACGTGCAGCCGACCGTCGAGCGGCTGGTGCGCGTCGAGGTCGACGGCGTGGCCGACCCGATCATCGGCCGGCTGATCGGGGTCGACACGCGGCGCGCGCGTCGGCTCAACCGCGTCGACGTGCGCGCGGGCCAGCCGCTCGAGGCGGGCGCCGCGCTGCGCGGCGACGGCACGATCGACGCGCTGGTGTCGGCGGCCTTCGCCGACGCGCACCGGCTGCGGCCCGGCTCGACGGTGCACGCGCTGGTCAACGGCCGGCGGCGCGCGCTCGCGATCCGGGGCATCGCGCTGTCGCCGGAGTACGTGTTCGCGCAGCTCGGCGGCGCGCCCGACCTGCGCGGCTACGGCGTCTTCTGGGTCGACGAGCGTGCGCTCGCCGCCGCCTACGACATGGACGGCGCCTTCGACCACGTCTCGATCCGCCTCGCGCCCGGCGCGGACGAGGCGGCGGTCGTCGCCGAGACGACGCGGCGCCTCGCGCCCTGGGGCGCGCGCGACGCGCACGGCCGCGCCGAACAGCCCTCGAACCGGATGCTCTCGGACGAGATCCGAGAGCAGCGCGTCATGGGCACGGTGCTGCCGGTGATCTTCCTCGCGGTCGCGGCGTTCCTGCTCAACGTCGTCGTCTCGCGACTGGTCGCGACGCAGCGCGAGCAGATCGCCGCGCTGAAGGCGCTCGGCTATCCGAACGCGACGATCGCGGCGCACTACCTGAAGCTGGTCGGGCTGATCGTGCTGGCCGGCCTCGCGCTCGGCGTCGCCGTGGGCGATGTGCTCGGCGCGTCGCTGACGCGGCTGTACGCCGAGTTCTTCCGCTTCCCGAGCTTCGAGCATCGCCTCGCGCCCGGGCTGGTCGCGACCGGCGCCGCGGTCGCGCTCGGCACCGCGCTCGCCGGCACGCTGAACGCGATCTGGGCGACCGTGCGGCTGCCGCCGGCCGAGGCGATGCACGCGCCCTCGCCCGGCCGCTACCGGCCGACGCTGGTCGAGCGGCTCGGCGTGCGCGGCCTGGGCACCGCGCAGCGGATGATCCTGCGCAACATGGAGCGCCGGCCGTGGCGCACCGCGCTGTCGGTCGGCGGCGTCGCCGCGGCGGTCGCGACCGTGATCGTCGGCGGCTTCGTGCGCGACGCGATGGACGCGATCGTGCAGTCTGCCTTCGGGCGCGCGCTGCGCGCCGACGTCGTCGTCTGGATGGCCGACCCGGTCGACGACGCGACCCGCCTCGCGCTCGCCCGGCTGCCGGGGGTGATCGCGGTCGAGGCGGGGCGCGACGTCGCGGTGCGCTTCGTCGGCGCGCACCGCGTCGAGCGCGGGCAGATCCACGGCCGCGTCGCCGCGCCCGACCTGAACCGCATCGTCGACGTCGACGGCCGCGTCGTCACGCCGCCGGACGATGGCCTCTTGATGACCGACCGGCTCGCCGCGAAGCTCGGCCTCGCGGTCGGCGACACCGTGCGCGTGGAGGTGCTCGAGGGCGCGCGCCGCACGCTCGAGGTGCCGATCGCCGGCACGGTGCGCGAGACCATGGGCCTGAACGCCTACATCGAGCGGCGCGCGCTGAACCGCCTGCTCGGCGAAGGCGACCTCGCGACCCAGTACGCGCTCGCCGTCGAGCGCGGCGCGGAGCCGCGGCTGCTCGAGGCCGCGCGCGGGCTGCCCCGGCTCGCCGGCACGTTCAGCAAGGCCACGCTCGAGCGCAACATGCGCGAGATCAGCGCGCGCAACGTGCGCATCATGAGCACCATCATGACGGTGTTCGCCGCGGTGATCGCGGTCGGGGTCGTCTACAACAACGCCCGCATCGCGCTCGCCGAGCGCACCTGGGAGCTCGCGAGCCTGCGAGTGCTCGGCTTCACGCGCGCCGAGGTCTCGTCGCTGCTGCTCGGCGAGCAGGCGCTGGTGATCGCCGCCGCGCTGCCGCTCGGCCTCGTGCTCGGCCGCGTGCTGGTCCACGGGATCGTCGGGCTGCTCGCCTCCGACCAGTTCGAGTTCCCGGTCGAGATCCTGCCGCGCACCGACGCGTGGGCCGCGAGCTGCGTCGTCGTCGCCGGCATCGCGAGCGCGCTGGTCGTGCGCCGGCGCGTCGACCGGCTCGACCTGGTCGCCGCGCTGAAGACCCGCGAATGAGCCGCCGCCACCCCCTCCTCCTCCGACGGGCACCGTGATGAAACGCCGCACCCTCGTCCTCCTCGCCGTCGCGCTCGTCGCGGGCATCGCGCTGCTCGCCTGGGCGTTCGCGCCGCAGCCCGTCGAGGTGGCGGTCGCGCGCGCCGACCGCGGCGCCTTCGAGCAGACGATCGACGAGGACGCGCGCACGCGGCTGCACGACCGCTACCTGGTCAGCGCGCCGCTCGCCGGCCGGCTGTCGCGGATCGCGCTGCGCGAGGGCGACGCGGTCGAGGCCGACGCGGTCGTGGCGACGCTGTCGCCGGCGCTCGCGCCGCTGCTGGACGATCGCGCGTTCACCGGGCTGCAGGCGCGCGTGGAGGCCGCCGAGGCGGGCGTGCTGCGCGCGGCGGCGCGCATCGAGCGCGCGCGGATCGCGGTCGAGCAGGCTCGCGGCGACGCGGCCCGCAGCGAGCAGCTCGCGCAGAAGGGCTTCGTGTCGCCGACCAAGCTGGAGACCGACCGGCTCGCGACCGCCGCGACCGCCCGCGAGCTCGAGGCCGCCGAGCAGGACCGGCACGTCGCGACGCACGACGTCGAGCAGGCGCGTGCCGCGCTCGGCGCCGCGCGGCGCGGCGGCGGCGGCCGGCCCTTCGAGGTCCGCGCGCCGGCCGCGGGCCGCGTGCTCAGGGTGGTGCAGGCGAGCGAGGCGACGGTCGGGCTCGGCGCCCCGCTGCTGGAGCTCGGCGACACGCGGCGGCTCGAGGTGGTGGCGCAGCTGCTGACCGTCGACGCGCTGCGCACGAAGCCGGGCGATCGCGTGTCGATCGAGCGCTGGGGCGGGCCCGGCACGCTCGAGGGGCGGGTGCGGCTCGTCGAGCCCGCGGCGTTCACCAAGGTCTCGGCGCTCGGCGTCGAGGAGCAGCGGGTGAACGTGCTGATCGACATCTCGAGCCCTCACGAGGCGTGGCGCGCGCTCGGCGACGGCTACCGCGTCTCGGTGCGGATCGTCGTGCTCGAGGTGCCTGACGCGGTGCGCGTGCCGGTCGGCGCGGTGTTCCCGCTGCCGCGCGAGGCCGACGCGCCCGGCGAGCCTCGCTGGGCGGCGTTCGTGCCGCGCGACGGGCGCGCGCGCCGCGTGGAGATCGACGTCGGCGCGCGCAACGGCACGCATGCATGGGTCCGATCGGGTCTCGCGGCCGGCGACGCGGTGATCGTGTATCCGCCGTCGGCGGTCGACGAGGGCGTGCGCATCCGGCCCCGCTGAGCGCCGGGGACGCCGTCATCCGGCGTTCATCCGCGCGTCGGCGCAGGCTCATCGGCGCTTCAGCCCGGGCTCATCGCGGCGGCTGGTCGCGATCTCCTGAAGGGCTGGCGCCAGGTCGACATCCGCAACGCGGGCATCTTCATCGCCGGGGACGTCGCGACGACGACGGGCGATGTGCCGATCATCGACAAGGACCGCGGATCGGTCCGCCCGTCGGCCGCCCGGGGAACCTCGAGCCGGTAGTCCATGCCCCGCACGGTGTGGATCGGCACGACCGGACGACCCTCGTGGAGCATGGCGCGCAGCCGCCGCTTGCGGACGTCGACGACGTCGGTCGGCGGATCCTCGCCGGTGGCCCTGATGAACGGCGGATGAATGCGGCGGCCGTGGGATCGCGCCGCGGCTCTGCGGTCCGTCCTCGGCCCCGCGCCCGTGCGGACGGCCGCGCAGCGACCGCGGGGTCCGCCCCGTCGCGCCTGCGCCGCAGCGGGCCGCCGGCCGGCGCCGCCGCGGCGCCTTTCGCCCGCCGCGCCCGCCCCGCGCCCGGCGGCCGAGGGGTCGCGGTCGGCTACCCTAGCCGGATGAGCTGGTCCGCCCCCGCCCCCGAGCTGGTCGCGCTGTTCGAGCAGACCGTCGCCCGCGACGCGCGCATCGAGCGGCGCACGCTGTTCGGCTGCCCCGCCGCCTTCGTCGGCGGCCACCTCGCGGCCACCGTGTTCCGCGAGCAGTTCGTGCTGAAGCTGGGCGCCTCGGACCTGGCCCGCCTGCACGAGGGCCGCGCGCCGGTCCCCTTCGAGCCGCTCGAGGGCCGCCGCATGCGCGAGCTGTACGTCGTGCCGCGCGGCGTCGCGGGCGACCGCGAGACCCTCGACGAATGGATCGCGGCCGCGCTCGACCGCGTGGCCGCGTGGCCGCCCAAGGGCGGACGCCCCCGCGGCGCCCCGCGCGCGCGGCCGGCACAGAGCGGGCCCGACCCGCTGCACGGCCTCGGCCCGCGCTCGCGCGAGATGCTCGGCCAGGCCGGCATCGACTCGATCGAGCGACTGCGCGAGCTCGGCTCGGTCCGCGCCTACGTCGCCGTCAAGCGCGCCGGCTGCGGGCCGAGCCTGAACCTGCTGTGGGCGCTCGAGGGCGCGATCACCGGCCGGCGCTGGCAGGACGTCGCGCGCGAGGACCGCACGACGCTGCTGCTCGCGCTGGAGGACACGCTGGCGGTGCCGCTGGGGGCGATGCAGGACTGATCCGCGCCGGGCGGGGCGACGTTCCCGCGGAAACGCACCGCCGGTCGCTCACCTCAGCGGGGCACGAACCGCGGTCCCTCGAACGCCCTCACCGCCGGCGGCTCGCCGTCGAAGCGCGCCACCTGCACCAGGCAGCTCTGCGCCGCGCACCCCTGCGAGAACCGCGACGCACCCGCGTCGCGCGTCAGCGTGTTCGGGTTGCCGTGCCGGTCGAGCGAGGCCGGGTCGCCAGGCACCTCCGGGTCCCACCACGCGCCGGTCGACAGCACCGCGACGCCGCGCAGCAGCCCCGCGTCGAGCCGCGCGCCCGCGAGGCACGCGCCGCGGTCGTTGAAGACCCGCACCAGGTCGCCGTCGGCGATGCCGCGCGCGGCCGCGTCGTCCGGATGCAGCCGGATCGGCTCGCGCCCGGCGACCTTGTTCGCGAGGCTCACCGTCGAGTGGTCGAGCTGCGAGTGCAGCTTGGTGTGCGGCTGGTCGGACAGCAGGTGCAGCGGGAAGCGTGCCGCCCCGGCCGCGCCGAGCCATTCGACCGGCGCTCGCCACACCGGCATGCCGGGGCAGTCGTCGAGGCCGAAGCCGGCGATGGTCTCGGAGAAGAGCTCGATGCGCCCGCTCGGCGTCTCGAGCCGATGCGCGACCGGGTCGGCGCGGAACTCGGCGAACGCGACCACCGGCCGGTCGTTCGCCGGGATCCGCACGCCGCCTCCCGCCCAGAACGCGTCGAACGGCGGCAGCTCGATGCCCGCCTGCGCCCACTTCGGAACCGTCTCGCCGTACAGCCGCTCGAGCCAGCCGCGCGCGTCGAGCCCCTCGGTGAACGCGTCGCCGCGGCCGAGCCGCTCGGCGAGCGCCGCGAAGATCGCGTAGTCGTCGCGCGCCTCGCCCGGCGGATCGACCACGCGGCGCATCGCGATCAGCAGCGGGTCGCGCAGCCCGTGGCCGATGTCGTCGCGCTCGAGCGTCGTCGTCGCCGGGAGCACCACGTCGGCCATCTTCGCGTGCGCGTTCCAGACCTGCTCGTGGACGAACACCGCCTCGGGTCGGCGCCAGGCGCGCGCGAGCCGGTGCAGGTCCTGGTGGTGGTGGAACGGGTTGCCGCCCGCCCAGTAGACGAGCCGGATGTCCGGGTACGTGCGGCGCTGGCCGACGTAGTCGAAGGACTCGCCCGGGTGCAGCAGCATGTCGGCGATCCGCGCGACCGGGATGAACGCCTCGACCGCGTTGCGGCCCTGCGGCAGCGTCGGCCCGGGCATCAGCCGGTGGCCGCTGCCGAGGTTGTTGGTCGGCCCGTAGGCGAGGCAGAAGCCGCCGCCCGGCAGGCCCACCTGCCCGAGCACCGCCGCGAGGCCCACGCCCGCCCAGAACGGCTGCTCGCCGTGGTCGGCGCGCTGCAGCGCCCAGGCGACGTTGACCAGCGTGCGCGTGGCGGCCATCCCGGCGGCGAGCGCGCGCAGCCGCGCGGCGGGCACGCCCGAGATCGCGGCGGCCCAGTCGGCGTCCTTCGCGACGCCGTCGTCCTCGCCCGCCAGGTAGCGCGACCAGCGCTCGAACCCGACGCAGTGCGACGCGAGGAAGGCCGCGTCGTGCCGACCCGCGCGCACCGTCTCGCAGGCGAGCGCGAGCATCACCGCGGTGTCGGTGCCGGGCCGGATCGGGATCCACTCGCGCGAGGCGTCGGGCACGCCGAGGTCGTCGCGCACCGGGCTGAAGTTCACGAAGCGGCAGCCCGCGCGCGCGAGCGACGCGAGCCCGCCCGGCAGCCGGTGCTCGGAGGCGCCGCCGGCGCCGATCTGCGCGTTCTTCGCGGGTGCGCCGCCGAACGACACGAAGAGCCGCGTGTGCGCGGCGAGCGTTCTCCAGTCGTGCGCGTGCGCGAGCATCCGGTCCATCGACCACGCGACCCACGGCATCAGCGCACGGCCCGCGCCGAGGCTGTAGCTGTCGACGTGGCGCACGTAGCCGCCGAGCACGTTGAGGAATCGGTGGACCTGGCTCTGCGCGTGGTGGAAGCGCCCGGCGCTCGACCATCCGTACGAGCCGCCGAAGATCGACGCGTTGCCGTGCGCATCGATCGTGCGGCGCAGCTCGTCGGCGACGAGGTCCAGCGCCTCGTCCCACGACACCTCGACGAAGGGCTCGCGCCCGCGGCCCTCGCCGCGCCGCGGGTCGCCGGGCGCGCGCTCGAGCCAGCCGGCGCGCACCGCGGGCCGCAGCACGCGCTGCGAACGGTACGCCGCCCACATCGCCTCGCCGATCGGGGTCGGCGACGGATCCTCGCGCCACGGCGCGAGGCCGACCGGCATGCCCGCGTCGCGGCGCACCTCGTACGCGCCCCAGTGCGACGAGGCGAGCTCGACGCCGATCGGTGCGGCGCGGATCATTGCGTTCTCCTCCGGGCGGAACGTCCCGCCTTGCCATCCCGGAGCGACTCTAGCATCATCCCCGAAGACGGACCGTTCGTTCCGCATTTCGAAACACCCGGTCCCTCGCCCGTCGCTCCGGCCGGCCATGCGGCCGCCTGCCCACTCTCCAGGACGCTCCCCGGCACGATGAACAACACCCTGATCAAGGGGCTCGGCCTGCTCGAGGTGCTCGCGCACTCGGAGCGTCCGCTCGGCGTGACCGAGCTCGCGACCCGCGTCGGCATCGGCAAGAGCAACGTGCACCGGCTGCTGCAGGCGCTGGTCGAGCTGGGCTACGTGCGGCGCGACGCCGACAACGGCGCGTACGCCGCGTCGATCCGGCTCTGGGAACTCGGCTCGGCGGTGCTCGCGAACCTCGACCTCAAGCGTGCCGCGCAGGGGTGGATGGACTGGCTGCTCGACCGCACCCGCGAGACCGTGCACCTGTCGGTGCTCGACGGCGACGAGGTCGTCTACGTGCACAAGCTCGACAGCCCCGAGCCGGTCCGCGCCTACACGCAGATCGGCGGCCGCGCGCCGGCGCACTGCGTCGCCACCGGCAAGGCGCTGCTCGCCTGGACCGGCGAGGCGCACCTCGACTCGATGGCCAGGCGGCTGCGTGCGCACTCGCCTCGCACCGTCACCGAGCCCGGCGAGTTCCTGCGCGAGATGGAGCGCGTGCGCCAGTCGGGGTACGCGGTCAACCGCGGCGAGTGGCGCGAGAGCGTCGGCGGCGTCGCGGCGCCGGTGCGCGACCCGGGCGGGCGCATCGTCGCCGCGGTCGGCGTGTCGGGGCCGATCGAGCGGCTGCGGCCGTCGGGCTTCAAGGCGCTGTCGGTCGACGTGATCCGCGCAGCCGAGGGCGTCGGCGCCGCGCTCGCCGGCGACGAACGCTCATCCGCCCCGCCCGCCGCGCCGCGGCGCGTGGCGTGACCCCCTCGTCGTCTCGCCGGAGGCTGCCGTGAACGACCGCACACCGCCCCGCCCCGAGGCCGCGACCGCGCGCCGACGGATCGTCGCCGCCGGCGCCGCCGCCTCGCTGCTGGCCGCGCTGCCCGCCGCGCACGCGCAGGGCCGCTGGCCCGAGCGACCGATCCGCTTCGTCGTCCCGTTCCCGCCCGGCGGCAACAGCGACGCGCTCGCGCGCACGCTCGCCGAGCGGCTGCGCGAGCACCTCGGCGGCGCGACGCTCGTCGTCGACAACCGCCCCGGCGGCACGACGCAGGTCGGCACCGAGTCGGTCGCGCGTGCCGAGCCCGACGGCCACACGATGCTGCTCGCCGCGGCCACGTCGTTCACCGTGCTGCCGAACCTGAGGAAGCTGCCCTTCGACCTCGACGCGAACTTCGAGATCGCCGGCGGCATCGCCGACTACATCGCGATCGTCACGGTCCGCAAGGGCCTCGGCGTGAAGACGCTCGGCGAATTCGTCGAGCTGGCCAGGCGCCAGCCCGGCAAGCTCACCTGGGGCTCGGCCGGCAGCGCGTCGGCCGGCCACATCTACGGCGAGCAGCTGAAGAAGCACGCGGGCATCGACATGCTGCACGTGCCGTTCAAGGGCTCGGCGGACGCCGCGACCGCGCTGGTCGGCGAGCAGATCGACATGATCATCGACGGCGTGGGCCTGGGCCTCGCGCGCGGCGGCCGCGCGGTCGCGCTCGCGACCTTCTTCGGCCGCCGCCACCCCGAGCTGCCCGACGTGCCCGCGATCACCGAGACCGGCGTGAAGGTCGAGCTGCCCGCGGGCGGCTGGGGCATCGCGTTCCCGAAGGGCACGCCGGCGCCGATCCTCGCGCAGGCCGGCGCGGCGCTGGAGAAGGCGCTGGCCGAGCCGGACACGCGGGACAAGCTGCTGCGCGCGAGCGTCGTCGCGATGTGGACCCCGCCCGCCGAATACCGTCGCGCGCTGCAGTCCGCGCGGACCTACTACGCCGACCTGCTGCAGTCGATCGGCATGAAGCAGGAATGAGGCAATGAGTGCCGCACGATCGCATCGGAGGGCGGAGCCGGGGTTTCGGCGGGCACTGCCCGCCGCCGGCGTAGCGCCCTGCGCCTGCAGGCGCAGGGCAGCGCGCCCCCTCGGGGGTCGGTCCCGACAAGGGACCGACGGCCGCGGGACCTGGGGGGCAGCATGACCGCGACGCGCCCCGACGCCCTCCGACCGCTCGCCGGCGTGCGCGTCGTCGAGTTCTGCCACGTCGCCGCAGGTCCCTTCTGCGGGATGCTGCTCGCCGACTTCGGCGCCGACGTCGTCAAGGTCGAACCGCCCGACGGCGACGCGATGCGCCAGTGGCCGCCGATCACCGACGGCTTCTCCGAGAACTTCGCGTCGATCAACCGCGGCAAGCGCTCGGTCGTGCTCGACCTGAAGGACCCGGGCGCCCGCGACGCCGCGCGCGCGCTGGTGCTCGAGGCCGACGTGCTCGTCGAGAACAGCCGGCCCGGGGTGATGAAGCGGCTCGGCCTCGGCTGGGACTGGTTCGGCGCGCGCAAGCCCTCGCTCGTCTACTGCTCGATCTCCGCGTTCGGGCAGGACGGCCCGCGCGGCGCCGAGGGCGGCTTCGACCTGACGATCCAGGCCGCCGCCGGCGTGATGAGCGTGACCGGCGAGCCCGACGGCGCGCCGGTCAAGGCGGGCGTACCGCTGGTGGACTTCGGCGCCGGGCTCTACGCGGCGTTCACGATCGCCTCGCTGCTCGCGCGCGTGCGCGCCGGCGGCGCGGGCGGCCACGTCGACGTGCCGATGTTCGCCACGACGATCGCGATGTCGGCGCTGCAGACCAGCGAGTACTTCGGCACCGGCCGCAACCCGCGCAAGCTCGGTTCCGCGCATCCGCGCAACGCGCCCTACCAGGCCTACCGCGCGCGCGACGGCTGGTTCGCGATCGCCGCGGGCAACAACAAGCTGTGGCAGCAGGTCTGCGAGATCGCCGGCACCGCCGAGCTGCTCGCCGACGCGCGCTTCGCGACGCCGACGCTGCGTGCGGCGAACCAGGCCGCGCTGCGCGACCTGCTCGAGGTGCGCTTCGTCCTCGAGGACGCGGCGACCTGGCTCGGGCGCTTCGCACCGGCCGGCGTGCCGAGCGCACCGATCAACGGCTACGCCGAGGCGCTCGCCGACCCACAGGCCGGGCACCTCGGCCTGGTGCGCCCGATGACGCTGCCCAACGGCGTCGCGACGCGCACCGTCGGCTGCCCGGTGCGCCTCGACGGCACGGTCGTGCCGGTCGAGACCCGGCCGCCCGCGCTCGGCGAGCACACCGATGCGGTGCTGGCGCGCTCCCGATCGGCCGGCTGAGCCGCGCGCCCGCACATCGTTCGCATCGCACCCCGCCGCACGACGACACCGCATCAACGCACCGCAGGACCACCGACCATGAGCACCGCCGACCGCCACGACCCGATCGACCCGATGCGCCCGCTGCGCGACTTCGTCGTCGGCATGACCCGGCTCGCCGAGCGCACGAGCGACGAGCGCACGATCCTCGCCGAGGGCCGCGCGCTGCTGTCGGCGCTGCTGGCCGACGACCGCTGGCTGCCCGACGCGTACGCGCAGGCCCCGGCCGGCGAGTACCGCCAGTACCTGCTGCACTGCGACCCGCTCGAGCGCTTCTCGGTGGTGAGCTTCGCCTGGGGGCCGGGCGCGCGCACGCCGGTGCACGACCACACCGTCTGGGGGCTGGTCGGCATCCTGCGCGGCGCCGAGTCGTGCCGCGAGTACGCGCCCGACGGCCCGACGCGCGTCGTCGACGGCGGCCGCGAGCACCGGATGGATCCGGGCGCGATCGAGGCGGTGTCGCCGACCGTCGGCGACTGGCACGTGGTGTCGAACGCGATGCCCGACCGCACCTCGGTCAGCATCCACGTCTACGGCGCGAACATCGGCGCGGTGCGCCGGCACATGATCGACGCACAGGGCGCGGTGGCCGACTTCGTGTCAGGCTACTCGGTGCCCTCGGTGCCGAACCTGTGGGACCGCGCGCCCTCGGTCCGCGCGGCGATCGCCGCCGGCCCGGCCGCCCGCTGAGCCGCAGGCCATGAAGGACGCCTGCGGCCTCGTGCGATGACCGCCCCCTCCGACCTGCCCGCGACCGTCCGCACGGCGCGCACCGAGCCGGCGGTGCCCGCCGCCGGCCCCGAGGCGACGCTGCGCATCGACGACGGCGTCGCGCTCGTCGAGCTGGCGCGGCCCGCGCGCGGCTACGCGCTGTCCGCCGCGCTGGTCGAGACGCTGATCGCCGCGGTCGGCCGCGCCTGCGCCGACGCGTCGGTGCACACGCTCGCGCTCGTCGGCGCCGGCCGGCACTTCTGCACCGGCTTCGACCTGACCGGCCTCGAGGACAGCAGCGAGGGCGACCTGCTGATGCGCTTCGTGCGCGTCGAGACGCTGCTCGACGCGGTGTGGCGCGCCCCGGTGCGCACCGTCGCGATCGCGACCGGCCGCACCTGGGGCGCGGGCGCCGACCTGTTCGCCGCCTGCGACGAGCGAGTCGCCGCGCCCGACGCGAGCTTGCGCTTTCCCGGCGCCGCCTTCGGCATCGTGCTCGGCACGCGTCGCCTCGCCGAGCGCGTCGGCGCCGACCGCGCGCGCGCCTGGGTGTCGACCGGCGCGACGCTCGATGCGACCGCCGCGGCCGCCGCCGGGCTCGCGAGCCATGTCGCGCCCGCGCCGCCCGAATCGGACACCGCGCTCGGCGGGTGGCGCCGCGAGGCGCTCGCCGAGGCGCCCGCGATCGACCGCGAGACGCTCGCCGCGATCCGTGCCGCGAGCCGGCCCGCCGGCGGCCCCGGCGCCGACGCGCTGGCCGACGCCGACCTCGCCGCGCTGGTGCGCTCGGCGTCGCGGCCGGGCCTGAAGGCGCGGATCCTCGCCTATCGCGAGCGCAGCCGCGCGGCGTCGCCACGCCCGTGATGAGGCGGCGGCGCGGACCGCACGACGACACGAAGAACACGCAGGACACACAGGGAGCGGACAGATGGAGATGGTCAAGGTCACCGACTTCGACGACGGCACGACGCTGATCGCGATCGACCGCCCGAGGCGCAAGAACGCGATCTGCGCGGTCACCGCGGTCGAGCTGCAGCAGGCCTTCGCCGCGTTCGACCGGTCGGAGACGCAGCGCGTCGCGGTGATCACCGGCAGCGGCGACGACGCGTTCTCGGCTGGCGCCGACGTGTCGAACATCCCCGAGCTCTGGCGCTGCATCCCGACGGTGGGCATCACCACCGAGAAGCCGGTGATCGCCGCGGTCGGCGGCTGGTGCGTCGGCGGCGCGCTGGTGCTGGCGATGATGTGCGACCTGCTGGTGGCCGCCGACAACGCGAAGTTCTCGTACCCGGAAGCGAAGCTCGGCTTCACCGGCGGGCTGATCTCGGCGCTGCCGACGCGCATCCCGCACAAGATCGCGATGGAGCTGATCATGCTGTGCAACACCATCGACGCGAAGCGCGCCTACGAGGTCGGCTTCGCGAACCGCGTCGTGCCGACCGGCACGCAGGTCGACGCCGCGCTCGCGATGGCGCGCGAGATCGCGACCTTCGCGCCGCTGGTGCTGAAGACGATCAAGCGCTTCGTCACCCAGGAGGTGATGCCGCAGGGGCCGTCGGAGCGGATGGCCAAGGCCGCGCGCGACCTCGGCGCGGTCCGCGAGAGCGAGGACGGCCGCGAGGGGCAGCGCGCGTTCCTCGAGAAGCGTGCGCCGAAGTGGGTGGGGCGATGAGCGCCGCCCGCGTCCCGACGACCCGCCGCGCGCTGCTCGCCGGCGCGGCCGCGCTCGCGATCGCCCCCGTCGCGCGCGCGCAGCCGCGCTGGCCCGATCGCCCGCTGAAGCTGGTCGTGCCCTACCCGCCCGGCGGCAACGCCGACGCGATCGGCCGCTGGGCCGCCGAGCGCCTGTCGACGGGCCTCGGCCAGCAGGTCGTCGTCGAGAACCGCGCGGGCGCCGGCGCCAGCATCGGCGCGCAGGCGGTCGCGCGCTCCGCCGCCGACGGCTACACGCTGCTGCTCGCGCCGACCGCGGTGATGGCGATCACCCAGCACCTGCGCAAGGTGCCCTACGACCCCGACGCCGACTTCGCTCCGGTGTGCTGCCTGTCGAACAGCTACGGCCTGGTCGCGGCACGCCGCGACCTGCCGGCCTCGACCTACACCGAGTTCGTGCCGCTCGCGAAGGCCGCGCCCGGCAAGTACACCTTCGGCTCGGTCGGCCCCGGCACCGCGACCCACCTGACCGGCGAGATCGCCGCGATGCGCGCCGGGATCAAGCTGCACCACGTGCCGTACAAGGGCTCGGCCGAGTCGCTGACCGACCTCGTCGCCGGCCGCATCGACCTGATCTTCGACCCGGTCGCGCTGCAGCAGGTCAAGGCCGGCGCGGTGAAGGCGCTGGCGACCACCGGCGCGGTGCGCCACCCCGAGCTGCCCGACGTGCCGACGCTGAAGGAGCAGGGCATCGAGATGCCCGACAGCGGCTGGTTCGGCCTCTTCGCGCCGAAGGGCACGCCCGCCGAGGCGATCGCGCGGCTGGCCGCCGAGCTCGAGCGCGCGACCGCGGCGCCCGGCGCGCGCGAGGCGCTGGTGCGCTTCGGCCAGCATCCGATGTACCTCGGGCCCGATGCGTTCGCCGCACGCGTGAAGGCCGACACCGTGCTGTTCCGCGACCTGATCGCGCAGCTCGGCATCAAGCTGGACTGAACCGACGATGACGACCCCGACCGACTCCGCGGCTTCCTCCCCCGAGGCCCGCGCCTTCGCCGGCGTGCGCGTGCTCGACTTCACCCACGTGCTCGCCGGCCCCTACGCGACCGGGCAGCTCGCGATGCAGGGCGCGGACGTGATCAAGGTCGAGCCGCGCACCGGCGACGGCATGCGGCTCACGCCGGTCTCGCGCGAGTGGTCCGAGCGCGGGCTCGGGCCCGCGTGGATGGCGGTCAACGCGAACAAGCGCAGCGTGACGCTCGACCTCGCGAAGCCCGAGGCGAAGACGATCGTCCACCGGCTCGCGAAGACCGCCGACGTGGTCGTCTCGAACTTCCGGCCCGGCGTGATGGACAAGCTCGGCATCGGCTGGGAGGCCCTCTCGGCGCTGAACCCGAGGCTGATCTACGTCGAGATGTCGGGCTTCGGCTCGACCGGCCCCGAGCGGCGCACCGCGAGCTTCGACGGCAAGATCCAGGCGATGTCGGGGCTGATGAACCTGACGGGCGAGCCGGTCAACGGCCCGATGCGCGCGGGCTTCGCCGCCGCCGACGTCGCCACCGGCATCACCGGCGCATTCGCGATCGCCACGGCGCTCTTCCAGCGCACCCACACCGGCCGCGGCCAGTTCGTCGACGTCGCGATGCTCGACTCGATGCTCGGCTTCCTCAACGGCCAGATCGCCGAGTGGACCGTCACCGGGTACCGGCACCCGCAGTACGGCAACCGCTCGGTCAGCATGAAGCCCACCGCCGACCGCTTCCGCTGCGGCGACGGCTGGCTGGTGCTCGCGGTGCTGACCGAGCCGCAGTTCGAGCGGCTGATGACGACGCTCGGCCGACCGGACGCACTCTCGGAGCCGCGCTTTCGCGACTGGTTCTCGCGGATGGAGCACGACGGGCCGCTGCGCGAGGTGATCGAGGCCGCGCTCGCCGGCGGCACCCCCGAACAGTGGGCGCGGCGCCTCACCGAGGCCGACGTGCCGTGCGCGGTGGTGACCACGCTCGCCGACATCCTCGAGCATCCGCAGCTCGAGCACCGCGGCTTCCTGCAGACCGCCGAGACGCCGCACGGACCGGTCACGCTGGCCGGCCCGGCGTTCCGCTTCGCGCACGGGACCGGGGGCATCGACCGGCCGATGGCGACCCTCGGGATGCACAATGACGAGGTGCTGGCCGAGCTCGGCTACGACGCGGCGGCGATCGCCGCGCTGCGCGAGGCCGAAGTGATCTGAGCGCGCGCCGCGCGCGGCCCGAACGACACGGAGACACGATGACGACCCCCTACGAAGACCTGTGCCTCTACATCGACGGCGAGTTCGTCCAGGGCGGCGGCCGCCGCGAGCAGGAGGTGTTCGACCCCGCCACCGGGCAGTCGATCGGCCGCCTGCCGCACGCGACGCCGGCCGACCTCGACCGCGCGCTGGGCGCCGCCGAGCGCGCGTTCAGGACGTGGCGTCACTCGTCGCCGCTCGAGCGCAGCCGGATCCTGCGCAAGGTGGCCGACCTCACGCGCGAGCGCGCGCAGGCGATCGGCCGCAACATCACGCTCGACCAGGGCAAGCCGCTCGCGGAAGCCGTCGGCGAGGTGACGCGCTGCGCCGACCACTGCGACTGGCACGCCGAGGAGTGCCGCCGGATCTACGGCCGCGTGATCCCGCCGCGCCTGCCGAACGTGCGCCAGCTGGTGCTGCGCGAGCCGGTCGGCGTGTGCGCGGCGTTCACGCCGTGGAACTTCCCGTACAACCAGGCGATCCGCAAGATCGCCGCCGCCGTCGGCGCCGGCTGCACGATCGTGCTCAAGGGCCCCGAGGACACGCCGAGCGCGGTCGTCGCGATCGCGCGGATGTTCCACGAGGCGGGCCTGCCCCCGGGCGTGCTCAACGTGGTCTGGGGCGTGCCGGCCGAGGTCTCGAAGCACCTGATCGAGTCGCCGATCGTGCGCAAGGTGTCGTTCACCGGCTCGGTGCCGGTGGGCAAGCAGCTCGCCGCGATGGCCGGTGCGCACATGAAGCGGGTGACGATGGAGCTCGGCGGTCATTCGCCCGCGATCGTCTGCGAGGACGCCGACATCGAGCGCGCGGCCGACATGCTGTCGACGCTGAAGTTCAGCAATGCCGGCCAGGTCTGCGTGTCGCCGAACCGGATGTATGTGCACGCGAAGGCGTTCGACCGGTTCATGGCCCGCTTCATCGAGGCGACGAGGAAGATCAAGGTGGGCTCGGGCCTCGAGGCCGACACGAGGATGGGCCCGCTCGCCCACGAGCGACGGCTGCCGGCGATGGCCGAGATGGTCGAGGACGCGACCGCGCGCGGCGCGCGCGTCGAGCTCGGCGGCTCGCGCATCGGCGATCGCGGCTACTTCTGGGCGCCGACGGTGCTGACCAACGTGCCGGACGACAGCAAGGTGATGACCCTCGAGCCGTTCGGCCCGATCGTGCCCTGCGTGCCGTTCGACGACCTCGACGACGCGATCCGGCGGGCGAACGCCCTGCCCTACGGCCTGTCGTCGTACGCGTTCACCACGTCGACCAAGAAGGCGCTCGCGCTGCAGAACGGCATCGAGTCGGGCATCGTCAACATCAACCACTTCGGCCAGGCGCTGCCCGAGACGCCGTTCGGCGGCATCAAGGACAGCGGCATCGGCAGCGAGGGCGGCACCGAGACCTTCGACGGCTACCTGGTGACGAAGTTCGTCACGCAGATGGACTGAGGACGGATGCGGCGCCTGAATGCACCCGGGGCACCGGCGGCGCGCGCCGCCGGGTCAGTCGAGGTAGGGGGCGAGGTAGCGCTCGAGCGCGGCCCCGCCCTCGCGCATCACCGCGCGCCGCTTCGCCGGCTCGGCCATCGCCCAGTCGAGCAGGCCGATCAGCATCGTCATCACCATCGTCGCGACCATCTCGGCGCGCGCGGCGGTCATGGTCGGCACGCGGCCCCGCAGCGCGGCGGCCCAGCGCTCGACCATCCGGCCGAAGCTCGCGCGCTCGGTGATCCACAGCTGCGGCGCCGAGTGCAGCGCGCGGCGCAGGCCCTTCAGGCCGGTGCGCTTCAGGCGCAGGTCGACCAGCTTGTCGAAGACCGCGCGCACGTCGCGCCGCCAGTCGGACGAGTGCGCGAACGCCGCGAGCATCGGGTCGACCTTCGCGAAGCGCTCGGCCTCGATCGCGAGCGCGAGCGCCTCGATCAGCGCGAACTTGTCGGGGAAGTAGCGGTAGAGCGTCGCGATGTTGACGTCGGCGCGCTCGGCGACCGCGGTGGTCGTCAGCGCGTCGAAGCCGGCGTCGTCGAGCAGCTCGCCGGTCGCGCGAAGGATCCGGTTGACCGCGGCGCGCGCGCGCTGCTGGCGCGGCACCGTGCGCATGCGCAGGCCCGTCAGCTGCGGATCGGGATCCGCGGCCGGTACGGCAGGGGTCGAGAAGGGGCCCGGTGCGGGCGGCTTGCCTACGGAACGCATGGCATCCAGGGAACTCCGGCATTCTATCAGCGCGCGCCACGAGCCGAGCGTCATCCATCCCGCGGTCGGGTGCTTCCCGACCGCCTTCGCCGATCGACGGGCGGCCGATGCGCCGTCCCCCAGGACCCACGAGGAGACATCCTATGACCCGCACCCACGACGACAACGTCCGCGAGGACCTTCGCAACCTCGTCCACCCGTACACCCCGCTGCACGCGTTCGGGCCGACCGGCCCGATGGTGATCCGCCGCGGCGACGGCGTGTACGTCGAGGACGACCAGGGCCGGCGCTACCTCGAGGCGATGAGCGGGCTGTGGTGCGCCGCGCTCGGCTTCTCCGAACAGCGGCTGGTCGACGCCGCGACCAGGCAGATGCGCGAGCTACCCTACTACCACCTGTTCGCCGGCCGCTCGAACGAGCCGTCGATCGAGCTGTCGGAGCGGCTGCTGCGCCTGACGGCGCACCTCGGCATGGACAAGGTGCTCTACGCCAACTCCGGCTCCGAGGCGAACGACACCGCGGTGAAGCTGATCTGGTACTACTTCAACGCGCTCGGCAAGCCCGAGAAGAAGAAGCTGATCGCGCGCGAGCGCGGCTACCACGGCGTGACGGTGATGACCGCGAGCCTGACCGGCCTGCCGTACAACCACACCGACTTCGACCTGCCGATCGGCCGCGTGCTGCGCACCGGCTGCCCGAGCCTGTACCACTACGGCCAGCCCGGCGAGACCGAGGAGGCGATGGTCGACCGGCTGATCGCCGAGCTCGAGGCACTGATCGCGCGCGAGGGCGCGGACACCATCGCCGCGTTCTTCGCCGAGCCGGTGCAGGGCGCCGGCGGCGTCATCGTGCCGCCGGCCAGCTACTTCGCGAAGCTGCAGCCGGTGCTGAAGAAGCACGGGATCCTGCTGGTCGCCGACGAGGTGATCACCGGCTTCGGGCGCACCGGCAACATGTTCGGCTGCGACACCTACGCGATCCGGCCCGACATCATGACGGTCGCCAAGGCGCTGTCGAGCTCGTACGTGCCGATCTCGGGCACGCTGATGACTAGGGCGGTCTACGACGCGCTCGTCGAGGGCAGCAAGCGCAACGGCGTGTTCTCGCACGGCTTCACCTACTCGGGCCACCCGCTCGCCGCGGCGATCGCCAACGAGACGCTGAAGATCTACGAGGAGCGCGACATCGTCGGGCACGTCAAGCGCGTCGCACCGGGCTTCCAGCAGCGCCTGAAGGCGCTCGAGGCGCATCCGCTCGTCTCGTCGACGCGCGGCGTCGGACTGGTCGGCGCGCTCGAGATCGTCCGGGACAAGTCAACTCGTGCGCCGTTCGCGGCCGACTCCGGCGTGCAGGCGTTCCTCGGCAACGCGGTCCTCGCCAACGGTCTGGTGAGCCGCGCGCTGCGCGACGCGATGGCGCTCTGCCCGCCGCTGATCATCACCGAGCCGCAGGTCGACGAGCTGTTCGAGAAGCTCGGGCGCTCGCTCGACCAGACGCTCGATTTCGCGCGCACGAAGGGCGCGCTCGGCTGAGAGGGGAGCGCGCCATGCCCGTCGACGACGACGTGCTCGGGTTCTCGCCGGCCGACGACCAGCCGGTGCGCTACATCGACCGCACGCACGCGTGGTACGACGCGATCGGCACGAACAACCGGTACCGCTACGCGACGTACCGCGACGTGCCGTTCGCGCCGCTCTCGAAGCCGCTCGCCGACTGCGGCGTCGCGCTGCTGACGACCGCGGCGCCCTACGACCCCGACAAGGGCCCGCAGGGCGCGGGCGCGCCGTACAACGCGGCCGCGAAGTTCTACGCGGTCTACTCGGGCGACACCGCCGTCGACCACGACCTGCGGATCTCGCACGTCGGCATCGACCGCCGGCAGCTGACCGACGACACGAACTGCTGGTTCCCGCTGCCGGCGCTGCGCCGCGCGGCGGCGGCCGGCCGCATCGGGCGCGTCGCGCCGCGCTTCCATGGCGTGCCGACCAACCGCAGCCACCGCCACACGATCGAGGTCGACGCGCCCGAGGTGCTGCGACGCGTGCGCGAGGACGGCGCCGAGGTCGCGGTGCTGGTCGCCAACTGCCCGATCTGCCACCAGACGATGGCGCTGCTCGCGCGGCACCTCGAGGCGGCCGGCCTGCCCACCGTCGTGATGGGCGCCGCGAAGGACATCGTCGAGGCGTGCGGCGTGCCTAGGTTCCTGTTCAGCGACGTGCCGCTCGGCAACTCGGCCGGCCTGCCCTATGACGTCGCGTCGCAGGACGCGACGCTCGCGCTCGCGCTGCGCGTGCTCGAGACCGCGATCGCGCCGCGCACCACCGTGCAGAGCCCGCTGCGCTGGACGCGCGAGGCCGACTGGAAGCGGCACGTGATGGACGTGGGGTCGCTGACGCCCGAGCGGCTGCAGGCGCTGCGCACCGACTTCTTCCAGTCGAAACAGGTGTCGCACGCGAAGCGGGCGGCCGACCTCGCCGGACAGGACTGACGGCGCGAGGGCGGCGCGCCGGCCGCGTGCGCGAGCTCGGCAGCGCGCCGCTCGGCTAGCCCTGCCGCAGCAGCTGCTCCGCACGCGCCTGCACGATCCCGATCGCCCGATCGAGCGCGGCGCGCTCCTCGGGCGTCAGCGCCTCCAGCAGGAACGCCTCGCGCGCCTGCACCATCGGCACGACCCGCCGGTGCAGCGCGCGGCCGGCCGGCGTCAACCGCAGCAGGTAGCCCCGCCCGTCCTCCGGGTCCGGACTGCGCGCGAGCAGGCCGTCGCGCTCCATCCGCCCGACCGCGCGGCTCACCTGCATCTTGTCGAGCGTGCTGCTCTCCATCACCGCGGCGGTGCGCACCTCGCCGAGCTGCGCCAGCGCGGCGAGCACCCGCCACTCGTCGCGGGTCAACGCGAAGCGCTCGGCGTAGACCTGGGCGGTGGCGCGGCTGACGACGTCGGCGAGCCGGGCGAGACGGTAGGGGAAGAAGCGCTTCAAGTCCATCGCGCACATGGTATCCGAGGTTACGGCCCAGGTCGCCCACCCTGGATCGACCCCAGAACACAGCTGCTTCTCGAAATCTCTTGACGACCTTTCCGTCTCGTCCATATAGTAACCGTGGTTACCATATACCCCGACGCGGCCGAAGCCGCCCCCCGGAGGAGCGCCCCATGCAGATCGAGCGGTTCCATCACGTCGCCTACCGCTGCCGCGACGCCCGCGAGACCGTCGAGTGGTACCGGCGCCACCTCGGCATGGACTTCGTGCTCGCGATCGCCGAGGACCAGGTGCCCTCGACCAAGGCGCCCGACCCGTACATGCACGTGTTTCTCGACGCCGGCGGCGGCAACGTGCTCGCGTTCTTCGAGCTGCCGAACTCGCCGCCGATGGGCCGCGACGGCAACACGCCGGCGTGGGTGCAGCACATCGCGTTCAAGGTCGGCAGCGTCGCCGAGCTCGAGGCCGCGAAGGCGCGGCTCGAGGCCGACGGCATCGAGGTGATCGGCGTCACCGACCACACGATCTTCAAGTCGATCTACTTCCACGACCCGAACGGCCACCGCCTCGAGCTCGCCGCCGACACCGCGACGCCCGAGCAGTCGAAGCGGCTCGACGAGGTCAAGTGGGCGATGCTCGAGGAGTGGTCGCGCACGAGGCGTGCACCGAAGCACGCGGCCTGGATGCACGAGAAGGAGTTCGTGCAGGCCGGCACGGCCGCGTGACGGCGCCGCGGCCATGCTGAAGACCTACGCGTTCCCCCGCTTCGAGTACCGGCGCGCGCCGGAGCAGTCGGGCAGCCGCGCGATCCGCCACCCGGTGGTGATCGTCGGCGCCGGCCCGGTGGGCCTGACCGCCGCGCTCGATCTCGCGCGCCGCGGCGTGCGCAGCGTGCTGCTCGACGACAACGACACCGTCAGCGTCGGTTCGCGCGCGCTGTGCTACGCCAAGCGCACGCTCGAGGTCTGGGACCGCCTCGGCGTCGCCGACCGGATGGTCGCCAAGGGCGTGCAGTGGAAGGTGGGCAAGGTGTTCCGGCGCGACGATCTCGTCTATGCGTTCGACCTGCTGCCCGAGACCGGCCACCGGATGCCGGCGATGATCAACCTGCAGCAGTATCACCTCGAGGAGTACCTGGTCGACGCCTGCGAGCGCAGCGGCCGGGTCGACCTGATGTGGCGGCACAAGGTGGTCGGCCTGGTGCGGCACGACGACCACGTCGCGCTGACGGTCGACACGCCCGACGGCCCGTACCGCCTCGACGCCGACTGGGTCGTCGCCTGCGACGGCGCCAACAGCGACCTGCGGCGGATGGTCGGCGCGTCGTTCACCGGCCAGGCCTTCCAGGACCGCTTCCTGATCGCCGACGTGCTGATGAAGGCGGACTTCCCGACCGAGCGCTGGTTCTGGTTCGACCCGCCCTTCCACCCCGGGCAGAGCGTGCTGCTGCATCGAGAGGCCGACGACGTCTGGCGGATCGACTTCCAGCTCGGCTGGGAGGCCGACCCGGAAGCCGAGAAGCAGCCCGAGCGGGTGATCCCGCGGATCCGCGAGATGCTCGGGCCCGATGCCGAGTTCGAGCTCGAATGGGTGTCGGTCTACCAGTTCGCCTGCCGGCGCATCGACCGGCTGCGCCACGGCCGGGTGCTCTTCGCCGGCGACGCCGCGCACCAGGTCTCGCCGTTCGGCGCGCGCGGCGCGAACACCGGCATCCAGGACGTCGACAACCTCGGCTGGAAGCTCGCGCGCGTGATCGAGGGCCACTCGCCCGAGTCGCTGCTCGACACCTACCACGACGAGCGCAGCGTCGCCGCCGACGACAACCTGCTGAACTCCACGCGCTCGACCGACTTCATCACGCCGAAGAGCCGCGCGAGCCGCGTGCTGCGCGACGCGGTGCTCGAGCTCGCCGAGCACGAGCCGTTCGCGCGCCGGCTGGTCAACAGCGGCCGGCTGTCGACGCCGACGCCGTACCGCGACTCGCCGCTGAACACGCCCGACGAGGACACGTTCGTCGGCGACATGCGTCCCGGCACCGCCTGCGCCGACGCGCCGGTGCGCGCGGACGGACGCGACGACTGGCTGCTGCACCGCTTGCCAGACGGCTTCACGCTGATGGTGTTCGGCGCGACGCCGCCCGCCGCGGTGCTGCCCGCGGGAGCCGACCTCTCGGTGCTGTCGATCGGCGACGACGTGGTCGACGCCGAAGGCCTCGTCGCGGCCCGCTACGACGGCCGGCCCGGCACCGCCTACCTGATCCGGCCCGACCGGCACGTCGCGGCGCGCTGGCGCGGGGTCGATGCCGGCCGGCTGGCCGCCGCGCTGGCCCGCGCGGGCGGCCCCGTCCGCAGCGAGGCGATCGCATGAAGCTGATCCGCGAGCCCAACATCCCCGACCCCGACGGCTTCTACGAGGCGCTGATCGCGAGCCAGCGCGCGCTCACCGACGAGCAGGCCGAGCGCTTCCAGGCGAAGTTGCTGCTGGTGCTCGCGAACCACGTCGGGGACCGCCTCGTGCTGGCCGAGGCCATGGAGATCGCGCGACGCGGACTCTAGCGACGCGCGCCCGCGAAGCCGTCCAGGAAGGCGGCGAGGTTGGTGCCGAGCTCGTCGACCGCGTAGCCGCCTTCCTGGACCAGCAGCGTCGGCAGGCCGAGCGCGCCGATCGCGCGACCGCAGGCCCGGAAGCCCTCGGTGCTGACCGACAGCAGCGCCGACGGGTCCTTCTCGTACGCGTCGAAGCCGAGCGACACGACGAGCGCCGCGGGACCGAACGCGCGCACGCGGCCGAGCCCCGCGTCGACCGCCGGCAGCCAGCCGTCGTCGCGCGTGCGCGGCGCGAGCGGCAGGTTCAGGTTGAAGCCGGCGCCGGCGCCGCGACCGGTCTCGTCGGCACGCCCCGCGAAGAAGGGGAAGCCGAAGTCCGGGTCGGCGTGGACCGACACGAACTGCACGTCCGCGCGCTCGTAGAACAGCCCCTGCGTGCCGTTGCCGTGGTGCACGTCGACGTCGACGATCGCCACCCGCCCGAGCGCCCGCGCGAGCCGCTGCGCGGCGACCGCGGCGTTGTTCACGTAGCAGAAGCCCGCGCCGAGGTCGGCGTACGCATGGTGACCGGGCGGACGGCACAGCGCATAGGCCTCGCGCTCGCCGGCGAGCAGCGCGTCGGCGCCGGCGACCGCACAGTCGGCGGCACCCCGGATGGCGGCCCAGGTGCCCGCGCCGATCGGCACGGTCGTGCTGCCGAGGTACCAGCCCGCCTGGCCCAGCACCGAGGCGGGCCGCGCGCCCATGTGCCGGCACGGGAACGCGTAGGGCAGCACCGACGCGCTGCGCGGGCCGCTCGGGAACGCCTGCGCCCAGCGGTCGTGTGCGGTGCGCAGGAACTCGAGGTAGTCGTCGGCGTGCACCGCGCGCAGCGGATCGAGGCCGTGCGCGCGGGGCGCGAGCACGTCGTGGCCACGGGTCCGCAGCGCGGCCAGCAGCGCATCGACCCGGCCCGGCACCTCGCGCGCCGCCAGCAGCTCGGCGCCGAGCGCGTAGTGGGACGGCGCGTGTCCGGCGTGGGCGTCGGAGTGGAAGACCTTCATCGGATGTCCTCGAACCCGTGCGTCTGCGGATCGGCGGGCCGGCCGGCGCCGAAATCCCATCCCCGACCCGGTGCCGCGGCGAGCAGCGCCCGCGTGTAGGGATCCCTCGGTGCGCCGAGCACCTCGGCCGCCCGCCCGAACTCGACCAGGCGCCCCTGGCTCATCACGCCGACCCGGTCGCAGATCTGGGCGGCGACCCGCAGGTCGTGGGTGATGAACAGCACCGCCAGGTCGAACCGGCGGCGGATGTCGTCGAGCAGCTCGAGCACCTGCTTCTGCACCGACACGTCGAGCGCGGAGACCGCCTCGTCGGCGATCAGCACCTCGGGCTCCATCGCGAGCGCGCGCGCGATGCAGATCCGCTGGCGCTGCCCGCCCGAGAACTCGTGCGGATAGCGACCGAGCGCGTCGGGGTCGAGCCGCACCAGCGTCATCAGCCGCCGCGCGCGCTCGGCCGCCTCGGTGCGCGGCACGCCGAAGTACATCGGCCCCTCGACGATCGAGTCGCCGACCGTGCGGCGCGGATTCAGCGAGCGGTACGGGTCCTGGAACACGATCTGGATGCGCCGCCGGTGCTCGCGCAGCGCGCCGCGCGACAGGTGCGCGATGTCGGTCGCACCGAGCCGGATGCGCCCGTCGGACACGTCGACGAGCCGCGCGACGCAGCGCGCGACGGTGGACTTGCCCGAACCCGACTCGCCGACGATGCCGACCGTCTCGCCGCGGCCGATGTCGACCGACACGTCGTCGACCGCGCGCACCTCGCGTCGCTTCCGGAAGAAGCCGCCCGAGGCGTAGGTCTTGAACAGCCGCTCGATCCGCAGCATCGGCTCGCGCTGCGGCGCGGGCGGCCGCTCGGGCGGCACGATCGAGGGCACCGATCCGATCAGCATCCGAGTGTAGGGATGCGACGGCGCCGTCAGCACCTGCCGCGTCGGCCCCGACTCGACGAGCTCCCCGAGGCGCAGCACCGCGACCCGGTCGGCGATCTCGGCGACGACGCCGAAGTCGTGGGTGACGAACAGCACGCCGGTGCCGTGCGAGCGCTGCAGCTCGCGGATCAGCTTCAGGATCTGCGCCTGCGTGGTGACGTCCAGCGCGGTCGTCGGCTCGTCGGCGATCAGCAGCGCCGGGTCGAGGATCAGCGCCATCGCGATCATGATCCGCTGGCGCTGGCCGCCGGACAGCTGGTGCGGGTACGACGCGTACATCCGCGGCGGATCGGGCAGGTGCACCTGCTCCAGGATGCCGAGCACCTTCGCACGCCGCTGCGAAGCCGTCAGCGCGGTGTGCCGGCGCAGCACCTCGTCGATCTGGTCGCCGCAGGTCATGACCGGGTTCAGCGCGGTCATCGGCTCCTGGAAGATCATCGACATCCGCGCGCAGCGCGCGGCGCGCAGCCACTCGGGCGAGGCGGCGAGCACGTCGGTGCCGGCGAGCAGGATCCGGCCCGCGGTGGCGCGCAACCCGCGCGGCAGCAGTCCCATCACCGCCTGCGCGATCACCGACTTGCCCGATCCGGACTCGCCGACCAGGCACACCACCTCGCCGCGTCCGACGGTCAGGTCGACCGCGTTCACCGCGTTCGGCCGATCGGCGCCGGGCGGCAGCGAGATCGTCAGCCCGTCGAGCCGCAGCGCGGGCGCGTCGGCCGCGCCCTCGTCGCCGGGCCGAGGCGCCGCGCTCACGTGCGCCTCGCCATCTTCGGGTCCAGCGTGTCGCGCAGCCCGTCGCCGAGCACGTTGACCGCGAGCACGGTCAGTGCGAGGCACGCGCCGGGGAAGAAGATGTTGTGCGGATGGATGCGGAACACCGCACGGCCTTCCGCGATGATGTTGCCCCAGCTGGGGATCTCGGGCGGGATGCCGACGCCGAGGAACGACAGCGCGGCCTCCGAGAGCATCGCCGACGCGCAGATGAACGTGCCCTGCACGATCAGCGGCGACACGGTGTTCGGCAGCACGTGGCGCAGCAGCAGCATCGTGGACGGCGCGCCGACGGTGATCGCCGCCTCGACGTACGGCTCCTCGCGCACCGACAGCACGACCGAGCGGACCAGCCGCACGACCCGGGGCACGTCGGGCACGACGATCGCCAGGATCACCGTGACGAGGCCACCGCCCCAGATCGCGACCAGCGCGATCGCGAGCAGGATCCCCGGGATCGCCATCAGCCCGTCCATCACGCGCATCACCGGTCCGTCGAGCCGCCGGTAGAAGCCCGCCACCAGCCCGATCGCCAGACCGATCGCCACCGAGATCGTCGCGACCGACACGCCGACGACCAGCGACACCCGCGCGCCGTAGACGACGCGGCTGTAGACGTCTCGACCGAGGGCGTCGGTGCCGAAGCGCGCGACGCGCTCGACGACCTCCCCGTCGTCGCGGACCGCTTCGACCACCTGACCCGGCTTCGCGTTGCGCGACGCGGGGTCCAGCTCCGACGGATCGACGGTGCCGAGCCACGGCGCAAGCAGCGCGATCGCGGTGATGAGCAGCAGCAGCACGCCGCCCGCGATCACCGTGCGATTGCGCAGCGCGAGTCGCCAGCGCGGCGTCGGCGCGGCGCCGCGACGCGGGACGTCCGCGTCGGCGCCGGTCGCGGCGTCGGCGGCCATCGGGTCAGTACCGGATCCGCGGATCGAGCAGCGCGTAGCCGATGTCGATCGCGAGGTTGACGAACACGTAGCCGGTCGCGAACAGCAGGATCAGCGCCTGGATCACGGGGAAGTCGCGCGACAGCACCGCCTCGACCGTCAGCCGCCCGAGCCCCGGGATCGCGAACACGCTCTCGGTGACCACCGCGCCCCCGATCAGCGCGGCGAGCCCGATGCCGACGATCGTCAGGATCGGCACCGCGGCGTTGCGCAGCGCGTGCCGCACCAGGACCTCCCGGTCGGTCAGGCCCTTCGCGCGCGCGGTCCGCACGTAATCCTCGTTCAGCACCTCGAGCACGCTGGTGCGGGTGATCCGCGCGACCAGAGCGACGTAGACGATCGCGAGCGTCACCGCGGGCAGCGCGAGCCGCTCGAGGAACGGCAGCAGCCCGTCCGACAGCCGGGCGTAGCCCTGCACCGGCAGCCACTCGAGCTGCACCGAGAACAGCCAGACCAGCAGGTAGCCGAGCACGAACACCGGCATCGAGAAGCCGGCGACGGACAGGCCCATCACCGCGCGGTCGATCCAGGTCCCCTGGCGGAACGCGGCGATCGTGCCGAGCGGCACCGCGGCGAGCACGGCGAGCGCCAGTGCCGCGGCGCCGAGCGCGAGCGTCGGCTCGAGCCGCTGCGCGATCAGCTCGGCGACCGGCTTGCGGAAGAAGTAGCTCTCGCCGAGGTCGCCGCGCAGCACGCCGCCCAGCCAGATCGCGAACTGGACCGGGACCGGGCGCTCGAGGCCCAGCTTCGCGCGCAGCGCCTCGACCTGCTCCGGCGTCGCCGAGTCGCCCGCGATCACCGCGGCCGGGTCGCCGGGCACCCATCGCAGCATCGAGAAGACCAGCACCGCGACGATCAGCAGCACCGGCACGACCGCCAGCACGCGCCGCACGAGGAAACCGAACACGGTGCGTCCCTACTTCCTGCGCAATCCCCAGAACAGCGTGACCGGCGCGTCGAAGGTCTGCTCGAGCGCCCGGCTCAGGGCGCCGACGAACCGGGCCTCGCCCATCGGCACGAAGACCACGACCTCGTTGTTGCGCTCCTGGATCTGGCGCGCGAGGTCGCGCCGGGCCTCGGGGTCGGTGGTCCGCGTGAACGCGTCGCGCAGCCCTTCGAACTTGTCGTCGCAGGGCCAGCCGAGGAACGAGGTCTTGCAGTTCGTGTTCAGCACCGTGCGCCCGATCGGGTCGAGCGCATCGCGCGCGTCGTAGAACGACATGAACATCGACCAGCCGCCCTCGCTCGGCTTGTCCTTCTTGCGCAGGCGCGGACCCATCGACTGCCAGTCCATCGGTGCGAGCTGCACCTTGAAGCCCGCGCGTTCGAGCTGCTGCTTGGCGAGCGGGCCGAGCGGCGCGAGCGGGCCGAGGTCGGTCGGATACGGCATCACCACCGGCGTGCCGTCGTAGCCCGCCTCCTTCAGCAGTGCGGCCGCGCGCTTCGCATCGCCGCGGACCAGGTCCTTCATGCCGACGTCGGTCGCGAGCGGCGAGCCGCAGGCGTACATCGAACGGCACGCGTTCCAGTACTTCGCGTCGCCGACGGCACCCCTCAGCGTCTGCTCCTGGCTCAGCGCGATCATCGCCGCCTGGCGGATCTTCGGGTTGTCGAACGGCGCGACCGCGTGGTTCATCCGTGCGAAGTACTGGCCGGTGGTGAACGGCTTCACGACCAGCCCCTTCTCCTTCTCGACCAGCGGCAGCAGGTCGGCCGGGATCGCCTCGACCATGTCGACCTCGCCGCGGATCAGCGCGGACACGGCGGTCTGCGGGTCGGTGATGTTGACCCACTCGATGCGCTCGAGCATCGCGACCTTGCCGCCTGCGAAGCCCGACGGCGGCTCGGCGCGGGGACGGTACTTCGGGTTCTTCACGTAGACGACCCGCTCGCCCGGCTTCCACTCGTCGCGCTTGAACACGAACGGACCCGAGCCGACGACCTGCTCCGGCTTGATCGGCTCGGCCGGATCGGTCTCGGCGACGCGCTTCGGCATGATCAGCATCGGTGACAGGCTCGGCTTCGCGAGCGTCTCGAGCACCATGCCGTACGGTTCCTTGAGCACCAGCCGGAACGTGCGCGCGTCGAGCGCATCGAGCGACTTCAGGTTCGGCGCGAGGCGCAGCCCGGTCGGGTCGCGCCGCACGAAGCGACGGATCGACGCGATGCAGTCCTCGGCGGTGACCGGCGTGCCGTCGTGCCACTCCAGGCCGTCGCGCAGGCGGAAGGTATAGGTCAGTCCGTCGGGGGAGACGTCCCAGCGCTCGGCCATCTGCGGCCGGACCTGGCCCTTCGCGTCCATCGCGACCAGCTGGTCCCAGACCAGCAGGCCGTGGTTGCGCACGATGTACTGCGTGCTCACCAGCGGATCGAGGACCTTCAGGTCGGAGTGCATGACGACCTTCAGCGTCTGCGCGCCGGCGAGCGGCGCGGCGAGCGACAGCAGCGTCGCGGCGATCAGTCTCTTCATCGGTCGGATCTCCCTCGATGGCCGGCCGTGGCCGGTTTGTTCTGTATTTCGGAATTAATGTTCCGCATTCGGTCCAGTGTCGGATCGCAGTCGCGCACCGTCAAGCCGGCGCCGCGCCCGGGGCCTGCTCGGGTGCGGGCGTGCCGAACCGCAGGTACGGCTCGCGCTCGAGCTGCTTCAGCAGGTCGACCTCCCAGGTCAGGTACTGCCGCATCGCCGCCTCGACGTCGTCCTTGTGCGCCCACGGCGGGTACCACATGTCGTCGGTCGCGGTCAGCAGCAGCGGATCGTCGTCGCCGGGACAGGCTTCGACCGGCTGCCCGGCCGCGCGCCACGCGGCGCGTCCGCCGTCGAGCCAGCGCACGTCGGTGCGACCCAGCGCGATCGCATCCTGCGCGGCGTGCGGCGCGAGGCGACCGTCGTTGCAGCAGAAGACCAGCGGCGCCTCGAGCGGCAGGGCCGCGAGCGCATCGGCGAGCCGCGAGCGCATCGCGTAGCACGAGCCGGGAATGCGGCCGTTGCGGTACCAGTAGCTGTCGCCGACGTCGACGATGCGCACACCGCCGCGCGGGAGCGCCGCGGCGAGCCCGGCGACGTCGATCGCGGCCGCGGCGATCCGGTCGGCGCCGAGCGCGGGCACGCGGACCGGTCCGGTCTCGAGCGCGCCGTCGAGTCCGCCGAGCAGCACGTGCACGTCGGTCCAGCCCATCTGCGCGAGCCAGTGCGCGGTCATCGGCGCCTGGACCGCGTGCCGGTCGACCAGCACGATCCGCGCGTGACGGACCGCGGCGAAGGTGTCGGTCGCCTGCACCAGCTGCCCGCCCGGCGCATTGAGGCTGCCGGGCAGGTGACCGGCCGCGAACGCGTCAGGCAGGCGCACGTCGAACACATAGGTCGTGCGGTGGCGCTCGGCACGCATCCGCTCGAGCGTCGCGACGTCGACGAAGCGCACGGCCCACCGGCGCGCGACCCCGACCGCCAACGCCCGCGCCCGCGCGAGCCCGTCGCCGGAGGGCTCGTCGACCAGGTTCTCGCGGCCGCGGTCGGTCCGCAGCCCCGCGAGGTGCCAGCCCATCGTACCGTTCTTCAGCGCGTAGACCGGGTTCGGCAGGCCGGCGTTGCGCAGGCTCTGCGCGCCGAGGATCGAGCGGGTGCGGCCCGCGCAGTTGACGACGACGATCGTGTCGGGCGAGCGCAGCTGCGCGGGCACGCGCAGCACGAGCTCCGCCCCGGGACAGTCGGCGGCCCCCGGGATGCTGACCTGCCGGTACTCCTCGAGCGGGCGCGAGTCGAAGACGACGACGTCGCGCCCCTCGGCCCGCCAGCGTTCGAGTTCGCCGGGCTCGATCCTCGGGGTGTCGAACGCATGCTCGACATGCTCGCCGAACGCCTTCGACGGCACGTTCGTCCCCGAGAACACCTCGTGCCCCGCCGCGCGCCAGCCCTCCAGGCCGCCATCGAGGACCGACACGTCGGTCCAGCCGTGGCGCTCGAGCAGCGCGGCCGCGCGCTCGGCCTCGCCGCCGCGCCCGCCGTCGCCGTCCATCGCGACGACCCGCACGTCCCGCCGCGGAATCAGCATCGGCGCGCGCAGCTCGATCTGCGCGAGCGGCACGCTGCTCGCCGTCAGCAGGTGGCAGCGGGCGAAGGGGCCGCCGTCGCGGACGTCGATCAGCGCGATCTCGCGGCCGTCGCCGAGGCGGCCGCGCAGCGTGGCCGCATCGATGCGGCCAGGGCTCATGCCGCGCCCCCCTGCCCCTCGGCGGCGAGCGCGCGGTCGAACGCGTCGAGCCACGCATCGCAGTCGGCGGCGGTCACGCACATCGGCGGGTTGATCCTGAAGCAGTTGCGGGTCGCGCTGCCCTTCACGTTGATGAAGCCGGCGGCGCGCAGCCGCTTCTGGATCCGGTCGCCGGCGTCGACCGCGGGCACCCGGGTGCCGCGGTCCTTCACCACCTCGATGCCGAGGATCAGTCCGCTGCCGCGGACGTCGCCGATCAGCGGGTGGCGCGCCTGCAGCGTGCGCAGCCCGGCGAGCAGCTGCGCGCCGCGAGCCTTCGCGTTCGCCTGCAGCGCCTCGTCCTCGAGCACCTGCAGCACCGAGCGCGCCGCGGCGACCGCGACCGGGTTGCCGCCGAACGTGTTGAAGAAGCGCACCTGGGTGAAGGACTCGGCGATCTCGCGGCGGCAGACCACGCCGGCGATCGGCAGGCCGTTGCCCATGCCCTTGCCGATCACGACGATGTCCGGCATCGCCTCGTGCGCCTCGAAGCCCCAGAAGTGCGAGCCCATGCGGCCGAAGCCGGTCTGCACCTCGTCGCTGATGCACACGCCGCCGGCCGCGCGGACGATCTCGAACGCGCGCGCGATGTAGCCCGGCGGCATCGGCACGACACCGCCGAAGCCCTGGATCGGCTCGACGATCATCCCGGCGATCCGGCCCGAGGTCGACGAGAAGATCGTCCGCTCGAGCTCGGACAGGTACGGCTCGATGCCGGCGTCCGGACCGAACGCGCCCTTGTACTGGTCCGGGTGCATCGCGTGCACGAAGCCCTGCATCGCCGCGGTCGGCAGCCGGCACGGCGCGAACGCCGCGCTGCCCGACGCGCCGAAGTGCAGCCCGTGATAGGCGTTGCGCAGCGACACCATCTCGAAGTGGCCGGTGTGCGCGCGCGCCATCGCATAGGCGAGGTCGATCGCCTCGGCGCCGCTGTTGACCAGGTGGACCACCCAGTCGCCCGCCGGCATCCGCGCGACCAGCTCCTCCGCGTAGCGCACCGGCTCCTCGTTGTAGAAGAGCGAGGTGCAGTGCTGCATCCGGGCCATCTGCCCGGCGACCATCGCCTGCGTCACGGGGTGCGCGAAGCCCAGGCTGATGCAGACGTTCTGCGCGGTGCCGTCGAGGTAGCGGCGGCCGGCCTCGTCGTACACGTGGGCCCCTTCGCCGCGCACGAGCACCAGCGGGTCGTCCGCGTAGAGGGGGAAGGTCCGCAGCGACGGACTGAGGAAGCGCGCACGACGCTCGATCAGGCCGGCCCGGTCGACGGACGGCTTCGAGGCCGTCGGCACTGCGGACATGATGTCTCCCCTTCTCTTCGTGTCCCGCGATTCTGTCCACGGGCGACGGTATTGTCAAAAAAGAAATTTTTCCTGATGGTCTTTCAGGCGAGGTGGCAAGCGACCTCGCGTTCCCCGAGCGCGCGCGGCAGCGGTCGTTCGATCCGGCAGCGCGCGACCGCCTCGGGGCAGCGCGGGTGGAACGCACAGCCGTCAGGTGGATCGAGCGGCGACGGAAGCTCGCCGCGGATCGGCACGACCGTGCGCGGGCCGGCCGGCGCGAGCCGAGGCCGGGCGCCGAGCAGCGCGCGCGTGTAGGGATGCGCGGGCTCGGCGAACACCGTCGCCGCCGGCCCGCGCTCCACCGCCCGGCCGAGGTACATGACCAGCACCTCGTGCGCGAGCAACTCGACCACCGCGAGGTCGTGCGAGACGAACACGTACGCCGTGCCGAAGCGCTCCTGCAGGTCCAGGAACAGGTTCAGGACCTGCGCCTGGATCGAGACATCGAGCGCCGACACCGGCTCGTCGGCGACGATCACCGCGGGCTCGAGCGCCATCGCGCGCGCGATCGCGATCCGTTGCCGCTGGCCGCCGGAGAACATGTGGGGATAGCGGTCGGCATGCTCGGCAGACAGCCCGACGCGCGCCAGCAGCCCGTGTGCCCGCTCGCGCCGCTCGGCACGACCGAGGCGGCCGGCGATCGCGAGCGGCTCCTCGAGGATCGAGGCGACGGTCTTGCGCGGATTGAGCGACCCGTACGGATTCTGGAACACCATCTGCACGCCGCGGCGCAGCCGCCGCAGCGAGGCCTCGTCGCGGCCCGGCACCTCGCCGCCGATCCGCAGCGTGCCGGAGGTCGGCTGCTCGATCAGCGTGAGCTGGCGGGCGAGTGTGGTCTTGCCGCAGCCCGACTCGCCGACGACCGCGATCGTGCGGCCCGCGGCGAGCTCGAAGCTCAGGTCGTCGAGCGCGCGCACGGTGCGTACCGGATCGCGCCAACCCGTTCGAACCGGATAGTGCTTGGAGAGCGCGAGCGCCTGCAGTGCGGGCGTGCCCTCGCGTGCAGCCGCGCGGGCCGTCGCGGCGCCGTCGGACGGGCCGGCGCCGCTCACGGCGCGGTGTCCGGTCCGGCCGACCGCCCGGCCGCGCCCTGCGAGAGCGGCGTGACCGGTGCCGAAGGCGGCGGCCCGGCCGGAGCGAGCAGGCAGCTGACGAAGCCGCCCTCCTCCGTCGGCCGGGGCTGCGGCGGCGCGTCCGAGCAGGCGGGCAGCGCCGCCGGGCAGCGCGGCGCGAACACGCAGCCGGGCGGCCGCTCGCCGCGCCCGGGCACGATCCCGGGCAAGGCCGCGAGCCGCCGCCGGCCGAGGTTCGCCTCGGGCCGAGCGGCCAGCAGCGCCCGCGTATAGGGATGCCCGGGCCGCTCGAACAGCCGCCGCGGCGTGCCGCCCTCCATCGCGCGCCCGGCATACATCACGATCACGCGATCCGCGATGCCCGAGACCAGCGCGAGGTCGTGGCTGATCAGCACCATCGACATGCCACGCTCGCGCTGCAATCGGCGCAGCAGCTCGACGATCTGCGCCTGGATCGTCACGTCGAGCGCCGTGGTGGGCTCGTCGGCGATCAGCAGGTCGGGCTCGCCCGCCAGCGCCAGCGCGATCATCACGCGCTGGCACATCCCGCCGGACAGCTGGTGCGGCCACGCGCGCAGCCGCGACTCCGGATCCGGGATCTCGACCGCGCGCATCAGCTCGAGCGCGCGCGCCTGCAGCTCGGCGCGCGGACCGGGGCGCTGCGCCGCGAGCACCTCGCGGAGCTGGTCGCCGACGGTCCAGCACGGATCGAGGCTCGCGACCGGATCCTGGAAGATCATCGAGATCCTCCGACCGATCCGTCGTCGCCGCTCGCGCGCCGACAGGGCCAGCAGGTCGACGCCGTCGAAGCGCAGCAGCCCGGCGCCGACGCGGCCCGGCGGGTCGACGAGCCCCATCGCCGCGAGCATCGACACGCTCTTGCCGGACCCGGACTCGCCGACCAGGCCGAGCACCTCGCCGCGCCGCACCTCGAAGTCCAGCCCGTCGACCGCGACCGCCGGCCGCGCATCGCGACCGAAGGCCACCCGCAGCCCCCGGACCGTCAGCAGCGGCGCCTGCGGCTCAGCCATGGTCCTTCAGCCGCGGGTCGAGCGCGTCGCGCAGGCCGTCGCCGAGCAAGTTGATCGCGAGCACCGTGACCAGGATCGCCAGGCCGGGCAGCGTGACCAGCCACGACGCGCGCTCGATGTAGTCGCGCGAGGATGACAGCATCGTGCCCCACTCGGGCGTCGGCGGCTGCGCGCCCAGGCCGAGGAAGCCGAGCGCTGCGGCTTCCAGCACCGCGGTCGAGAAGCCGAGCGTCGCCTGCACGATCACCGGTGCCGCGCAGTTCGGCAGCACCGCGTCGAACATCAGACGGGCACGGCCCGCCCCGGCGAGGCGCGATGCGACGACGTACTCTTTCGCCTGCTCGGCGATCGCCGAGGCGCGCACCAGCCGCACGAACGGCGGCAGCAGCACCAGCGCGATCGCCAGCGTCGTGTTGGTCAAGCCCGGCCCGAGCACCGCCACCACCGCGATCGCGAGCAGCAGCCCGGGCACCGCGACAAGAAGGTCGACGGTGCGGCCGATCACCGTCGCCGGCCAGCCCGGGAAGAAGGCGGCGAGCAGTCCGAGCAGCACGCCCGGCACGAGCGCCAGCGCGATCGAGGCCAGGCCCACCGCGAGCGACACGCGTGCGCCCCACACCAGTCGCGAGGCGACATCGCGGCCCAGGTCGTCGGTGCCGAGCGGGAACCGCCAGTCGCCGCCCGCCCAGACCGGCGGCGAGAGCAGCGCGTCGCGGTACTGCATCGCGGGGTCGTGCGGCGCGACCCAGGGCGCGGCGAGCGCGATCGCCACCAGCAGCAGGCAGGTCGCGAGGCCCGCGACGGCGGCCGGCCGTCCGCGCAGCGCCTTGGCCGTCCCGATCAGGCCCGCCTGCACGTCAGCGCCGCGGATGGCGGATGCGCGGATCGATCGCGCCGTACAGCACGTCGACCGCGAGGTTGACCAGCACCACCACCGAGGCGATCAGCAACAGCCCGCCCTGCAGCACCGTGTAGTCACGGCGGTAGATGGCATCGACCAGCCACCGCCCGACGCCGGGCCACGAGAAGATCGTCTCGGTCAACACCGCGCCGCCTAGCAGACCGCCTACCTGCAGCCCGATCACCGTGACCACCGGGATCAACGCGCTGCGCAGCGCGTGCAGTCCGACCACGCGCCAGGCCGGCAGCGCGCGCGCGCGCGCGGCGCGCACGAAGTCCTGCCCGAGCGTCTCCAGCAGCGAGGAGCGCGTCATCCTCGCCACCATCGCCATCGCGTAGGTGCCCAGCACCAGCGCGGGCAGCACCAGGTGCCGCAAGGCCGAGCGGAACGCGCCCGGCTCGTCCGACAGCAGCGAATCGACGAGCATGAATCCGGTGCGCGGCGGCACGTCGAACGCGATGTCGAGCCGGCCCGACACCGGCAGCGCGAGCGCGGGCACGAGCTCGCGCATCCACACCGAGCAGACCATGATCGCCAGCAGGCCCCACCAGTAGATCGGCATGGAGTGGCCGACCACCGACAGCCCCATCAGCCCCTGATCGATCCAGGTACCGCGCCGCACCGCGGCGAGCGTGCCGAGCAGCACGCCGCCGAGCACCGAGACCGCGAGCGCGCACGCCGCCAACTCGACCGTGGCGGGAAACAGCGCGAGGAACTCCTCGAGCACCGGCCGGCCGTTGACCATCGAACGACCGAGATCGCCCTGCGCGAGCCGGCCGAGATAGCTCAGGTACTGCACCGGGAGCGGCCGGTCGAGCCCCAGCCGCGCGAGCTGCGCCTCGTGGGTCTCGCGGTCGGTGATGCGCTCGCCGAGCATCACCTCGACCGGATCGCCGGGCAGCAGCCGCGCGAGGGCGAACGCGAGCAGCGTGATGCCCAGCAGCACCGGCACCGCGGCCGCGATGCGGCCTGCGACGTAGCGCAGCATCGGCCGCGACTCGGGCCGCTCAGCGGACCGTGACCTCGTGCAGGATCGTCCGGGTCAGCGGGTCGACGCGAAAGCCCTGCACCTCCGCGCGCACCGGCTGCCACCGCTTGCCGTGCGCGAGCGTGAGGTAAGGCTGCTCGCGGTGCACGATCGCCGCCACCTGCTGGTAGGCCTTCTGCCGCTGGGCCGGATCGGTGGTGCCGCGCGCGGTGCGCAGCAGGGCATCGACGCCCGGGTTGCACCAGCGCGAGGCCGTCGGGCGCGAGCAGGTGACCAGGGGCACGAAGAAGTTGTCCGGATCGGCCATGTCGGCCGCCCAGCCGATCAGCGCGATCGAGTGCTCGCCGGCACGCATGCGCTTGAGGAACTCGCCCCACTCGTAGGAGACCACCTTCACGCGGACCCCGACCTTCGCCCAGTCCGCCTGAAGGATCTCCGCGGTCTTGCGCATGTCGGGGTTGTACTGGCGGGTGATCGGCGGCACCCAGACCTCCACGTCCAGGCCGTTGCCGAGTCCCGCGGCGGCGAGCATCCGCCGCGCCTGATCGGGATCGTGGGGCAGCGCCTGGATCGAGGGGTCGTGACCGAGCATGCCGGGCGGCACGAGCTGCGAGGCCGGCAGTCCAGTGCCCTGGAACACCGCGTCGAGGATCGCCTTGCGGTTGGTCGCCAGCACGAGGGCGGTCCGGACCTCGCGGCTGTCGAAAGGCGGGCGCTGGGTGTTGAAGCCGACGTAGCCGACGTTGAGCCCGGCCACGTCGTGCAGCACGATGCCCCGGTCGCCGCGCATCGCCTCGACCTCCTGCGGCTTCGGGTCCTGCGACACGTGGCATTCGCCCGCCCTCAGCTTCTGCATCCGCACCGCGCTGTCCTTGACCGTCTGGATCACCAGCCGGTCGGTCTTGGCGCGGCCGCGCCAGTGCTGCGGATGGGCGTCGTAGCGGACCGCGACGTCCTTGTCGTGACGACGCATCACCCACGGCCCGGTGCCGACCGGGCGGGTGTCGAGCTCGGCCAGCCGGCCGGCGTCCTGCAGCGTCCGGGCGTACTCGGCCGAGATCACGTGCGACGTGACCATCGCGAGGTTGGCGAGCAGGGTCGAGTCGGGCTCCTTGAGCACGACGCGGACCGTGTGCGCGTCGAGCTTCGAGACCGACTCGAGGTTCGCGGCCCAGGTGTTGTTGTACGGATAGCTGCTGACGCCATAGGCCTTGTTGAACGCGCTCTGGCGGTCGCGGTAGCGGTCGAGCGACAGCACCACGTCGTCGGCGTTCAGGTCCCGGGTCGGCCTGAACCACTCGGTCGAGTGGAACTTCACGCCGCGCCGCAGGTGGAACGTCCAGGTCCGCCCGTCGCCGCTGACCTCCCAGCGCTCGGCCAGCCCGGGCACGAGCTTCAGGGTGCCCGCCTCGAACTCCACCAGCCGGTCGTAGATCGCCATGCCGGCGGCGTCGATCGTCTGGGTGGCGACCCAGCGGGCCATGTCGAAGCCCTCGGGATCGGACGAGGCACAGTAGACGAGCGTCCTGCCCTGCGCCGCCGCCCAGGGCGCGGCGAGCGCGAGGAAGGCGGCCAGGACGAAGCGGGCAGCACGGATCATCGGAATCTCCTCCAGGGTCGTGACGTCGCCGGCGGGCCGGTCGCGTCGGCTCGGTGTCCCTGGCGCCGATTGTGTCGGCACCCTCGCGCCATGTCAAAAAGAACTTTTTTTGTTTTCTTCCGATCGGGACGCGGATGCCGCCGCTCCGCTCTTCGGAGGCGGCGGCTTCGGATACCATCCATGCATGGACCGACGCCCGAGCGCCCGAGCCCGCAAGCCCGCCACGGCGGCCCGCGGCTCCCGCACTGCACGCCGTTGCGGCGACGGTCCCGCGAATCCGACTGCGCGCGCCCCGAGCGGGCGCCACACGGCGGCGCGCGCCGCGACTGAGTCGCCGGCCCGCGCTCCGCTCGCCGCGATCCTGAAGGCGGCCGGCGAGCTGCTCGACGAGGTCGGCGCCGAGGGACTGAACACCACGGCGGTCGCGCGCCGCGCGGGCGTCAGCACAGCGACGCTGTATCGCCACTTCCCCGACAAGCGGGCCGTGCTGCACGCGGTCGTGCAGGCCGTCCACAACGAGCGCGCGACGGCCGTCGGCGGCTACTACGAGCGCTTCGCGACCGAGGACGACTGGCGGGCGCCGCTGTCGGACCTGCTGTTGGACATGTATCGGATGCGGGTCGGCCGCCCGGGCGGCCGCTCGACGCGACGCGCGCGGCAGACCACGCCCGAGTTGTGGCAGTGGGACCAGCAGCAGAACGAGGAACTCGCCCGCGCGCTTGCCGCGGCGATGCGACGGCGCCGGCCCGCGCTGTCGCGGGCCCGTGCGGAGCGGGTCGCGCTGGTGATCG
>JBILTM010000164.1:0-12015 GCA_044371545.1 Burkholderiaceae bacterium
CGGCTTCGAGAAATCGCGCGAAGACAGTGATCCGCTGCCCATCTGGCCGGAATCCGCCCGGCCCCAGGCCACCACGGTGCCGTCCGCGAGCAGCGCGTACGAGGTGCCGTCGCCTGCCGCCACGTCGGTGGCCCGGCCGGGCAGCGGGATGGGCACCGGCAGGCTGAAGCCAGCGTCGAGGCGGCTGCTCCCGCCCGCAGCGCCGAGCTGCCCGTCGTCGAAGGCGCCCCAGCCGGCGACCTGGCCGTCGGCACCGAGCAGCAGCTTGTGGCGTTCACCCACGATCTTGGCGACCGAGGTGGCGGCAGGCTGGGCACCGAGCGGTGAGATCACCGCCCAGGCGAGCATCGCGAACGCGAGGTTGATGAAGCGCATGCAGTCGATGATACGCAGCACGCTCGCGTGCCGGGTCGCTGCGGTGTGCGGCCGACCTTCGGTGCCTTGGACCAGGCGTGATCGACTCGACTTGGCCGGGCGGACGTTTCCGCGGAAACGTCCGGCGGGGTCGACTTCGTCGCGCGACGGGGGGGGGCGGGTCACCGCGATCGACGAGTTCCTGTCGGTGCCTGCCGTCAACTGGCTGGCCTGAGGATCGCCGCCACGCAGCGCGCGATCGCCGCATGGCCGGCGCGATCGGGGTGCACGCCGTCGCCCGGCTCGCCGAAGGTGCTGTCGCGGTCGAACGCGGCGTGCAGGCGGCCGGTCGCGGCATCGGTCAGCGCGGCATCGAGATCGATCAGCGCGTCGAAGGGCGACGCGCGGCGCAGCATCTCGTTGAACGCGCGCCGACGCGCGTCCTGGCGCGCACCGCCGTGGCCGACCCGGGCACTGCCCAGCGCCGAGGGCAGGGTCGCGCCGAGGACGCCCAGGCCGCGCGCGCGCAGCCGCGCGACGGCGCCGGTCATCGCGTGAAGCACCGCATCGGCCTCGGCACCGCCGTGGTCGCCGAAGTCGTTGATCCCCTGCAGCCAGACCACGGTCCGCACGCCCGACAGCGACAGCACATCGTGCTCCAGCCGATCGACCGCCGCCGGGCCGCCGCGCCACGGACCGGCCCCGGGCGCCGGCCCGACGACCTGGTTGCCGCCGATCCCGGCGTTGACGACTGCGAGGTCGTGCCGCCCGGCAGCCCGCAGCTCGCGCTGCAGCACGTCGGTCCAGCGATCGACGCCGTTGAGCGTGGTGGCGGTGCCGTCGGTGAGCGAGTCGCCGAACGCGACCAGCGCACCCGTCCCGCGGGGCAGCCAGGCGTCCAGCGCGTCGACGAACAGCATCGACGTGGTGGTGTGGGGGAAGCCCAGCTCGCTGTCGGATCCGGCGGCACGATGGTCGCCCGGTGCGGACAGGTACGAGGTGGCCATCGCCTTCGCATGCCAGGTGATCGGACCGCTGGCACCCTCCACCCATGCACCGTAGGCGAGGGTGGGGATCGGCCACGTGGCCGGCGGACCTTCGGGCGACGGCAGCGAGACCGCAGGGGTCCATGCGACCTCGCCGGGGGCGAGCGTCGCGTCGGGCAGCGTGACGCGGGTCCCGGGCACCAGCGCGCCGCCGCCGAGGTGGATGCCGAGGCTCGCGCCCCGCAGCCGCAGCGTGCGGTCGCCGAACCGGTGGGAGAGGCGCAGCCTGAAGCGCGGCGACCACAGCGCCGGTCGCAGCAGCATCCGGATCGACTGGTCGACCAGCCCGCGGGCGGGATCGGGAAGCGCGCTGCGCAGGTCGGGCTGCGCGATCGCCGCGCCGATCGGATACCGGCCCTGCGCGGACGCGGCCCAGACGGTCACCCAGTGGCCGTCGGCCGCGCCCTGCGGGGTCATCCGGCGGTTCCGAGCCAGCGGCGCGCCCGCTCGACGATCGGTCGGTCGATCATCCGTCCGTCGAGCAGGACCGCCCCGAGCCCGCCCGCGCGCGCGGCCGCGTCGGCGGCCACCACACGGGCCGCCCACGCGCGCTCCTCGTCGCTGGGCGAGAAGCCGCGGTTGACGACCGGCACCTGGCGCGGATGGATGCACACCGAGCCGGTGAACCCGATCGCACGCCCGAGCCGCACGATGCGCTCGAGGCCCTCGAGGTCGTCCACCAGCGCGATGCTGCCGGGCAGGCCCCAGCAGGGCAGGCCGAACGCGTGGGCGCCGGTCAGCACCGTCTGCGCGGGCCCCGTCAACGCGGCCGGCTCGGGCGGCACGCCGAGCGCGCCGGCGTAGTCCTCGGACCCGAAGCCGAGCGCACCCAGCGCCGGGTGCGACGCGATCCGCTCGATCGCCAGCACGCCGCGCGGCGTCTCGACCAGCGCCGCGATCGGTGGTGGCGGATGACCGGCCGCGGACGCGAGGGCCGCGAGCGCCGCAGCGAGGGCGTCGATCTGCTCGGTACGCTCGACCTTCGGCAGCATCACCGTGCAGACGTGTTCCAGCGGCAGGCCCGCGAGGTCCTGTCGCCACAGCGCCGGGTCGCCATTCACGCGCAACACCACGGTGGCGCCTCGCGCGGCGAGCGCCTGCACCGCGGCGGCGGCCATCGGGCGGGCCTCGGCCTTGCGCTCCGGCGGGATCGAATCCTCGAGGTCGACCACCAGCGCGTCGGCGCCGCGCTCGGTGGCACGGGCGAGCAGGTGCGCGGAGGTGGCCGGCAGGAACAGCAGCGAGCGCAGGCTCCGCAGGTCGGTGTTCACGGGCATTCGATGCCCCCCTGCTCCTGCAGCGCCGCGCACTGCGCCGGTGTCGCGCCCAGCTCGGCGAGCAGTTCGCGGGTGTGCTCGCCGCGACGGGGTGCGGCGCGACGGATGCTGCCCGGCGTCCGCCGAAGCCGCGGCGTGACCTCGTGCATCACGGTCGGCGCGCTGCCGTCGCCGCGATCGAGCCGCACGTAGACGCCGCGCGCGGCGACGTGCGGGTCGGCCAGCAGCTGCGGCGGCGCGTAGATCGGCCCGACTGTCACGCCGTGCCGCCGGAAGAGCGCGAGGCACTCGGCCTGCGAGAGGCCGGCGATGAAGTCGGCCACCATCCGGTCGAGCTCGGCGTCGTGCTCGAGCCGCGCTGCATTGGTGGCGAAGCGCGGATCGTCGAACAGCGGGCCGCGGCCGATCGCCTCGAACACCCGCCGGGCCATGGTGTCGGTCGAGCCGCTCATCGACACCCAGAGCCCGTCGCGGCAGCGATAGCTGCCTCGTGGCGAAGCGATCTTGCGTCCCGGGTCGGCATCGATGCCGGTGGCGTCGAAGGCGCTGACGTCGGGGCCCATCACCGCCAGCATCGGCTCGAGCAGCGACAGGTCCACCACCTGCCCGTGGCCGCCGCGCACCTCGACCTCGCGCAGCGCGGCCATCGTCGCGAACGCGCCGGACAGGCCGGTGATCATGTCGGCCATCGCGAGGTTGGGCAGCCGCGGCGCGCCGTCCGCGTCGCGATGCTTGTGCGCGAAACCGCTGAAGCCTTCGATCAGGCTGCCGAAGCCCGGCAGCTCGCGGTACGGGCCGTCCTGGCCCCAGCCGGAGACGCGCACGATCACCAGCCGCGGATGCGCGGCCAGCAGGACGTCCGGGCCCAGGCCCATCGCTTCGAGCGTGCCCGGCCGGAAGCTCTCGACCAGCACCTGCGCGGTGCCGATCAGCCGTCGCAGCCAGCCCATCGCCTCGGCGTTGCGCAGGTCCAGCGCGAGGCTGCGCTTGTTGCGCGCGTAGGTGCGCCACCAGCCGTCGAAGCCGTCCGGGAAGTCGGCGTGGGTCTCGCGCCATTCGCGAAGGGTGTCGCCCGAGCCCGCGGCCTCGACCTTGATCACGTCGGCGCCGAAGTCGCCGAGCTGCAGCGTCAGCATGTTGCCGGCGACCAGGCGCGAGAGGTCGACCACGCGCACCCCCTGCAGCGGACCGACGGCGGCGGGCTGCAGCGGCACCGTGGGCAGCGCGTGCGCGGCGCTCATTCCTGCTTGAGCCCGAGCTGGCGGACCAGCGGACTCCAGGTCTCGGCTTCCTTGCGGAGCAGCGCCTCGAACGCCGCGAGGTCGACCCGCAGCGGATCGGTCTCGACCGCGGCGAAGCGCTGCGCGACCTCCGGGTTGGCGAGGACCTTCGCGGTGGCGGCCGAGATCGCGTCGACCACGTTCTTCGGCGTGCCCCGGGGCGCGAACAGGCCGCCGATCGCCGCGACCTGCACCCCCGGGATCCCGGCCTCGGCGAGGGTCGGTACGTCGGGCAGCGAGCCTTCGCGCGCGAGGTCGGTGGTGGCCAGCGCACGCAGCTTGCCGCTGCGGATGTGCGCCATCGCGGCGGTGAGCGAATCGGTCGCGAACAGCACCTGCCCGCCCATCAGGTCGGTGAGCGCCGCGCCGCTGCCCTTGTACGGCACGTGCGTGGCCTCGAGGCCCGCCTTGCGCAGGACCAGCTCGGTGCCGAGATGGGTCATCGTGCCGACGCCGGCCGACGCATAGGTCTGCGGCTTCGCGCGGACCAGCGCCAGCAGCTCGGCCATCGTCCTGGGCGCGGTCGGCGTGTTGGCCACCAGCACCGCGAACGGCGCTCGCATCACCGGCGCGACCGGCACGAAGTCGGCCAGGGTGTAGCGGGCGTTCGGGTTCATCACCGGCACGACGAACAGGCCCGCGGTGGACGTGAACAGCAGCGTGTAGCCGTCGGGCGCCGCGCGGGCGACCGACTGGTGCCCGGTGATGCCCGAGGCGCCGGCGCGATTCTCCACGACCACCGTCTGCCCCAGCAGCGGCCCGAGGTAGCCGGCGAGCAGGCGCGCGGTGACGTCGCTGCCGGACCCGGTGCCCTGGGTGACCACCAGCGTGATCGGCCGGCTCGGGTAGGTATCGGCGCGGGCGACGAGTGCGGGGCCGGCGAGACCGGCGATGAGCGCTGCCGCGAGGCAGGCGCGGCGCGGCGCAGAATGCAAGGTGTCTCCGTGTCGTCGGGTTGGCATGGGGCGAGAGCTTACGACCGATCCTGTGCTACAGCAAGTATTGCCATGACACATAAAAAGCCCGAAACCGAGAGTCTTGCGGCCCTGCGCCGCCACGAACCCGAGGAACTGATCACCTTCCGCGTCTCGGTGCTCTCGCAGTTGCTGTCGCGGGTGGTGGAGGGTTCGGTGGGCCGCGAGCTCGGACTGTCCAGCCGCCAGTGGCGGGTGCTGGTGATGCTGAACCGCCTGGGGCCGACCACCTCCGGCCAGGTGGCCGCGGCCACCCGCTTCGACCACAGCCAGGTCAGCCGCGCGAGCTACGAGCTTCTCGACAAGGGCCTGATCGCGATGGACGGCGATCCCGACGACCGGCGCCGGCAGCGGCTGTCGGTCACGCCCGCGGGCGTGGCGGTGCTGCGCCGGGGGATCGTGGGCTCGGCCGAGCGCCAGGCGCGGCTTCGAGGATGCCTCGGCGAGGCCGACTACGAGGCGTTCGGGCGCATCGTCGGGGCGCTGTCCGCGCAGGCGCAGGCGATGGTCGATGAGGCGAGGGAGGCGCGCGAGGGCTAGGCGGGCCGGCCTCCGGCCGGATCGCCCCGCGACACCGGCGCTCCCGCCGCCTCAGCTGCGGCCGATCTCCGCGAGCGCGGCCCGCAGCGCGTCGCGCTCCATCGTCGCGATCGGCAGCGACAGCAGCTGCAGCATCCGGTAGCCGAGCGCCTGGCGGGTGAGCTCGAACGCGCGGCGCTTGCCGTCGTCGCCGCCCTCGGCGTTCGAGGGATCGGGGTAGCCCCAGTGGACCTTCACCGGGCCGCCGGCGCCGCCCGGGAACACCGGGCAGGCCTCGGCGGCGGCGGCGTCGCAGACGGTGATGACGACCGACAGGCGCGGTGCGCGCGCACGTCGCGCCCGAGCCGGCGCGCCCAGTGCGCGAGCATCCGCTCGGCCAGCACGCTGCGGGCCGAATTGTGCGTGCAGAGGACGAGGACGTGGGCCGTCATCGGTCGATCCGCGCTCAGCAGCAGCCGGACTTCGCGACCACCGGGATCGCGACGGGCGTGCCGCGCGGTGCCGGCGCGCAGCAGGCCGCGGCGGTCGACTCGGCGGGCGCCGGCTCGCGGAACACCGGGATGCCCTCCAGCGTGTGGAAGTGCTCCCAGGCGACGCCGGTCGGGTCCTGCACCCAGTGCTTCTCGCTGCGCGCGTAGCAGCAGGTGGTGGCGCCCTCGTCGAGCAGCGCCATGTCGGCGGCGACGGCGTTCGCCTTCATCGCGGCGAGCTCGGCCGGGTCGTCGGTCTGGAAGCCGAGGTGGTCGATTCCGGGCGCGCCGCCGCGGGCGGACACCGCGAAGTTGAGCGGCGGATCGTCGAGCATCCACTTCGCGTAGTCGGCCTCGACGCGCGCGGGCTGGGCCGCGAACAGCTTCGAGTAGAACGCGACGCTGCGGGCGAGGTCGTCGACGTGGACGTGCACGTGGAAGCGCTTCATGGGTCTCTCCGGGGTCAGCAGGTGGCGCGGCTGCGCCGGCGGTCGGGCTCGCAGCCCGCACCCTGGCAGCAGTGGTCGGTCAGGTAGGCGAGGAGCGCGTCCATCCGCTTGAGCGACGCGCGATAGATCAGGTTGCGACCGTCGCGCTCGACCTCGGCGAGGCCGGCGTGGATCAGCTCCTTGAGGTGGAACGACAGCGTGGACGCGGGCACGTCGAGCATCGCCGACAGCGCCGAGGGCGTGAGCCCGCCGGGCGCGGCGCCGACCAGCGTACGGAAGATCCGCAGGCGCGCTTCCTGGGCGAGCGCGGCGAGCGAGAGGAGGGCGCCCTTTTCTTTCATGCTTCCATGATCGTCGAATCGTGGAAGCACGTCAAGGGCGCCGGCTCGCGTGTCGTCGCGCCCGGCGCCTGGCCGTGCCCGGATCGCCAGGAGTACAGTCTCCCCGATGGACCGCCCCGACCCCGTCGATGCCCGGCTGACCGAGCTCGAGATCAAGGCCAGCCTCGCCGAGGACACCGTTGACCGCCTCAACGAGGTGGTCGTCGCGCAGCAGGCGCGCATCGACGCGCTCGCGCACGAGGTCGCGCGGCTCGCGCGGGTCCTGCAGGAGGGCAGCGGCGACGCGCCGGCCTTCCGCAGCCTGCGCGACGAGATCCCGCCGCACTACTGAGCGTCGCGCGCGGCGACGCCCGCGCGGTTCAGGCTCAGGGCAGTCGCATCTCGAAGCGCGCGCCGCCCGCCGCGGCGCGCCGCGCGAGCGACACCTCGCCGACGCGTCCGCCCGAGCGGTGCAGCCGCGCGACCATCCGGCAGAGCTCGTGGCCGAGGCCGGTCGACCCGGCGCCGTCGGTGTCGGTCGCCGGCGCGCCGCCGGGGCCGGGCCCGTCGTCCTCGATCGCGAGCACCAGCGTCTCGGCGTCGCCGTCGCGACGGGTCTCGGCGACGAGCCGCAGCCGCGAGGCGGCGAAGCGCGTCGCGTTGTCGACCGCCGCCTCGAGCGCGACGCCCACGAGGTAGGCGTCGAGGAACCACGATGCCGGCGCGCGGGACGCGTCGACCTCCACCGCGAGGCCGCGGCGCGCGCCGAGCGCCTCGGCGAACCGCGCGGCCTCGCCGAGCACGCGCGCGGGGTCGGCCTCCTCCTCGGTCGCGCACAGGGTGCCGGTGTCGGCGCGGTAGAGCGTCAGGAAGGTGATCAGCCGCCGCTGCAGCGCGTCGGCGTCGACCCGCAGCGGGCGCAGCGAGGCGTCGAGCGACGGATGCGCGTCGAGCGTCTCGGCGATCCGCTGCGCGTGGACCGCGAGGCGGTTCTTCAGGTCGTGGACGACCAGCGCGGACAGGCCGGCATTCATGCGCGGGCCCCGTCGCCGCGCACGACGGGCTCGGCGGCGCGGGTCGCGGCCGCGCCCGCCACCGCCGCGTCGCGCGACACGGCCGCCGCCTCGCCCCCGCCCCCGCTCCCGCTCCCGCCCTCGAGCCGGTCCAGGTACGCATCGAGCATCGCGAGCCGCTTCTCCTCGACGGTGCCGCGCGCGCGCAGCCGCGCGAGCGCGTCGTGCACCTGCGCGAGCAGCTCGGGCCGCACGCCCTGCACGCGCATCGTCATCAGGTAGACCTCGACCGCGGCGCTCAGCACGCCGGTGTGCTCGGGCGCGAGCGTCAGCGCCTCGCCGACCGCCGCGACCGCCGCATCGAAGCCGCCGCCGCGCAGCGTCTTCACCGCGCCCTCGGCCTTGCGCAGCGCGACGGCGGTGCGATCGCCGGCGTACGTGGCCGCCCGGTCGGCCATGCCGGCATCGGTCAGCACCTTCGTCGCGAGCGTGCGCACCGAGGCGCTCTCGGCCGAGGACGCGCGCTCGGCGGCCTGCACCGCCTCATCGAGCACGCGCAGGCCGGGCTCGACCATGCCGGCGGTCAGCGCCGCCTTCGCGACCAGCAGCCGCGAGCGCGGGTCGAGCGGCGCATCGAGCATCCCCTCGAGCGACTTCGCGGCGTCGCCGGCCTCGGCCTTACAGCCGAGCGCGGTGTACGCCTGCACCTGCACCGCGGTCGCGAGCGCCTGCACCTTCACGTCGTCGGGCCTGTCCTCGGCGTCCTTCTCGACGAGCTTGATCGCGCGCTGCGCGTCGCCGCGCGCGAGGCACACCTGCGACAGCAGCGCGCGGTGCGCGAAGTCGCGCGTCAGCGCGCGCTGCGTGTGCCGCACCACCTTCGTCAGGGCCTCGTCGGCGACCTCGAGGTCGTCGACCAGGTAGGCGAGGTCGGCCTGGCGCCGCGTGCGGATCGCGCTCGGGATGTGCTGGGCCGCGCGGGTCGCGACCGCGAGCGCGTCCTCGAGCGCGCCGGTGCGCTCGAGCAGCTCGATCAGCACGTCGTACGCACCCGCGTGGTAGGGCCGCTCCTCGAGGATCGACTGCAGCCGCTGGCGCGCGGCGTCGAGGTCGCCCATCGCGAGGCAGCAGCGCGCGATGCCGAGCCGCGGCCAGGTGAGCGTCGCGCGCACGCCGTGCGCGGTGCGGTAGGTGACCAGCGCGTCGTCCCAGCGGCCGAGCGCGACCTGGCAGATCGCCGCGTGGCGCAGCACTTCCATCCGGTAGCGGGCCTGCGCGGGCTCGAGGCGCGCGCAGTGCACGAGCCCGTCTTCCCAGCGCTGCTGGTGGACCGCCCCGTACATCGGCCGCAGCTCGGCCTGACGGACGAGCGCGTCCTCGATCCGCGACAGCATCTGGTCGGTGTTGACCGGCTTGACGAGGTAGCCGTCGGGCAGCATCTCGGCGGCGCTCGCGACCTTGTCGATCGTCGAGTCGGCCGAGATCAGGAAGTACAGGCCGCCCGGCGGCATCAGGCGCTCGCGCCGCAGGTACTCGAGCAGCTGCTGGCCGTCGGTGCCCATGCCGAGGTCGTAGTCGGCGAGGATCAGGTTGAACGGCGCGGCGCGGATCGCGTCGACGGCGGCGCGCGCGTCGGACACCATCACGACGTCGCGGATCTGCGCGTCGGCGAGCGTGTTGCGAAGCATGGCCCGCATCTCGCGCAGGTCGTCGACGACCAGCACGCGCAGGCCGGTCAGCTGGCTGGCGGACAGCATCGGTGCGTTCGGGGGCAGGGGTTCCTTCGGGCATTGGATCGGCCGCGCGGCCGCGGGCCGTAGCGCGGCCGACCGCTCGGAGGCGGTCGCGGCCACCGGCGGCCGGGCGCGGCCGACGGACGGCGCGGCCGCGACCCGTCGACGCGCGGGGGGCGAGTCGTGTAGGGTCGCGCTCTCGAACAAGGAGGAGACCCCGCATGGATGATCGAGCGTCCGACCCGACCCCGACCCAGACCGAGTTCCCGTCCGCCGTCGACCGGCCCCGCCGCACGCTGCTCGCCGCCGCCGGCGGCGGCGCCGCGCTCGCCGCGCTCCCCCGATTCGCGATCGGGCAGGGGGCGTGGCCGAACAAGCCGGTCCGCGTGATCTGCACCAACCCGCCCGGCGGCCTGACCGACGCCTATGCACGCCAGTACGGCGAGGCGCTGTCGAGGAAGTTCGGCCAGCCCTTCGTCGTCGACAACCGGCCGGGCGCCGGCGGCACGATCGCGGCCGACGCGCTCGCGAAGGCGCCGCCCGACGGCTACACGATCATGGTCGCGATCCAGACGCCGCTCTGGAACGGCCGCGTGCTGTACAAGTCGCTGCCCTACGACCCGGACAAGGCGTTCGCGCCGATCACGCTCTTCCCCGCCGGCGCGCTCGCGTTCGGCGTCCACGCGAAGCTGCCGGTGCGCACGCCCGACGAGTACGTCGCGTGGGCCGCGAAGAACACCGCGGCGGTCGGCACCTACGCGGCCGGCTCGTGGCCGCACATGATCGCCGACACCTGGAACCGCACGCGCGGCCTCAAGCTCGACGCGATCCACTACAAGGGCGAGCCGCCGATGTGGATCGACGTGGCGTCGGGGCAGGTGAGCGCGGGGCTCGGCAGCTTCCAGGCGATGCAGACGCACATCGAGCGCGGGACGGTGCGGCCGATCGCGGTCGTGGGCCAGCGCCGCTCGCCGCGGCTGCCCGACGTGCCGACCTTCGTCGAGCAGGGCCACCGGGACCCGATCTTCGCGCTCGACGGCTGGCTGCCGATGGTCGCGCCCGCGGGCACGCCCGAGGACATCCAGCAGCGGCTCGCGGACGCCTGCGTCGAGGCCTACGGCACCGACAAGATCAAGGCGATGCACGAGACCTTCGGCATCCCCAATGGCCCGGTGGGGCTCGCCGAGGCGCGCCAGCGCTGGCGCGACGAGGCGCCGCAGTGGGTTCAGATCGCCGACCGGCTGGGCATCAAGCTCGACTGACGCGCGCGGCGCGGCGTTCGGCCCACAGGTTGAGGCCGTTCGCCGCGAGGATGCCGGCCGCGCCGATCGCGACCGGCAGCCGCAGCGGCTCGGCGTAGAGCACCGCGCCCACCGCCGCGATCAGCGGCACGCGCAGGAAGTCCATCGGCGCGACGACGATCGCGTCGGCGAGCTTGAAGGCGCGCGACAGCGCGTAGTGCGCGCACAGGCTGCCGAGCGCGCACACCGCCGCCCACGCGAAGGTGCGCGCATCCCCGAGCGCGAGGCCGGGCCCGGCCGCGACCAGCGCGGCCGCGATCGGCAGCTGCAGCAGGTGCATCCACAGCAGCAGCACGAACGGGCGGTCGGTGCGCGTGAGCCGGCGCACCGCCATCACGTTCAGCGCGAAGCCGATGCCCGAGGCGAGCGCGAGCAGCGAGCCCGCGCCGAGGGTCATGCGCGAGACGAACTCGGCGGGCGACGGACCGGCGCCGGGCGGCCAGATGACGACGAGCGCGCCGGCGAACCCGATCGCGGCGGCGAGCGCACGCATCGGCGTCAGCCGCTCGCCGAGCAGCAGCGGCGCGAGCACCGCCACCCACAGCGGCGCGGTGAACTCGAGCGCGAACACCTCGACCAGCGGGATCAGCGTCAGCGCCGCCATCCACGCGTACTGCGCCCCGAAGTGCACGACCGCGCGGCCCGCGGTCAGCGCGGGCTGGCCGCTCTTCAGCCCCGCCACCGGGCCGCGCAGCGCACCGTGGATCGCGACCAGCACCACGAGGCCGATCGCCGCGCGCCAGAACAGCAGCTCGAGCGCGCCGATCGAGCGCATCGCCTCTCGGCCCGAGATCGCGATCAGCGAGAACGACAGCAGCGCGCCGACCATCCACAGCGCGGCGCGGCGGGGGTCGTGGGTCGGGGCGGAGGCGGGGCTCGGGGAGGGCGAGGACACGGCGGATCTCTTCGGCGAGGCTCGCATGGTACGGTGCCCGCCGGACGACCCCCCCGGTGGCAGGGAGACCCTGGCGATGGACGCACCCGAGACGATCGACGACGCGCGCGCGTGGCGCGCGGTGGCCGACTGGCACCACGCCGCGTTCACCGGGCTGGTCCTCGCGACGATCGTGCGCTGCGGCACGCCGCTCGCGGCCGAGTTGATCGAGCGCGTGTTCGCGCGCCAGCGCGAGGTGCGCTTCCTCGACGGGCTGCGCAAGCTCGGGATCGACCGGCTGCCGCACGCGGTCGCGGCCGCGCAGTACCACTACCTGTCGAACGACGTCGGCGGCGTCGCGGTGCAGTTCATGCCCGAGTCCGA
>JBILTM010000019.1:0-39177 GCA_044371545.1 Burkholderiaceae bacterium
CGACGCGGCGCTCGCGCAGGCGCAGGCGCTCGCCGGCGCGCCGCACCCGTATTTCGAGCTGCTCGGCGCCCGAGCCCGGCTGGGCGCCGGCGACGCGCGCGCGGCGGCCGACCGCGCGGCCAAGGCCCTGGCGCGGTTTCCGGACGCGCGCGGGCTGGCCCGCCTGCAGGCCGAGGCGCTGATCGCCGCGGGCCAGCCGGCCGAGGCGGTCCGCGTCGCGCGCGACCACCTGCTGACCTGGCGCGGCGACCCGCGGCTGTGGCAGCTGCTGTCGCAGGCGCACGAGGCGCTCGGCCAGCGCGCCGACGCGCACCGCGCCGCCGCAGAGCAGTCCGTGCTGCTCGGCTCGCCGATGTCGGCGCTCGACCAGCTGCGGCGCGCGCAGAAGGCCGGCGACACCGACTTCTACACCGCATCGATGATCGACGCGCGCATCCGCGACGTCGAGGCCGACGCGCGGCGCGAGTTCGAGGAGAGTCGCCAGCGCGGCGGCCCGCGCTGACGCCTGCGCATCGGCGCGTCAGCGGGGCACGGGCTCGAAGCCGAGCGCTGTCGCGGGCGCGCCCTCGAGCGCGCGGACCGCGTGCTCGCCGAGCAGCCGCAGCGTGCCGGCGCGGCCGTCGTCGTCCGGCAGCTCGAGCTCGAGCGCGCCGAGGTCGCGGTCGTCGACGCAGCCGGGCCCGTGCTCGGTGACCAGCCACAGGTTGCCCGCGTCGTCGGTGGCCGCGCGCCCGATCCGCTCCGCCGGCCAGCCGGTGTGCGTGACCAGCGCCTGCGCGGGCGCCTCGCCGAGCACCCGGTAGTAGAGCGGCGCCAGCGCGACATCGACGAAGACGCGCTGCGGCCCGTTCTGCCAGTGCCAGCGACCCTGCGCGTCCGGGCCGTAGTTGCGGCCGATGAAGTCGACGATCGGCGGGCTGGTGATCTCGCTGCCCGCGCCGTCGCGCGCCTCGTCGAAGCCCGGCGCGCCGCGGTCGACCAGCATCCAGCGGCCGCGCCGCTCGAGCCGCAGCCAGCCGTGCACCGCCGGCACGTTCGGCCAGCGCGCCATCGCCTGCTTCACCAGGTCGTCGAGCGGCACCCGCTCAGCCTCCCGCGCACGGCCCGAGCAGCGCGTCGAAGTGGTCGAACAGCCGCGTCGGCAGCCAGTCGAGGCGCCCGGGCGGCGCGCCGCGCAGGAAGCCGACGTGCCCGCCGGTGGCCGGGTACTCGAGCCGCACCGCGCGCGAGGCCTCCGACGGCGGCGCGAGTGCCGAGGCCGGCATGAACGGGTCGTTCAGCGCGTTGATCACCAGCGTCGGCACCTCGATGCCGCCGAGGAACTGCCGGCACGAGGAGCGCCGCCAGTAGTCGATCGCGTTCGCGAAGCCGTGCAGCGGCGCGGTGACGAGCTCGTCGAAGTCGAAGAAGTCGCGGCTCGCGGCGACGCGCGCGCGGTCGAAGAGGCCCGGGTGCCGGTCGAGCATCTCCAGGCTCTTGCTGCGCAGCGTCTTCAGGAAGTTCGCGGTGTAGAGCCGGTTGAAGCCCTTCGACAGCACGATCGCGCCGGCGTGCAGGTCCTGGGGCGGCGACACCGCGGCCGCCGCAGCGACGAAGCTCGCGTCGGTGCCGCGCTCGCCGAGCCACTTCAGCAGCACGTTGCCGCCGAGCGAGACGCCCGCGACGAGCAGCGGGCCGGTGCGCGCCTCGGCCGAGCGGCGGGCCGCGAGCCGGCGCAGCACCCAGTCGGCCTCGTCGCTGTCGCCGGAGTGGTAGGCGCGCGGCATCCGGTTGAGCTCGCCGCTGCAGCCGCGGAAGTGGATCACCACGCCATCGGACCCGCGCGCGAGCGCGGCCGCCATCAGCGTGCGCGCGTAGTGGCTGTCCGAGCTGCCCTCGAGGCCGTGGAACAGCGCGAGCATCGGCCGCGGCGACGGACCGTCGGCGGGCACGTCCGGCGCGACCGCGTGGTCGAGGTCGATCCAGTCGCCGTCGGGCGCCTCCCAGCGCTCGCGGCGGTAGCGCACCGCGGGGCGCGGCGCGACGAGCGCGGGCCAGATCGTCTGCGCGTGCGCGCCGGGCAGCCAGGCGGGCGCACGGTAGTCGCCGGGGTCCGCGACGTCGTCGCCCCGGGTGCGCGAGGGCGAGTCGCCGAGCAGCGCCGCGCCGCGTCCGTCGCCCGACCCGATGTCGCCGGATCCGGCCATCACGGCGCGCGCGTCAGTGCAGGCGGCCGGGCGGCGGGCGCCGCGGGTCCGCGTCCGGGCCGGCGCCATCCTCGTCGTCGGCCTCGGTCGGCCGCTCGGCGACGAAGCGGCCGTCGGTCCAGACGGGCAGGTCGTCCTCGTCGTCCTCGTCGGCGTCCGCGTCGGTCGCGTCCTCGGCTTCGGACACGCCCGCGTGGTGCACGAGGATCCGCCAGCCGCCGCCCGAGCGCACGAAGACGTTGGTGGCGACCACCTCGACGGTCTCGGTGCCGCCGCGGCCGTCGACCGCGATCCGCTCGATCAGGCTGTGCACCGCGACGTCGCCGTTGCGCCAGGCGTGCACGCCGGCCACCGCGATGCGCACGCCGCCGCCCGCGAAGATCTCGCGGAACGACGCGAGGATCGCCTCGCGGCCGATCAGGCGGGACCCGCCCGGATGGTTGCAGACCGCGGCGTCGTCGTCGGCCCAGAGGGCCATCATCCGATCGAGGTCGCCGTCGGCCATCGCGGCGTAGAACGCCCGCTCGGCAGCCTCGGCAGTGGCGTGGAGACGTTGCATGCAGCCATGATCTTACCGGACGTCCCGGGCCGCGAGCCTCGAGGCCGCCTGCAGCGTGGAGAACACCGACTCGGGCCGCACGCCCGCCATGCACTGGCCGTGCGCGTAGCGGCAGGTCGGCGCATTGCACGGGCTGCACTCCTGGTGCAGCCACTCGACCCGCGCGCGCGGTGAGCGCGGCGGCGCGAAGCGCGGGTCGGTCGGCCCGAAGACCGCGACCATCGGCCGCGAATACCCGGCGGCGACATGCATCAGGCCGCAGTCGTGCGCGACCACCGCCTCGGCCTGCGCGATCGTCGCGATCGTGTCGGCGAGCGGCTGCGTGCCGCACAGGTTCAGCGCGCCCCCGCCGCTCATCGCGGCGATCTCGGTGGCGAATTCCCGGTCCCCGGGTCCGCCGAGCAGCACCGGGTGCAGCTCGGGCCACTCGTCGGCGAGCGTGGAGACCAGCGTCGCCCAGTGCCGGGCCGGCCAGCGCCGGCTCGGGCCGTCGTCGCTGCCGACGCACAGCGCGACCACGCGCGCGTCGGGCGCGAGGCCGGCGCGGGCGAACGCCGCGACCTCGCGCTGCCCGTCGCGCACCAGCGCCGGGTTCGGCACGTGTCCCGGCAGCGGCTGCGACGCGTCGAACGCGAGATGCGCGAAGCGCTCGACCGCGGGGCGCGTCGGCGCGTCGCCGGACGCCTGCTCGCTGCAGTGCGGGTGGTTGATCAGGCCCCAGCGGGTGTCGCTGTGCAGGCCGATCCGGATCGGGATGCGGGCGAGCCACGGCACGAGCGCGGCGCGCTTGCCGCCGGGCAGCACGAAGACGCGGTCGTGGCGGTGACGGTCGAGGCGGCGCGCGAGCAGGAACTTGCCCCACGGCTGCACCGGCCCGAACGCGTGCCGCGACGTGAAGACGCGCTCGACCTCGGCCATCGCCTCGAACACCGGCGCGACCGAGGGGTCCGCGAGCACGTCGATGCGGCCGGACGGGTCGAGCCCCCGCAGCAGCGCGACCAGCGGCTGCGCCATGACGGCTTCGGCGAGGGTATCGGGAGCGACGATCAGTGTCCGCATCGGGCCAGGGAACGGGAGCCATGCCCCCCTTCGGGGCGCCCTCGATTCTGGCCGACCGCATGAAACAGTCGCGTGACGAAATCGCCGCCGGTGCGCCGCGGGCGCGTGACATCCGTCACGCGCGCCGGGGCGGGCGGTCAGTGCCCCCGGACGACCGTGCCGGGCGCGAGCCGGTATTCGGTGCCGCAGTACGGGCAGCGGGCGCTGCCGGTGTGGACGACGTCGAGGAACACGCGCGGATGCTGGTTCCAGACGGTCATCTTGCGGTTCGGGCAGAAGGCCGGCAGGTCGCCGGCCTGCAGCTCGACCACCGCGGCGGCCGCGGCGGACGGGGTGGCGTCGGACATGTCGGGCCTCCCGTCGATCAGACCGGCGACAGCCAGCCGGAGTACTTGTCCGCCTTGCCGCCGACCACGTCGAAGAACAGCGTCTGCAGCTTCTCGGTCACCGGGCCGCGGCGGCCTTCGCCGATGGTGCGGTCGTCGAGCTCGCGGATCGGGGTGATCTCGGCGGCGGTGCCGCTGAAGAACGCCTCGTCGGCGCAGTACATCTCGTCCCGGGTGATCCGCTTCTCGACGACCGGGATGCCCAGGTCGCGGGCCATCGTGATCACCGAGTCGCGGGTGATGCCGTCGAGGCACGAGGCGAGGTCGGGCGTGTAGATCGTGCCGTTGCGCACGATGAAGACGTTCTCGCCGGCGCCCTCGGACACGTAGCCCTCGACGTCGAGCAGCAGCGCCTCGTCGTAGCCGTGTGCGGTGACCTCGTTGTTCGCGAGGATCGAGTTGATGTAGTAGCCGCTCGCCTTCGCGCGGACCAGCGACACGTTGACGTGGTGGCGCGTGTAGGACGAGGTCTTGACGCGGATGCCCTTCGACAGGCCCTCCTCGCCGAGGTACGCGCCCCACTCCCAGGCGGCGATCGCGAGGTGCACGGTGTTGCCCTTGGGCGAGACGCCGAGCTTCTTGTCGCCGATCCAGGCGATCGGGCGCAGGTAGCACGACTCGAGCTTGTTGGCGCGGACGACCTCCTTCTGCGCCTCCAGCACCTGGTCGAACGACCAGGGCATCTCCATCTGGAAGATCTTGGCCGAGTTGAACAGCCGCCGCGTGTGCTCCTTGAGCCGGAAGATCGCGGTGCCGCGGGTCGTCTTGTAGGCGCGCACGCCCTCGAACACGCCCATCCCGTAGTGCAGCGTGTGGGTCAGCACGTGGATCTTGGCGTCGCGCCAGTCCACCAGCTTGCCGTCGTACCAGATGTGCCCGTCGCGATCGGCCATCGACATGCTCGTTCTCCCGTCCGTGTCCTCGGTGCCCAGCCGCCGATTCTAGCGCGGAAAGCGGCACGCACCGGCGCGGCGGACCGGCCGGCGCCGGTAGAATCCGGGGTGGGGGGAAGGGCCTTTGAAGATCGAGTCGCTGCGGTTCCAGGTGGGCCTGATCGCGCTGATGCAGGCGCTGCTCCTCACCAACAACGTCACGCTGATCGCGATCAACGGGCTGGCGGGCGCCAAGCTCGCCTCGGACCCGACCTTCGCGACCCTTCCTGTCACCGGCTACGTGCTCGGCGCCGCGCTCTCGAGCATGGCCGCCTCGCGGCTGATGCGGCTGCGCGGCCGGCGGGCGGGCTACACCGTCGGCTCGCTGTTCGCGATCGTGGGCACGCTGCTGGCGGGCTACGCGGTGTCGGAGCGCAACCTGCCGCTGCTGGTGGCCGCGACCTTCGTGGTCGGCGTCTACAACGCGTTCGGCGCGAGCCTGCGCTTCGCGGCGGCCGACGCGGCCGACGCCTGGCGGCCGAGCTTCCGCGCCCGGGCGATCTCGCTGGTGCTGGCCGCCGGGATCGTCGGAGGGGTCGTCGGCCCCGAGGTCTCCAAGCTCACCCGCGAGGCGCTGCCGACGATGTTCGCGGGCTCCTACCTCGCGCTGTCGGTGTTCGCGCTGCTGTCGCTCGGGCTCGCGCAGCTGCTGCGGCTGCCCGAGTCGAAGGCCGGCGCCGCGTCGGGTCCGGCGCGGCCGCTGCGCGAGATCCTCGCGCAGCCGGTCGCCTGGGTCGCGGTGCTGGTCGCCGCGCTGTCGTACGGCGTGATGAACCTGGTGATGGTCGCCACGCCGCTCGCGATGCAGGTCTGCAGCCATCCGTATGCGGCGGCCGCGTTCGTGCTCGAGTGGCACGTGATCGGGATGTTCGCGCCGGGCCTCTTCACCGGCTCGCTGATCGGGCGCGTCGGCATCGTGCCGGTGATCGTCGTCGGCTGCCTGCTGATGCTGGTGTCGGCCGTCATCGCGCTGTCGGGCATCGGGCTGTGGGAGTTCACCGTCGCGCTCGCGGCGCTCGGCGTCGGCTGGAACTTCATGTACACCGGCGCGACCACGCTGCTCACCACCTGCTACCGGCCGAGCGAGAAGAACCGCGTGCAGGGCTTCAACGACGCCTGCGTGTTCGCGACGATGGTGTCGTCGTCGTTCTCCTCGGGCGCGCTGCTGCACGTGCAGGGCTGGTACACGATCAACGCGCTGTCGGTGCCGTTCGTGCTCGCCGCGCTCGGCGCGACGCTGTGGGCGGCGCGCTCGGCCGGCTGGAGGGTCGGGCGCGTTGCGGCCTGATCCCGAGGCCGCCGCCGACCGCGCCGCGGCGCGCGCGGCGTTCGCCGAGGGCGCGCGTGCGGTCGGCTCGATCGCGATCGGCACGTTCTGCTGGGGCGTCGTCACCGGCGTCGCGATGGTCAAGGCGGGCATGGGCACGCTCGCCGCGATCGGCATGGTGGTGCTGGTCTATTCCGGTACCGCCCAGCTCGCGGCGCTGCCGCTGCTCGCGGCCGGCGCGTCGCTGCCCGCGATCTGGGCGACGGCGCTGCTCGCCAACCTGCGCTTCGTGGTGTTCAGCGCGGTGGTCGCGACCGAGTTCCGCGGGTTGCGTCTCGGGCGCCGGCTGCTGCTCGGCTGGCTCACCACCGACACCGGCCTCGCCGCGTACCTCGCCCGCCCCGGCGCCGACGCGGCGGCGCCGCGCCCGGCCGAGCCGCTCGAGCACCGCGCCGCGCGCTTCCTCGGCGTCAACGCGACCGTCTACGCCAGCTGGTCGATCGGCAGCCTGGGCGGCGTGCTGCTCGCCGGGCTGATCCCAGACTCGCCGCGGATCGCCTTCGTCGGCGCGCTCGCGGTGATCGCGCTGATCGGGCCGATGCTGACGACGCGCGCGGCGATCGGCGTCGCCGCGGTCGCGGCGGCGGTGGCGCTGGTCGGGGTCGACTGGCCGTGGCGCGCCGGGACGTTCGCCGCGATCGCCGCGGGGGTGGCGGTCGCGCTGCCGTGGGCGTCGCGCACCGCGGAGCCGGCGCGTTGACGCTGCCCGACGGCTACGTGTGGGCGGCGACCGCCGGCCTGGTCGTCGTGGTGCTCGCGACCCGCAACGCGTTCACCGTGCTGCCGGCGCGGCTGCAGCCGCGCGGCGCAGCCGAGCGCGCGCTGCGCTTCGCGCCGCTCGCCGCGCTGGTCGCGCTGACGGTGCCCGACGCGTTCGCGGTCGCGCTCGCGCCCGACGGCGGCTGGGCCGCGGCCTGGGCGGACGGGCGCCTGCCGGCGGCGATCGCGACGGTGGGGGTCGCGCGGCTCGCGCGCTCGCCGTTCCCGGGGCTCGCCGCGGGCGTCGCGACGCTGTTCGCGATCGGCGGGCTCGGATGAGCGCGGGGGCGCCCCGACCCGGAGGCGACGGACCCCCGCCGGCGGACTCGGGGGCCGCGGCCGCGCCGCGGCCGCACTCGCTGACCCAGCTGTTCCTCGTGTTCACCGGCCTCGCGCTGCGCGGCTTCGGCGGCGTGCTGCCGTGGGCGCAGCGGGTGCTGGTCGAGGAGCGGCGCTGGCTCACGCGCGAGCAGTTCGTCGAGCTGCTCGCCTTCGGGCAGCTGCTGCCCGGGCCGAACATCTGCAACCTCGCGCTGATGGCCGGCGACCGCTGGTTCGGCTGGCGCGGCGCGCTGGTGGCGCTCGCCGGCATGCTCGCCGCGCCGGCGGCGGTCGTGCTGACGATCGCGATCGCCTACTCCCGCGTCGCCGACGATCCGGTCGTGCGCCGGGCGCTGGTCGGCATGGGCGCGGTCGCGGGCGGCATGATCCTCGGCACCGCGCTGCGCCTCGCCGCCGGCCAGCGCGCGCGCTGGGGCTGGCTCGCGTTCGGCGCGGCGGCGTTCGTCGGCGTCGCGCTGCTGCGCCTGAAGCTGGCCTGGGTCGTCGCCGCGCTCGCGCCGGTCGCGGTCGCGGCCGCGTGGTTCTCGCTCGGTCGCCGCGCGCGGGGCGTGGGAGGCACGGGGGGCACACCGTGAGCCACGCCGACCTGCTCGACCTGATGCTGCACTTCGCGTCGCTGTCGCTGCTCGCGATCGGCGGCGCGCTCGCGACCTCGCCGGAGATGCACCGCCACCTCGTCGACGAGCGCGGCTGGATGACCGGGCTGCAGTTCAACGACGCGATCGCGATCGCGCAGGCCGCCCCCGGCCCGAACATCCTCTTCGTCACGCTGCTCGGCTGGCAGGCGGGCGGCGCCGCCGGCGCGCTCGCGTCGACCGTCGGCTCGATCGTGCCCTCGAGCCTCGCGACGTACGCGGCCTGGCGGTGGAAGACCGCCCGCGAGGACGCGCCGCTCGTCGCGGCGATCCGGCTCGGGCTGTCGCCGATCGCGATCGGCCTGACCGCCTCGGCCGGCTGGGTCGTCGCCTCCGGCGCCAACCACGCCGAGCCCGCGCTGTGGGCGCTGACCGCGGTGTCGGCGCTCGTCGTCGCGCGCACGCGGATCAACATGCTGTGGCTGATCGGCGCGGGCGCGCTGCTCGGCGCGCTCGGCGTCGTCGGCTGACGCGCGTCCGGCGCGCGCGCCGGGTCGGGGCGCGACGGTGGCATCATGGCGACTGCGGCGCGCCCGCATCCCCGGAGATCCCATGAGCACCGTGTTCGTCGACGGCCAGGAAGGCACCACCGGTCTGCAGATCCGCGAGCGTCTCGTCGCCCACGGCGGCGTGCGCCTGCTCGAGATCGAGCCCGAGCGCCGCAAGGACGCCGAGCGTCGCCGCGAGCTGATCAACGAGGCCGACGCGGTCTTCCTGTGCCTGCCGGACGCGGCGGCGCGCGAGGCGGTCGCGCTGGTCGACCCCTCGAACACCCGCACGCGGATCATCGACGCGAGCACCGCGCACCGCGTCGCCGACGGCTGGACCTACGGCCTGCCGGAGCTCTCGCCCGAGCAGCGGCGCGCGATCCGCGGCGCGCGGCGCGTCGCGGTCACCGGCTGCCACGCGGCGGGCTTCATCCTCGCGCTCGCACCGCTCGTCGCCGCCGGCCTCGTGCCCCGCGACTACCCGGTCGCCTGCCACTCGCTCACCGGCTATTCGGGCGGCGGCAAGAAGATGATCGCCGACTACGAGGCGGCCCGCGACTCGCGCGCGCTCGACGCCGCGCGGATGTACGCGCTCGGCCTCGTGCACAAGCACCTGCCCGAGATGCGCGCCTACACCGGCCTCGCGCACGCGCCGGTGTTCGTGCCGATCGTCGACAACTTCTACAAGGGCATGGCGGTGTCGGTGCCGCTGCACCTGCGGCTGTGCGCGCCGGGCACCACGCGCGCGCGCATCCACGAGGCGCTCGTCGAGCACTACCGCGGCGAGCGCTTCGTGCAGGTGATGCCGCTCGATGCCGAGTCGAACACCGACGGCGGCTTCTTCGACGCGCTGGCCGCGAACGACACCAACCGAAACGACGTGTTCGTGTTCGGCAACGACGAGCGCGTGCTGGTGGTCTCGCGGCTCGACAACCTCGGCAAGGGCGCGTCGGGGGCCGCGGTGCAGTGCATGAACCTGATGCTCGGGTTCGACGAGGGCACCGCGCTCGCGTGAGCGCGGTGCGCGCCCGCACGAGTGCCGCCGCCTACTCCCCGAGCACCGCCTTCCACAGCCCCCGCACCGCCGCGCGCTGCGCCGCGACCGTCTCCGGCTCCACGCGCGCGTAGCGGGCGTCGTTGAGCCGCAGCACGTGCTGCAGGCGGCGCAGGTCGCGGTAGGCCTGCGCGCAGTCGGCCGCGGCGGTCGCATCGATCAGCCCGGCCTTCGCGGCGCGGTCGAGCAGCGCGATGTTGCCGGCGTCGTCGAGCAGCTCGGGGTGCGCGGCCGAGTGCGCGAGCACCAGGTACTGCACCAGGAACTCGATGTCGACCATCCCGCCCGCGTCGTGCTTGACGTCGAACTGCGCGGAGCGGTTCGGGTGGCCCTCGGTCATCTTCCTGCGCATCGCGCGGACCTCGGCGGCGAGCGCGACCGCATCGCGCGGCTGGCGCAGCACGTCGCGGCGCAGCGCCTCGAACCTCGCGCCGATCGCGGCGTCGCCGGTGGCGAAGCGCGCGCGCGTCAGCGCCTGGTGCTCCCACACCCAGGCCGACTCGCGCTGGTAGGACTCGAACGCCTGCAGGCTGACGACAGGCAGGCCCGCGTCGCCGTTCGGGCGCAGCCGCAGGTCGATCTCGAAGAGCAGCCCGGCCGCGGTGCGCGTCTGCAGCCACGCCGACATCCGCTGCGCGAGCTGCGCGTAGGCGGCGGGCGCGCGCTCGTCGTCGTCCTCGTGGACGAACACCAGGTCGAGGTCGGACGCATAGCCGAGCTCCTTGCCCCCGAGCTTGCCGTACGCGACGATCGCGAAGCGCGGCACCTCGCGGTGCGCGCCGCGCACCTGCGCCCACGCGCGCTCCAGCACGATCCCGAGCACCCGGTCGGCGAGCTCGCTCAGGTGGTCGGACAGCCGCTCGACGGTCAGCGTGCCGGCGAGGTCCTGCGCGAGCAGCCGGAACACCTGCGCGTGGTGCGCCTCGCGCAGCATGTCCATCTGCCGCTCGACGTCCGGCTCGCCGCCGCGCGTGGTGGTCGCGGCGAGCGCGGCGCGCAGGTCGCGCTCCCAGGCCGCATGGTCGGACGGCTGCAGGATCTGCCCGTCGAGCAGCTCGTCGAGCACGACCGGGTGGCGCGTCAGGTAGTCGGCCGCCCACTTCGCCTGCCCGATCATCGACAGCACGCGCCGGAACGCGGCCGGGTACTGCGCGAGCAGCGCGAGGTAGGCCGGGCGGCCGGCCACGGTCTCGAGCAGGTCGACGAGCCGGCCGAGCCAGACCGCGTCGGCGGCCGGCGGCGCGCCCGGCGGGCCGTCGGCCGGCGTGCCCTCGCGCAGCGCGCGCTCGAGCAGCTGCTCGATCGTGCGCTGCGTGTCGGGCCGCGCGAGCCGGTAGCGTCGGCCCTCGCGCAGCGCGGTCACGCGGGCGCGCCCTGCGTCGTCGAGCGCGAGCGCGTCGCCGGCTTCCGGCACGGGCGCATCGGTGCGCCGCGCCGGGTCGGAGAGCAGCGCGTCGAAGACCTGCTCGACGTGCGCGCGCGCCTCGGCGAGCGCCGCGTCGAACGCATCGGGCGCCATCGCGAGAATCGAGGCGATCCGCGCCCGCACCGCGGGGTCGTCGGGCAGCCGGTGCGTCTGCGCGTCCTCCTGGTACTGCACCGCGTGCTCGACGCGTCGCAGCAGCACGTAGGCGTCGGCGAGCCGCGCGGCCGCGGCCGGCTCGAGCAGCCGGCGCTGCGCGAGCGCATCGAGCGTCGCGAGGGTGCGCCGGTCGCGCAGGCCGGGGTCGCGGCCGCCGCGGACGATCTGGAACAGCTGCGCGCAGAACTCGATCTCGCGGATGCCGCCGCGCCCGAGCTTGACGTCGATGCCGCCGCCGTCGCGGCTGCCGCGGCGCGCGTCGCGCCGGTCGGCCTCGGCGCGGATCTGCGCGTGCAGCTCGCGCAGCGCGCCGAACACCGCGAAGTCGAGGTAGCGCCGGAACACGAAGGGCTGGACGATCTCGGCGAGCGCCGCCTCGTCGCTCGAGCGTGCCGCGTCGCCGGCGAGGCCGGAGTCCGCGATCACCGCGCCCTTGAGCCACGCGAAGCGCTCCCACTCGCGGCCCTGGTCGTAGAAGTACTGCTCGAGCATCGGCAGCGTGCACACCAGCGGGCCCGAGTCGCCATTGGGGCGCAGCCGCGTGTCGACGCGGAACACGAACCCGTCCTCGGTGGTGTCCGACAGCAGCCCGGCGGTGCGCCGCGCGACGCGGTGGAAGAACTCGCCCGACGGGATCGCGCCGCGCGCGCCGCCCTCGGTCGTGCCGCCGTCGCGGTGCACGAAGACCAGGTCGATGTCCGACGACACGTTGAGCTCGTCGCCGCCGAGCTTGCCCATGCCGACGACGAGCAGGTCCTGCGGGTGCCCGTCGCCGTCGAGCGGCCGGCCGTGCTGCGCGGCGAGCTCGGCGGCCGCGTGGCGCAGCGCGATGCGCGTCGACAGCCGTCCCCACGCGCTGATCGCGCCGCAGACCTCGGCGAGCGGCGCCCGCTGCCGGACGTCGCGCTCGACGATCGCGAGGACCAGCAGCTGGCGCGCGCGGCGCAGCGCGGCGCCCGGGTCCGCCGCCGGGCCCCCGCCGACGGCCGACGGACCCGCGGCGCTCGACAGCGCCGCCACGCGTTCCCAGCATGCCGCGACCGCCGCCTCGTCGAGCGGGCGCTCGACCATCGCCGGCAGCAGCGCCGCGAGGGGAGGCTGGCGTCTCGACAGCGCGTCCAGCGTGCGCCCGAACCAGGCCGACCCGGACCTGGCCTCGTAATCGTCCGTCACCATTCGAATCCATCGCGGGGGAGCCCGCCGCGAGCCCCGTCGTCGGTATGCTACAGTCCATCGAGCCCCCGTCGAAGCCCGGCCGCGGAGGCCTTTTGCGGGTCCCGCGTCCCGGACGCCCTCCGACTCCATGACCGCCCGACCGACGCCGCTCTCGAACAGGCTGGCCGGCGTCCTGCTCGGCCTGCTCGGGCTCGCGCTGTGCGCGGTCTTCGCCACCTACCTGCTGGTGCGCCACGTCGCGTGGCCGCGCCTGGACACATGGCGCCCGTGGCTCGTCGCGCAGGTCGAGCGCCAGCTCGGCGTGCCGGTGTCCATCGGCGCGCTCCACCCCGAGTGGGAGGGGCTGCACCCGTCGCTGCGCATCGACCGGCTGCGGATCGACGGGCCCGACGGACAGCCGCGGCTCGAGGTCGGTTCGGCCTACGCCCGCGTGTCCTGGCGTTCCCTCGCGATCGGACACCTGCGATTCGCGGCGCTGAGGCTCGACGCGCCCCGCCTGGTGGTCGAGCGGCTCGCCCCGGGTCGCATCGCGGTCGCCGGCTTCGAGCTGTCGGGCGACGGGCCATCGGACGGACGTGGCCTGGACTGGCTGCTGACGCAGGGCGAGCTCGCGGCCGGCGACGCGACGGTGCGGCTGGTCGACCGCACGGGCGAGGTGCCGCCGCTCACCGTCGACGGCATGACGCTCAGCCTGCGCAGCGTCGGGCGCCGCCATCAGGCGGCCGCGTCGGCGACCCGGCCGGGCGACGCGGCCGACACGGTCGCGGTCGTCGCCGAGGTCTATCGTGCGCCGCTCGCGCGCCCGTCCGACTGGCAGCGCTGGACCGGCGAGGCGCACGTCTCGGGCCAGGGCGTCGAGCTCGCGCGCGTCGCCTCGCTCGCGCGGGCGTTCGGCGCGCACCTGCCCGAGCCGGTCGACGCCGCCGAGGGCCGCCTCGACGCGCTCGGCTGGCTGCGCTTCGACGCGGGTGGGGTCGTCGATGCGACGCTGAAGGCGCGCGCGACCCAGGCGGCGACGCGGCTGCCCGACGGCCGCCTCGCGTTCGACGCGCTGGCCGTCGAGGCGCGCACCGAGCGCCAGCGCGACGGCGGGCTGGTCGTGCGGCTCACCGGGCTGTCGGCGGTGGACGCGCAGGGCTTCGCGCTCGCGGCCGACGGCGATGCCGAGCTCGCGCTCGACGCGTCGCGCTCGCTGCGCGCGGCGAGGCTGCGGCTGCAGGCGTTCGATGCGGGCGCCGCGCTGCAGGCGGCACGCCGCCTGCCGCTGCCGGCCGAGGCCCGCGAGCGGCTCGCCGGCATCGGCCTCGCCGGCGAGGTCCGGGACCTGACGCTGCGCTGGGTGCATCCGGAGGGCCGGGCGCCCGAGGCCCGTCGACCCGCCGACCGCATCGCCGAGGCCGAGCGCGCGGCGCGCGACGCCCCCCGCTTCGAGCTCGCCGCCGCGTTCGAGCGGCTCGGCGTGCAGTTCGGCGAGCGGCCCGACGGCCGCCGGCTGCCTGCGTTCGGCAACCTGTCCGGCTCGGTGCGCGCGACCGACCGCGACGGCACGCTGTCGCTGTCGGGCCGGCAGGCCACCGTGGTGCTGCCCGGCTGGCTCGACGAGCCGTCGATCCCGTTCGACCGGCTGTCCGGCGACGCGACCTGGACCTGGGACACGGCGACGCACGTGCTGCGCGTCGACGCGCCGAAGGTCGACTTCTCGAACGCCGACGGCCGCGGCACCCTCTCCGCGAAGTGGCGCAACGGTGGCGACGGGCCGGGCATCCTCGAGCTCGTGGCCCGCGTCGAGCGGGCCGAGCTCAGGCGCGTGCCGCGCTACCTGCCGAGCCGCCTGCCGCCGCAGGTGCTCGAGTGGGTCGCGCACTCGGTGCTCGCCGGCTCGGTCGAGGACGTGCAGCTCGAGATCCGCGGCGACCTGTGGCACTTTCCGTTCCGCGACCCGGCCGAGGGCCGCTTCCGGCTCACGGGCCGCTTCAGGGACGCGACGCTGGTGTACGCGCCCGGCTGGCCCCGGATCGAGCACGGCACCGGCGACGTCCGGTTCGAGGGCGTCGGCTTCGAGGTCCGCGCGCAGTCGGGCGTCTCGGAGGGGGTGCGTCTCGCCGACGTCCTCGCGCGGCTGCCCGACTACCACGACGCCATCCTGACGATCGACGGCCGCGCGGCCGGCGCCGCGAAGGACATGCTCGCGTTCGTCAACGCGAGCCCGCTGGTCACCAACGTGTCGACCTTCACGCGCGACCTGCGGGTCGCGGGCGACGCGAAGCTCGGCATGCGGCTCGAGGTGCCGTTGCACGACCTGGCGTCGATCAAGGCCGCCGGCACCGTCGACTTCCCCGGCAACGAGGTCGCGCTCGACAGCACGCTGCCGCCGTTCGGTGGCGTCACCGGGCGGCTCGAGTTCACCGAGCGCGGCATCGCGCTGCCCGAGCTGCGCGGCACGCTGCTCGGCGGGCCGATCCGCGTCGAGGGCCGGCCCGCGGGCGACGGCCGGATGCGGATCGACGCCACCGGCTCGATCGACGCGGCCGGCATGCGCACGCTGGTCGACAATCCGCTCACCCGCAAGCTCTCGGGCCGCACCGACTATCGCGCGAGCGTCGACGTCGATCGCCGCGCCTCGACGCTGCGCATCGAGTCCGACCTCGTCGGCATGGCGAGCGACCTGCCGGCGCCGTTCGCGAAGCTCGCCGGGCAGTCGTGGCCGCTGCGCGTGGTGTCGCGGCCGCTCGCGCCGTCCGGCCCGTCGGCGCGTCCGCCGGGCGACCGGCTCGAGATCCGGCTGCGCGACGACATCGCGCTCGCGCTCGAGCGCGAGCGCGACCCGTCGAGCGAGCGGCTGCTGGTGCGGCGCGCCGGCTTCGCCCTCGATGCGGAGCCCGCGCTGCGCGAGGGCGGCCTGTCGGTCATCGTGCGCACCCGCGCGATCGACCTCGATGCGTGGCGCTCGGTGATCGACGACGGCGAGCTCGAGCGGCTCGAGCGCTCGGCCAAGGGCATGGCCGTCGGCATCTCGCTGGTGCCCGACCTGGTCTCGGTCGTCGCCGACGACCTGCGCATCGCCGGTCGCGACCTGCACGAGGTCGTCGTCGGCGCCTCGCGCACCGACGGCCGCTGGCGCGCGAACATCGCCTCGCGCGAGATCGAAGGCCACTTCGAGTGGCGCGACGCGCGGCCGGGCGAGCGCATCGGCACGCTGACCGCGCACCTCGCCCGGCTGGTGCTGCCGCGCTCGCGCGAGGGCGAGGTCGAGTCCGCGCTGTCGGCGTCGCCGACGCAGCTGCCGGCGCTCGACATCGTCGTCGACGACCTGACCCTGGGCACGCTGCCGATGGGCCGGCTGGCGCTGTCGGCGACCAACGGCGGCACCGCCGAGCAGCCGGTCTGGCGGCTCGACCGGCTGGTGGTCACGAACCCTGCCGCACGGCTCGAGGCGCGCGGCGCGTGGTCGTTCGTCGGCGTGCCGCGCGCCCGGCCGGGTGCACCGACCGCGGCGCTCGGCCCGAGCCCGCCGCCGGGCGCCGCGCCCGCGGGCGCCGATCCGCGCAGCACGCGCCTCGACTTCGAGCTCGAGGTCCGCGACGCCGGCCGGCTGCTCGACCGGATGGGCCTGCGCGACACGGTGCACGGGGCGGCCGGCACGCTCGCCGGAAACGTGCGCTGGCGCGGCTCCCCGATCGGCATCGACTACGAGTCCCTCGACGGCGAGATGAGCGTCGCGCTCGGCAAGGGCGAGTTCCTGAAGGTCGACCCGGGGGCCGCGAAGCTGATCTCGGTGCTCAACATGCAGTCGCTGCCCAAGCGGCTGTCGGGCGACTTCCGCGACCTGTTCGGCGAGGGCTTCGCCTTCGACTCGATCGTCGGCCGCGTGAGGATCGACGAGGGCATCGCGCGGACCTCGGACCTGCGGATGCGCGGGCTGCAGGCGCAGGTCAACATCCGCGGCGAGGCCGACCTGGAACACGAGACGCAGCGGCTCAACGTCGAGGTCGTGCCCGAGCTGAACGCCGGCCTCGCGTCGATCGCGGTCGGCGCGATGGTCAACCCGCTGATCGGGCTCGGCTCGTTCGCCGCGCAGTACGTGCTGAGGAAGCCGCTGCAGGAGGTGCTCGCCTACGACGTCGACGTGACCGGCTCCTGGTCGGACCCGACGGTCAGCGAGCGCAACCGGCGGGTGCTGCAGCGGGGTGTCGATCCGCCGTCGCAGTGACTCGGCGCGCGACCGCCGGCCCCGCGCGGCGCAGGTGCTACGCTGCGCGCCAGTCTCCCAACGGACCCCCACCCATGACGGCGAAGCTCCCGATCGCGGCGATCCAGATGGTCTCGGCCGCGTCGGTCGAACCCAACCTCGAGGCCGCGCGCCGGCTCGTCGCGCAGGCCGCCGCCGGCGGCGCCGCGCTGGTCGTGCTGCCCGAGTTCTTCTGCCTGCTCGGCCGCAAGGACACCGACAAGGTCGACGCGAAGGAGGCGGTGGGCGACGGCCCGATCCAGTGCGCGCTCGCCGACATCGCCCGCGAGTCGGGCGTCTGGCTGATCGGCGGCACCGTGCCGATCGCCTCGTCGGAGCCGCGCCGCATCCGCAACGCCTGCCTCGTGCACCGGCCCGACGGCACGCTCGCCGCGCGCTACGACAAGGTCCACCTCTTCGGCCTGAAGCGCGGCGAGCAGAAGTTCGACGAGTCCGCGACCATCCAGCCCGGCCGTACGCCGACCGTCTGCGACGTCGAGGGCCCCGACGGCACGCGCTGGCGCGTCGGCCTGTCGGTCTGCTACGACCTGCGCTTCCCCGAGTACTACCGCGCGCTCGGCGCGGTCGACCTGATCGTCGTGCCCTCGGCCTTCACCTACGTGACCGGCGAGGCGCACTGGGAGGTGCTGCTGCGGGCCCGCGCGATCGAGAACCAGTGCTGGGTGCTCGCGCCCGCGCAGGGCGGCACCCACGAGAACGGGCGCCGGACCTGGGGCCACACGATGCTGGTCGACCCGTGGGGCGAGGTGGTCGCGTCGCGGCCGGAAGGCGAGGGCATCGTCGCCGGCGAGCTGTCCGCCGCGCGGATCGCCGAAGTCCGCGCGCAGCTGCCGGCGCTCGCCCACCGGACGATGTGAGCCCGGAGGCGGCGCGCGGCCCCCGCTCGCGCTGCGTTAGACTGGCTCCATGAACACCGTCGCCGACCCCGCCTTCGCCCGCCTCGCCCGCGCCCGCGGGCTCCTGCTCGACCCCTACGAGCTCGACGAGTCGCGCCTCGCCGAGGCGCTCGCCGAGGTCTTCAGGCACAAGGTCGACTACGCGGACCTCTACTTCCAGTACACGCGCAGCGAGGGCTGGAGCCTCGACGAGGGCATCGTCAAGTCGGGCAGCTTCTCGATCGATCAGGGCGTCGGCGTGCGCGCCGTCTCGGGCGAGAAGACCGCGTTCGCGTACTCCGACGAGATCGGCTTCGACGCGCTGATCTCGTCCGCGCGCGCCACGCGCACGATCGCCCGCAGCGGGGCCGGCAAGGTCAAGGTCGCCGGCTCGATGCGCCCCTCGGCCGGGCGCGTGCTCTACGGCACCGACGACCCGATCGCCTCGCTCGATTCCACCGCCAAGGTCGAGCTGCTGCACAAGGTCGAGACCCTCGCGCGCCGCAAGGACCCGCGCATCGTGCAGGTGATGGCCGGCCTGGCCGCCGAGTGGGACGTCGTGCTGGTCGCGCGCTCCGACGGCGTGATCGCCGCCGACGTGCGCCCGCTGGTGCGGCTGTCGGTGACCGTCATCGCCGAGCAGGGCGGCCGGCGCGAGCAGGGCACCAGCGGCGGCGGCGGGCGCTTCGTCGACTTCCAGTGGTTCTCCGACACCGTCGTCGAGAAGTACGTGGACGACGCGGTCCACGCGGCGCTGGTCAACCTCGAGTCGCGCGCGGCGCCGGGCGGCGTGATGTCGGTGGTGCTCGGGCCGGGCTGGCCCGGCGTGCTGCTGCACGAGGCGATCGGCCACGGCCTCGAGGGCGACTTCAACCGCAAGGGCTCGTCGGCGTTCGCCGGCCGGCTCGGCGAGCGGGTCGCCGCGAAGGGCGTGACCGTGGTCGACGACGGCACGATCGCCGACCGCCGCGGCTCGCTCAACATCGACGACGAGGGCAACCCGACGCAGCGCAACGTGCTGATCGAGGACGGCATCCTGAAGGGCTACATCCAGGACTCGCTCAACGCCCGGCTGATGAAGGTGCCGGTCACCGGCAACGGCCGGCGCGAGTCGTTCGCGCACCTGCCGATGCCGCGGATGACCAACACCTACATGCTCGGCGGCGACCGCGACCCGAAGGAGATCGTCGAGTCGATCGAGCGCGGGCTGTACGCGGTCAACTTCGGCGGCGGCCAGGTCGACATCACCAACGGCAAGTTCGTCTTCTCGGCGAGCGAGGCCTACTGGGTCGAGAACGGCAAGGTGCAGTACCCGGTCAAGGGCGCGACGATCATCGGCAACGGGCCGGACGCACTGACGCGGGTCACCATGATCGGCAACGACATGCGCCTCGACTCGGGCGTGGGCGTGTGCGGCAAGGACGGGCAGTCGGTGCCGGTCGGCGTCGGCCAGCCGACGCTGCGGATCGAAGGGCTGACCGTCGGCGGCACCGCCTGAGCCGCCCCCCTTGACCCGCGAGTCCGACCAGACCGCACTCATCGGCCGCGAGCCGGTCTTCGAGCCGCTCGCCGGCTACGTCGAGTTCCCGCCCGCCGAGATGGCCGCGCGGGCCCGCGCGTTCCGCGATGACATCGCCCGGCGCCGCACCGTGCGGCAGTTCTCCGACCGACCGGTGCCGCGCGAGGTGATCGAGGCCTGCCTCGCCGCGGCCGGCTCCGCGCCCTCGGGCGCGAACCTGCAGCCCTGGCTCTTCGTCGTCGTCACCGACCCGGCGATCAAGCGCACGATCCGCGTCGAGGCCGAGAAGGAAGAGCGCGAGTTCTACGAGCACCGCGCGCCGAAGGCCTGGCTCGACGCGCTCGCGCCGCTCGGCACCGACGCCGACAAGCCCTTCCTCGAGACCGCTCCGGTGCTCATCGCGATCTTCGGGCGCAAGCACTCCGAGACGCCCGCCGGCACGCCGGTGAAGAACTACTACGTGACCGAGTCGGTCGGCATCGCGACCGGTTTCCTGATCGCGGCGCTCCACCACGCGGGCCTCGCGACGCTGACCCACACGCCGAGCCCGATGGGCTTCCTCAACCAGATCCTGTCGGTCGACGACGACGCGCGGCCGGCGATCCTGCTGGTCGTAGGGTATCCGGCACCGGGCTGCACCGTGCCGTCGATCGGCCGCAAGCCCCTGGACGCGATCGCGAAGTTCCTGTGACGACGGGGCCGACCGCCCTCACTCCTCCGCGTGCCGCCGATCGAACGCCCACACCGCCTCGAACCCCATCATCCGGCTGAATTCCATGAAGTCCGCCAGCGGCGCCTTCGCGCCGATCGACGAGCGGGTGGCCTTGATGTGCGCGTACGACTGCTCCAGCGCCCACCCCGCCGCGAGGAAGCCCGCGGCCGGATAGATCGCCAGCGCGAACCCCATCTCCTCCAGCACCTTCGGGGCCAGCACCGGCGTGCGCCCGCCCTCGACGACGTTGATCAGCATCGGCACGTCGAAGCTCGACGCGATCTTCGCCATCTCGGCCTCGGTCTCCGGCGACTCGACGAACAGCACGTCGGCGCCCGCCCCGAGGTAGGCGTCGGCGCGGCGCAGCGCCTCGTCCAGGCCGAGCGTCGTGCGCGCGTCGGTGCGCGCGACGATCAGCATGTCGCCCGAGCGCGCCTCCTTCGCGACCTGCAGCTTGCGGACCATGTCCTGCATCGGGATCACGCGCCGGCCCGGCGTGTGGCCGCACTTCTTCGGGAACTCCTGGTCCTCGAGCTGGATGCCGGCCGCGCCCGCCGCCTCGTAGCCGGCGACGGTGTGCGCGACGTTCAGCAGTCCGCCGTAGCCGGTGTCGCCGTCGCAGATCACCGGGCTCTTCGCCATCGTGCAGAACGCGCGCACGCGGTCGACCATGTCGGCGTAGCTCGCGAGGCCCGCGTCGGGCAGCCCGAGGTGCGACGCGACCGTGCCGTAGCCGGTCATGTACAGCGTCTCGAAGCCCATGCGGTCGGCGATCCGCAGCGACACCATGTCGTAGATGCCCGGCGCGGCGACCAGCCGGCCCTTCCTCAGCACGCCCTTCAGCGACGTCTTGCTCATGCCACGGCTCCCTTGAAGCGATCGCGGTCCGCATAGACGCGGAACGCCATCCGGTGGTGCGCGGCGATCCGCGCCTCGAACGCCTCGACCTCGGGCGTCACGTTCTGGCCGCGGAAGCCACCGCGGACCGCGCGCGCCTCGACGTCCTTGTACGCGTCGCGCCACGACTCGGGCAACGCCGGCGACTCGGGCAGCGACAGCCAGAGCCGCAGCAGGTGGCGCTTGCGCTCCGGCTCGTCGTGGTCGACGTAGTCGGTCCGCGAGTGCAGCACCACGTGGTTGTTGATCAGCTGCACGTCGCCCGGTTCGAAGTTCATCCGGAAACACACCTCGGGCCGGCGCAGGATCGCGTCGAACAGGTCGAGCGCCTCGGCCTGCGCGTCGGTCAGCCGGGGCACCTCCGGGAAGCTCAGCTGCGCCGACTTCACGTGGTTGCGGATGTGCCGGCACGCGAATCGCCCGTCGCGCACGCCCATGATCGCGGCGCGGTACCACGGCGGCTCCTCGGGCGCCTGCTCGCCCTGGCGGCTGAACGTGATCGGCTCGTACAGCAGCGCGAGCAGGTCGGGCCGCTCGGCGAGCATGACGTTGTGGGCGGTGACCGAGGACGCGATCAGGCTCTCGCCGCCCGACACCGCCGTGCGCAGGCACATCAGCCCGACGAGGTCGGTGCCGTCGGCGTGGAAGTCGAGTGCGGAGCGGGTGTTGTAGCCCCGGCCCTGGACGCTGCGGTAGGTGCCGCCGGCGTCGCGCACGTCGGACATCATCTGGCTCGCGCGCCCCTGCTGGCGCGGCACGCCGAGGTGCAGCCCGAGGCCCCAGAAGAAGGTCCGCGAGGCCTCGACGCTCCAGCGCTCGACCGGCAGCCCGCGCAGCAGCCGGAAGCCGCGGCCCGACTGGGTCTCGGCGACGGCGGCGTGCAACCGGGCGAGCGCGGCCGGGCCGAACGGGAAGTCGGCGGGCCCGAGTTCGAGCGGGCCGCGGCCGGTGCCGACCGCGTGGCCGAGCCCGCGCTCGAAGTCGCCGATCTCCTCGGCGGTGAGCCGCACGGCCCAGCCGTCGTCGGCGCGCAGGTCCTCGGGCGTCCAGCCCTCGGGCCGGGTCACGGGAGCGATCATCGTCGTGCCTCCTCGGTCGGCCGGCTCATTCCGCCTTCAGCCCGACGTCGGTCACCGCCTTCTGCCAGAAGGCGGCGTCCTTCCTCACCTGCGCCTCGGTGTCCGCGACCGACGCGCCGACCGGCACCGCGGCCTGGTCGGCGAGGATCTTCACCATCTCGGGCGTGTGGATCACCGCGGCGATCTCGCGCTGCAGCCGCTCGAGGATCGGGCGCGGCGTGGCGCTCGGCGCGTACAGCGTGTAGTCGGTGAAGGTCTCGAAGTCCTTCGCGCCTTCCTCCATCATCGTCGGCACGTTCGGCAGCGCGTCGGTGCGCTTCGAGCTGGTCACCGCGATCGGGCGCAGCTTGCCCGAGGTGATGAACGGACGCGCCGTCAGGATCGAGGTGACGCCGATCGTCGTCGATCCGGCGGCGACGTCGGCCATCAGCGGCGCGCCGCCCTTGTAGGGCACGTGGACCGCGTCGGGCTGGCCCTGGGAGCGCACGAACATCGCGCCGACCAGCCGGGTCATGTTCTCCGAGCTGCCGTAGGTCACCTTGTCCGGCGCCTTGCGCATCAGCGCGTTCAGTTCGCGCACGTTCGTGGCGGGCAGATCCGAGTTCACGACGATCACCATCGGCGAGGTCGCGACCTTGGTGACCGGCGTCAGGTCCTTGAACGTGTCGTACGGCAGCTGCTTCATCAGCAGCGGGTTCAGCAGGTGCGTGTTGACCACCAGCACGATCGTGGTGCCGTCGGGCGCCGACTTCGCGACGATGTCGGTGCCGATCACGCCGTTGGCGCCCGGCTTGTTGTCGACCACCACCGACTGGCCGAGCCGCTGGCGCAGCCGTTCGGCGACGTGGCGCGCGAGGATGTCGGTGCCGCCGCCGGGCGAGTAGGGCACGACCAGGCGGATCGGCTTGTCCGGCCAGGGCTTGTCCGTGCCCGCCTGCTGCGCGGATGCGGCGGAGGGCAGGCCGAGGGCGGCGGTGGCGGCGAGCGCGGTGGCGGCGACGCGCGACAGCCGTCCGAGCGCGTGGCGGCGCGATGGGGTCATGGGGGCTCCTCCTGGGTGCGGGCGATCGCCCGTCGTCGTTTCGTGCGGACAGGCTAGGAACCGCGCCGGGCGGTGTCAACGCCGGATTCCGGACCGTGCGCGCCTCGGCCGCGGCGGCGCTGCGTAGAATCGGCGCACCACCCTCGCTGTCCCGCCCATGGCCCAGGTCGACTTCCTCGTCGTCGGCGCCGGCATCGCCGGCGCGTCGATCGCCCACTTCCTCGCGCCGCACGGACGGGTCGTCGTCCTGGAGCGCGAGTCGCATCCGGGCTACCACAGCACCGGCCGCTCGGCCGCGCTGTTCTCCGAGACCTACGGCACACCGCAGGTGCGGGCGCTGTCGCGCGCGAGCCGGGCGTTCCTCGAGCGTGCGCCCGCGGGCTTCGCCGACGGCCCGGTCATCACGCCGCGCGGCGCGCTGATGGTGGGCGGCCCGGCCGACGAGGCGCTGCTCGAGGCCGAGCTCGACGCGATGCGGCGCATCACGCCGGAGATCCGGCGCGTGGCCGCGGCCGAGGTGCTCGCGACCGTGCCGGTGATGCGGCCGGAGGCGACCGGCGACGCGATCCTCGAGCCCGGCGCCTGCGACCTCGACGTGCACACCCTGCACCAGGCCTTCCTGCGCGGGCTCCGGTCGCGCGGCGGCGAGCTCGTCTGCGACGCCGAGGTGGTGTCGATCGCGCGCGGAGCCGATGGCTGGGGCGTCGTCGCGCGCACCGGCGTCGGTGCGGCCACCGCGATGCGCGAGTGGCGCGCCGCGGTGCTGGTCGACGCCGCCGGCGCCTGGGCCGACGTCGTCGCGCGGATGGCCGGCGTGCGCCCGATCGGCCTGCAGCCGAAGCGCCGCGCCGCATTCACCTTCGCGCCGCCCGAGGGCGTCGACCCGCGCGGCTGGCCCGCGGTGATCGCCCTCGACGAGCGCTGGTACATCAAGCCCGACGCCGGCGTGCTGATCGGCTCGCCGGCCAACGCCGACCCGGTCGAGCCGCACGACGTGCAGGCCGAGGAACTCGACATCGCGATCGCGATCGACCGGATCCAGACCGCGACGACGATGACGATCCGCCGCCCGATCCGCGTCTGGGCCGGGCTGCGCTCGTTCGTCGCCGACGGCGACCTCGTCGGCGGTCCCGCGCCCGACGACCCGGCCTTCGTCTGGACCGCGGCGCAGGGCGGCTACGGCATCCAGACCTGCGCGGCGATGGGCGAGGCCTGCGCGGCGCTCGCGCGCGGCGCGCCGATTCCCGCCCACCTCGCCGACCACGGCATCGACCGCGCGATGCTCTCGGCCGCGCGCCTGCACGCCTCCTCAGGAACGCCCCGATGAAGGTCTTCTCCGCGACGCTCGCCACCGAGACCAACACCTTCGCGCCGATGCCGACCGGCCTCGTCTCGTTCCGCGAGCGCGGCTACTTCGCCGCCGGCGAGCACCCCGACGCGCCGACGCTCTTCACCGGCCCGCTGTGGGCCGCGCGGCTGCGCGCGAAGGACCTCGGCCTGACGCTCGCCGAAGGCCTGTGCGCGTTCGCGATGCCCTCGGGCACGACGACCCGCCATGCGCACGAGACGCTGCGCGCGCAGCTGCTCGAGGACCTGCGCGCGGCGATGCCGGTCGACATCGTGCTGCTCGGCCTGCACGGCGCGATGGTCGCCGACGGCTGCGACGACTGCGAGGGCGACCTGCTCGAGCGCGTGCGCGGGATCGTCGGCCCCGACGTCGTGATCGGCGCCGAGCTCGACCCGCACACGCACCTGTCCGAGAAGATGGTCCGCCACGCCGATCTGATGATGGCGTTCCGCGAGTACCCGCACGTCGACGCGGTCGAGCGCGGCCTGGAGCTGGTCGACGCCTGCGTCGCGATCGCGCGTGGCGCGCCGCGTCCCGTGGTCGCCGTCCACGACTGCGGCACGATCCGCGCGCTGCGCACGCCGTTCGAGCCGGTGCGCGGCTTCGTCGACCGCGCGAAGGCGATGGAGGGCCGCGACGGCATCGTGTCGATCACCGCGATCCACGGCTTCCCGTGGGGCGACTCGCCCGACCTCGGCACCAAGCTGATCGTCTACGCGAAGGACGCGGGCACGGCGCGCGAGGCCGCGACCCGGCTCGGCACCGAGCTGCGCGCGATCTGCGACGCGGTGCGCGTCCCGGGCCCGTCGATCGACGCGGCGATCGACGAGGCGCTCGCCGCCGACGCCTGGCCGGTCGTCTTCGCCGACGGTGCGGACAACGCCGGCGGTGGTGCACCGAGCGACTCGACCTTCGTGCTGCGCCGGCTCGTCGAGCGTCGGGTCGATTCGGCGATCCTCGGCCCGCTGTGGGACCCGGGCGCGGTGGCGATCGCGCGCGAGGCCGGCCAAGGCGCACGGCTGCCGCTGCGGATCGGCGGCAAGATCGCGCCGGTCTCGGGCGATCCGTTCGACGCGATCGTGGAGGTCAAGGGGCTCGCGACCGACCTGCGCGTACCCGGCCTGTCGGGCAGCGTCGACGAGCTCGGCGACTGCGCGCTGGTCGCGATCGGCGGCGTCGAGGTGCTGCTCAACAGCCGCCGCACGCAGGGCTTCTCGACCGAGATGTTCACCGCGTTCGGCGTCGACCTGAAGCGGCGGCGCATCGTCGTCACCAAGTCCTCGCAGCACTTCCACGCGTCGTTCTCGAAGGTCGCGGCGAGGATCCTGTACGTCGACGCGCCCGGCACGCTGACCACCGACCTCACCACGCTGCCGTTCCGCAAGGCGCGCCGCGAGGTGATCGAGTCGTACTGAGCGAGTCGCACCGAGCCCCGCCCGGGGCGCGGCCGTCGCGCCACGGGCCCGACTTGCCTCGCTCCGCCGATCCGGCTAGAGTGCCGCCACCATGCCGCGCTTCTGGTTCTACGCGTTCTTCTTCTTCGGCTTTCCGCCCGCTGGCGGATCGGCCCGGGGACGCGTGCAAGCCTGACAGACGCAGCTCCGAACGAACCGCCAGCCCGAAAGGCCTGGCGGTTTTTGTTTTTCCGGGGATCCGAACGATGAACACCAAGCATGCCACCGACGACGTCCGCATCCGCGCGATCAAGGAACTGTCGCCGCCCTCGCACATCGTGCGCGAGTTCCCGTTGCGCGATGCCCCGGCCGAGCGGGTGTACGAGACCCGCCAGTCGATCCACCGGATCCTGCACGGCATGGACGACCGGCTGCTGGTCGTCGTCGGGCCCTGCTCGATCCACGACCCCAAGGCGGCCCTCGAGTACGCGAAGCGGCTCGTCGTCGAGCGCGAGCGGCTGAAGGACCGTCTCGAGATCGTGATGCGCGTGTACTTCGAGAAGCCGCGCACCACCGTCGGCTGGAAGGGCCTGATCAACGACCCGGGGCTCGACGGCAGCTTCGACATCAACCGCGGGCTGCGCCTCGCGCGCGAGCTGCTGATGGAGATCAACGAGCTGGGGCTGCCGGCCGGCACCGAGTTCCTCGACATGATCACGCCGCAGTACGTCGCCGACCTGATCTCCTGGGGCGCGATCGGCGCGCGGACCACCGAGTCGCAGGTGCACCGCGAGCTCGCCTCCGGGCTGTCGTGCCCGGTCGGCTTCAAGAACGGCACCGACGGCAACGTGCGGATCGCGCTCGACGCGATCAAGGCCGCGTCGCAGCCCCACCATTTCCTGTCGGTGACCAAGGGCGGCCACTCGGCGATCGTCTCGACCAACGGCAACGAGGACTGCCACCTGATCCTGCGCGGCGGCAAGGCGCCGAACTTCGACCGGGCGAGCGTCGACGCCGCGTGCCGCGAGGCCGGCGCCGCCGCGCTCGCGTGCCGGCTGATGATCGACGCGAGCCATGGCAACAGCCAGAAGAAGCACGAGAACCAGGTCGCGGTCGCGCGCGACATCGCCGACCAGCTCTCCGACGGCGAGTCGCGGGTGTTCGGCGTGATGGTCGAGAGCCACCTGGTCGCAGGCCGGCAGGACCTGGTCGCCGGCCGCCCGCTCGCCTACGGCCAGAGCATCACCGACGCGTGCATCGGCTGGGAGGACACGATCGCGGTGCTCGACACGCTCGCCGAGGGCGTCGCCGAGCGCCGGGTCGCCCTCGCGCAATGACCCGCACGGGCGTCCGCCCAAGGCATCCGGTCACGCCCCCCGCGGGTCCGGTCGGGCCCGCCCCGCCGTCCGTCGGACGGGGTCGCGCGGGCCGTCGGACGGAGGCCGCGGCGTCGGATCGGCCGTCGACCTTCATGCTATAACCACCGTCGAGTCAAGCCGGAGATCGCCATGGAGGCATCCACCCTGAAGCAGCCCGTCGCGGGCGTCGGTCCGTCGGGCAAGCCCGCCGAGACCGCCATCCGCCAGACGCCGCACGAGCGCCTGAGCGCGATCGGGCTGCGTCCGGTCGGGCGCGCGAGCGAGTTCGCCGACGAGATCCACAGCCTGATGGCCAAGACGCCGCTGTTCGCGGGCCTCGACATGGAGGAGACCCGCAAGCTCGGCGCCTTCATGTACGTCTACGACGCGCCCGCCGGGTTCACGATCATCTCCGAGGGCGAGACCGGCGACTTCATGATGCTGCTGATGAACGGCATGGTCGACGTGCTGCGCCGCAATCGCTACAACTTCCCGTCTCGGATCGCGGTCGCGCACTCGGGCCACGCGCTCGGCGAGATGTCGATGTTCGACGGCGAGCCGCGGTTCGCGTCGTGCGTGACCCTCGAACCGAGCCGCATCGCGGTGCTGACCCGCGACGCGATGATGCTGGTGCTGCACGACGAGCCGCGCCTGGGCAGCAAGATCCTGCTGAAGCTGGTCCAGCTGCTGTCGGACCGGCTGCGCCAGACCAGCGCGAAGCTGGTGTCCTACCTCGAGGCGGCCCGGGAGGCCTGAGCCCCGGGGCTCGCGCCCGACGCCTTCCGACGCGCCCTCCGGGGCGCGTCGTCGTTTCGGGGCCGTCGCCCGGACGCCTCGCACCACGGCGGGGCGCGGGCGGAGGCACCCCTCGGGCGAGGCGGTTCCGGGTCGGTCCGGCTTCGCCCCACCGCACCGCCGCGAGGCGACGGACGCCCGGCGCCGGCGCGCCTGGACACTTTGTGCACACGGCATCGTCTTTGCTAAGTGGAGCCACCGCAGCGCTCCACCGAGGCCCCCGATGCCCGACCGCCCCGCCGATCCCGCCCGCATCGACTGGCACCAGCAGGAGCTGCTGCTGATCCGCGAGGTGGGTCGCCTGCTCGGGCGCAGCGTCGAGCCGCACTTCGTGATCCGCCAGACCCTGCGGCTGCTGTCCGAATGGGTCGGCCTGAACCGCGGGCGGGTGCTGCTGTGGGAAGCCGGCGAGGAGTCGCTGCGGATCCGCCACTGGTACGGGCTGACCGCCGAGGAGGCCTCGCGGGGCGTGTTCGCGCGCGGCGAGGGCGTGTGCGGCGCCGTGTTCCGCACCGGCATGCCCCGGGTGGTGCAGGACATCGACGGCGAGCCCGACTTCCTGGCCCGTTCGGTCGAGCGCGCGCGCCTGCCGAAGGAGACGGTGTCGTTCATCGCGGTGCCGCTGCGCGAGGGCGACCGGGTCTGCGGCGTGCTCGCCGCGCACCGGCTGCGCCACCGCCGGCGTGCGATCAACGACGACCTGGAGCTTCTGCAGACAGTGGGCACGCTGCTCGGACAGGTGATCCGCGTCAACGAGGAGCTGCGCCGGCGCACCGAGCGCCTCGAGACCGAGAACCGCGACCTGCGCGAGCGCCTCGGCCACCAGCTGCCCAACTTCGGCATCCTCGGCGACTCGCCGGCGCTGCGCGCCGCGGTCGCGCAGGCGCGCCGCCTCGCCACCGGCGACGCGACGGTGCTGCTGCTCGGCGAGTCGGGCACCGGCAAGGAGCTCTTCGCCCGCGCGATCCACCAGGCGGGCTCGCGCGCCGAGCGCCCGTTCGTCAAGGTCAACTGCGCGGCGGTGCCCGAGTCGCTGTTCGAGTCGGAGTTCTTCGGCCATGAGCGCGGCGCGTTCACCGGCGCGGTCACCGCCCAGCCCGGGCGCTTCGAGCAGGCCGACGGCGGCACGCTGTTCCTCGACGAGGTCGGCGAGCTGCCGCTCGCGATGCAGGCGAAGCTGCTGCGCGTGCTTCAGGATCGGGTGGTGGTGCGCGTCGGCAGCCGGCGCGAGCTGCCGCTCGACGTGCGCGTGGTCGCCGCGACCAACCGCAACCTCGCGGTCGCGGTCGCGCGCGGCGAGTTCCGGCTCGACCTCTACTACCGGCTGTCGGTGCTGCCGCTTCGGCTGCCGCCGCTGCGCGAGCGCGCGCAGGATGTGCCGGTGCTCGCGCGCCACTACGCGCACGAGGCCTGCCTCGCGTGGTCGCGCGAGCCGGTGCAGTTCAGCGAGCCGGCGATGCGCCTGCTGCAGGAGCACCCGTGGCCGGGCAACGTGCGCCAGCTGCAGAGCGTCGCGATGCGGCTGGTGGTGATGAGCCCGGGCGCGCTGATCGATGCCGCGAGCGTTGCGGCGCAGCTCGCCGCCGAGCCCGACGTCTCGGCCGACCCGGCGCCGGAGGCCGAGTCGCGCATCGTGCCGGCCGCCGCGTCGATGACCACGGTGGCCGCCGCCGCGTCGGGCCCGGAGCTCGTGCGGCCCTACGCGCCCGTCACCGCGGTCGACGCCGAGCGCGTGCGCGACGCGCTCGCGCGCGCCGGCGGCAACCGCTCGCGCGCGGCGCAGATGCTCGGCATGACCCGACGGCAGTTCACCTACCGGCTCGAGAAGCTGTCGCAGGCGGGCGGCGGCTGACCGTGTGAACAATTCGTGCGCACCCTGCACATTCTGTGCAGCGGGCGGACGGATTGGGCGGACGGATTGGGCGGTCGCGGGCGGTCGCGGGCGGCCGGGGCAGCAGGGCGCAGAGCGCCTGCGCGCGCGCTTTCGGGTGCGTCCGCGCACACCGCCCCGCGCGGTGGCACGCCGCTTGCACTGTGACCGCCGATCCACCCACACCCACCCGAGGACTTCGCGATGGCTGCAGTGCAGGAGACCGTGATCGAGACCACCTACGTCAAGCCGATCGACGCCGCGGGGCTCGCCGCGTTCGCCGAGAAGGGCCGCAACAACCCCGACTCGAAGGGCACGGTGAAGAGCCGCACGGTCTACGACGGCCAGTTCCGCTCGCTGACCCACGTCGGCCACCACACGCCGGTCGTCGTCGACGAGCCGCCGCACCTGTTCGGCCAGGACACCGCGCCCGCGCCCTCCGAGATCCTGCTGTCGGCGCTCGGCGGCTGCCTGTGCGTCGGGATCCACGCGGTCGCGACCCACAAGGGCGTGAAGATCCGCTCGATGGAGGTGCTGCTCGAGGGCGACATCGGCAACCCGTCGGCCTGGGGCGCGGGCGGCGCGAAGAAGGCGCCGGCGCAGATGGGCTTCCAGGCGGTGCGCGCGAAGATCCTGCTCGACGCCGACGCGCCGCGCGAGGTGCTCGAGGCGATCGTCAGGGAGGCGGACTACGCCTCGCCGATGGCCAACTGCTACCGCAACCCGATCCCGACCGAAGTCGTGCTCGGCTGACACCCGGAGAAGGACATGGGGGCCATCGACACCTCGCTCGCCTGCGCAGATCCGGCGTTGCTCGCCGCCGTCGTCGAGCGCGAGCTCGATCCGCTGGTCGACCGCATCGACCGCGACGGCCTGTATCCGGCCGCCGCGATGCGCGCGCTCGGCGCGCAGGGCGCGTTCCGCCACCACCTCGCGACGCAGCGCGCCGACGGCCTGCGCGATGTCGCCGGCGCGCTCGACGCGCTCGCTGCGATCGGCCGCAGCTGCGGCGCGAGCGCGTTCATGGGCTGGTGCCAGGATGCGTGCGCCTGGTACGTCGAGCAGGGCGCCTCCGAGACGCTCAAGCGCGACCTGCTGCCGAAGCTCGCGAGCGCCGAGGTGCTCGGCGGCACCGGCATGTCGAACCCGATGAAGTGGTTCGCGTCGATCGAGCGGCTGGCGCTCAAGGGCACGAAGGTGCCCGGTGGCTGGCGCGTGTCCGGGCGGCTGCCCTGGGTGTCGAACCTCGGCCCCGACCACGTCTTCGGCACGGCCTTCATGCCGCTCGGCGCCGACGGCGCGCCGCGGCCCGGCACCGGCGTCGAGGTGATGGCGCTGATGCGGTGCGACTGGCCGGGCCTGACCCTGGAGGCGGTGCCGCCGTTCCTCGCGATGGACGGCACCGGCACCTACGCGCTGCAGTTCGATGAGGTCTTCGTGCCCGACGACCATGTGCTCGCCGACCCGATCGGCCCGTGGCTCAAGCGCATCCGCAACGGCTTCGTGCTGATGCAGGTCGGCATCGGCGCGGGCATCGTGCAGGCGTGCGTGGCGCTGATGCGCGAGTCGAACCTGCGCCTCGCGCACGTCAACGGCTTCCTCGAGGACGGGCCCGACGTGATCGAGGACGAGCTGGGCGCGCTGCGCGAGCGCGTCGGCACGCTCGCGCAGCACGTGCTCGACCCGTCGGACGCGCGCTTCGCCGAGGTGCTGACGGTGCGCCTGCAGGCCTCCGAGCTGACGCTGCGCGCGACGCAGTCGGCGATGCTGCACACCGGCGCGCTCGGCTACGCGCTCGCGTCGCCCGCGCAGCGCCGGCTGCGCGAGGGCTGGTTCGTCGCGATCGTCACGCCGGCGATCAAGCACCTGCGCAAGGAGCTCGACCGGCTGATGGCCGCGGGCGTGCGCTGAACGGGACGATGCGATGACCGACGCGAAGCGTGCGCTGCGCCGCTGGCTCTGCGAGGCCTGCGGGCTGATCTACGACGAGGCCAAGGGCGATGCCGACTCGGGGCTCGCGCCGGGCACGCGCTTCGAGGACATCCCCGAGGACTGGCGCTGCCCGGTCTGCGGCGTCGGCAAGGCGGACTTCCGTCCGATCGAGCCGGCGCCCGCGCGCGGCCCCGCCGCGGCCGCACCCTGCGCGAGCGTGCCTCGCGGCGAGGGCGTCGTGATCGTCGGCGCCGGCACCGCGGGCTGGAGCGTCGCGCGGGCGCTGCGCGACGCGGGCTGCGACGCGCCGGTGACGATCGTCACCGCGTGCGACGGCGCGCTCTATCCGAAGCCCTCGATCTCGGTCGCGCTCGCGAAGGGCCTGACACCCGAGGCGCTCGTCGAGACGCCGGGCCCCGCGCTCGCCGCCGAGCTCGGCGTGCGGCTGCTCGCGCACGCGTGGGCGCTCGAGCTCGATGTGCGCCGCCGCCGGCTGACGACCACCCGCGGCACGCTGCGCTTCTCGCACCTGGTGCTCGCCACCGGCGGCCGCGCGCGACGGCCCGCGCTGCCCGGCGCGGGCGCCGCACGGCTGCTCGCGGTCAACGACCTCGCCGCGTACGCGCGGTTGCGCGCCGCCTGGGACGCGGCCCGCGCGCGCGCCGCGGCCGACGGCCGTGCGCCGCGGCTCGCGATCGTCGGCGCAGGCCTCGTCGGCTGCGAGCTCGCCGACGACTTCGCCGGTGCCGGTGCCGAGGTCGCGCTGCTCGAGGCGAACCGGCTCCCGCTCGCCGGCCGGCTCGACGACGCGACCGCGACGCGGCTGCGCGACGCGCTGCGCGGCCGCGGCGTGCGCTTCCACGGCGGTGCGACGCTGCAGGACGTGGTCGTGCCGGCGGGCGCCGGCCCCGACGACGCGCGCGTCGGCCTCGTCTGGCGCGACACGTGCGGCGGCTCGGCCGCGGGCGCCTTCGACGTCGGCCTCGTCGCGGTCGGCGTCGAGGCGGAGACGCGGCTCGCGCGACGCGCGGGCCTCGCGGTGAACCGCGGCGTCGTCGTCGACGAGGCGACGCTCGCCTGCGTGCCCGGGCGCGTGTGGGCGCTCGGCGACTGCGCCGAGGTCGACGGCCGCGTCGGCGGCACCGTCGAGCCGATCCGGCGCCAGGCGCGGACCATCGCCGGGGAGATCGTCGGCCGGCCCGAGCGCTACATCGCGCGCGACCCGGTCTGGGTCGTCAAGACCGCGTGCCTGCCGCTGACGATCCGGCCGACGCCCGTCGAGGCGGCCGCGCGCTGAGATGGCCGCCTCGCGCGTGCTGCACGCGTTCCCGCCGTCGGGCAACTGCCAGCGGGTCCGCGTGTTCCTGTCGATGCTCGGCCTGCCGTTCGAGGAACACCTCGTCGACATCCGGCGCGGCGATCAGCACGCGCCCGCGTTCCGCGCGCTGAACCCCGCCGGCCTCGTGCCGGTGCTGGTCGAGGACGGGCGCGTGCTGCGCGACAGCCACGCGATCCTGCTGTGGCTCGCGCGCGAGCACGGCGGCGCGCGCTGGTGGCCCGAGGACCCGTGGACGCTCGCGCAGCAGCTGCAGTGGGTGTTCTTCTCGGCCAACGAGATCCATCACGGGCCGAACCTGCTGCGCCGGCACCACCGTCTCGGCACGCCGATCGACGTCCAGGCGACGACGCGCCGCACGCTCGACGCGATGGCGACGCTCGAGGCGCGGCTGCAGGGTCGCGACTGGCTCGAGGGCGACGCGGCCTCGATCGCCGACATCGCCGTGTATCCGTACGTCGAGGCGCTGCCCGACGCGAAGCTCCCGCTCGAGCCCTGGCCCGCGGTGCGCGCGTGGCTCGCGCGGATCGCCGGGCTGCCCGGCTGGCTGCCGATGCCGCAGCCCAAGCCGCTTCCGATCGCCTGAGTTCGATCGCGCGCGGGCCGACGCCCGCGCGCCCGCACGCTCAGTTCGACGGGAAGCCCGACTCGATCGGCAGCCCCGGCTCGCGCGACCACTCGTTCCACGAGCCGAAGTACATCCGCACGTCCGAGAAGCCCGCCTCCTTCAGCGCGACGAACGTGTTCGACGCGCGTGCGCCCTTGAAGCAGTAGAGGTAGACGGTGTCCTTCGGCGAGATGCCGGCGGTGCGGCACTCGGCGAGAGTCTCGCTCGGGCTCTTGAACACCGGGCCCTGCGCCGACGGCTTCATGAACCGGTACCACTCGATCCACTTCGCGCCGGGGATGCGGCCCTTGCGCGGCGCGAAATCCTTGCCGTAGGGCGACGAGCTCTCGCCGATCCACTCGTCGACGTCGCGCACGTCGAGCAGCATCACCTCGCTGTCGAGCGCCTTCAGCATCTCCTCCTTCGTGACCATCATCGACGCGGTCGACGGGGGCAGCGGGAACGTGGCGGGCTTCGGCGACACCGGCGCGGCGTCGACCGGCAGGCCCGCTGCCTTCCATGCGGCCAGGCCGCCGTCGAGGATCCGCACCCTGGGGTACTTGAGCCAGGTGAGCAGGAAGTAGCCGCGGCACGACTGGCCGAAGCCGCTGTTCATCGACTCCTCGTACAGCACCGCGGTCTCGGCGCCCGACAGGCCCACCGAGCCGAACGACTCCGCGAAGGCCTGCTTCAGCTCCGACAGGCCCTCGGCGGTCGAGGTCGCGAGGAACGTGAAGATCTCGCGCAGGTTCACCGCGCCGGGCAGGTGGCCCGACGCGTACGCCTCGGGGTCGCGGGTGTCGATGAACACGACGGGCTCGGCCTTCGCGAGCGCGGCGAGATCGGACGGGGAGATCAGCACGGGGTTGGACATGGCAGTGCTCCTCGAAGTGTGGAGGGGAGGGGGAGGGAGCCCGACACGGCGCAAGGCCCATGCCATCGCGCGTGCGTCGCGCGGGTCGTTCGCCGTCCGACCCGGCACGGTGCGTGCTCGCGATCGACCCTCGTCGCCGGTGCGCATCGCGCCCCTCGCCGGGGCTGAAGCCCGCGTCGTGCGCAGGGGCGATGCGCGGGGGGCCGCGTCGCGGGCGATGCCGGTGCGCACCGACCCATGTCCGCTGTGTTGCCAAAGCGTTCACATTGGCCGGATGCGAGGTCGCGAGCGATCGACGCGCGGCCTCGCGACGCGGATGGCACGCCGCTTGCAAGCGACGGACACCCTCGACACCGGCCTCGCCATGACCAACGTCTTCCGACCCTACGACGCCTATCGACGCCTCGGTCACGCGTGCTCGCGCTGCGGTGTCGTGCACGACGCGGACGCGCCCGATCCCCACGCGGACGACGTCGCCGCGGCCGGCCCGATCGACGCCGAGCGCCTGTCGAACGACGTCGTCGAGACCGCGCTCGTGCGCGCGCTGTTCCCGAACGACGCGCTGCGTCGCCGCTTCATCCGCGCGGTCGGCGTCAACACCGCGCGCGCCGCGATCGCCTCGGTGCTGCCGGTCGGCGCGATGCAGGCGATGGCGCAGGACAAGGGCAAGCCCGAGAAGACGGAGCTCAAGGTGGGCTTCATCCCGATCGCGTGCGCCACGCCGCTGATCATGGCCGACCCGCTCGGCTTCTACCGCCGCCAGGGCCTGACGGTGTCGCTGCAGAAGACCGCGGGCTGGGCGCTGGTGCGCGACCGGATGATCAACAAGGAGTACGACGCGTCGCACTTCCTGTCGCCGATGCCGGTCGCGATCTCGATGGGCCTGGGCTCGGTCGCGACGCCGATGCGCGTGGCCACGATCCAGAACATCAACGGCCAGGCGATCACGCTGTCGGTCAAGCACAAGGACAAGCGCGACCCGAAGCAGTGGAAGGGCTTTCGCTTCGCGATCCCGTTCGAGTACTCGATCCACAACTTCCTGCTGCGCTACTACCTCGCCGAGAACGGCCTCGATCCGGACAAGGACGTGCAGCTGCGCGTGACGCCGCCGGCCGAGATGGTCGCGAACCTGCGCGCCGGCAACATCGACGGCTTCCTCGGGCCGGACCCGTTCAACCAGCGCGCGGTGTTCGACGAGGTGGGCTTCATCCACATCCTGTCGAAGGAGATCTGGGACGGCCATCCGTGCTGCGCGTTCGGCGTGTCCGAGGCGTTCACGAAGGAGATGCCCAACACCTTCGCCGCGCTCTACCGCGCGGTGCTCGAGGCGGCCGCGATGGCGCGCGACCCGAAGAACCGGCCGCTGATCGCCAAGGTGATCTCGCCGGCCGCGTACCTGAACCAGCCCGAGACGATCGTCGAGCAGGTGCTGACCGGCCGCTTCGCCGACGGCCTCGGCGGCGTGAAGAACGTGCCCGACCGGACCGACTTCGACCCGTTCCCCTGGTACTCGATGGCGGTCTGGATGCTGACCCAGATGAAGCGCTGGGGCTACATCAAGGGCGACGTCGCCTACAAGGACATCGCCGAGCAGGTGTTCCTGCTGACCGATGCGAGGAAGCGGATGAAGGAGCTCGACCAGAAGGCGCCCGACACCGGCTACCGCAAGTTCAAGGTGATGGGCAAGGAATTCGATCCGATGCAGCCCGAGCAGTACGTCGGCAGCTTCGCGATCAAGCGCACCTGAGCCCGCGACGATGAACTCCGAACGTTCGCTGAACCTGAGGGCCGCCGCGCTGTCGGTGCTGATCCTCGTGGTGCTGCTCGGCATCTGGCACGTCGCGACCGCCCCCTCGGGCGTCGCGGCGGGCGGCGCCGAGAACGACGAGTACGCGAAGCTGATGGGCAAGGCCGCGGGCGCGGCCGCGAAGACCGACGGCCTGCCCACGCTCGCGCAGATGGGCGAGACCGCGCTCAAGCACCTGTCCGCGCCGTTCTACGACAACGGCCCGAACGACAAGGGCATCGGCATCCAGCTCGCCCACTCGCTCGCGCGGGTCGGCGGCGGCTACCTGCTCGCCGCACTGGTCGCGATCCCGGTCGGCTTCCTGATCGGGATGTCGCCGCTGCTCTACCGCGCGCTGAACCCGTTCATCCAGGTTCTGAAGCCGATCTCGCCGCTCGCGTGGATGCCGATCGCGCTCTACACGATCAAGGATTCGTCGGCCTCCGGCATCTTCGTGATCTTCATCTGCTCGATCTGGCCGATGCTGATCAACACCGCGTTCGGCGTCGCGGCCGTGCGGCGCGACTGGCTCAACGTCGCGCGCACGCTCGAGGTCGGACCGTTCAGGAAGGCCTTCGAGGTGATCCTGCCGGCGGCGGCGCCCACGATCCTCACCGGCATGCGGATCTCGATGGGCATCGCGTGGCTGGTGATCGTCGCCGCCGAGATGCTCGTCGGCGGCACCGGCATCGGCTACTTCGTCTGGAACGAGTGGAACAACCTGTCGCTGACCAACGTGATCTTCGCGATCGTGCTGATCGGCGTCGTCGGCATGCTGCTCGACCTGATGTTCGCCAGCCTGCAGAAGTTCGTGACCTGGCGGGAATGAGCATGGCCAACGACACCTTCCTGCGGGTCGAGGGGCTCGCCAAGCGCTTCCCTTCCGGCAAGGGCGAGCTCACCGTCTTCGACAAGGTCGACTTCGGCATCGCCAAGGGCGAGTTCGTCTGCATCATCGGCCACTCGGGCTGCGGCAAGACGACGATCCTGAACGTGCTCGCCGGCCTGGAGCAGCCCTCGGCCGGCTACGTGTTCATGGACGGCCGCGAGGTCTCGGGGCCCGGCCTCGAGCGCGGCGTGGTGTTCCAGGGCCATGCGCTGATGCCGTGGCTGTCGGTGATGGGCAACGTCGCCTTCGCGGTGCGCTCGCGCTGGCCTCAGTGGAACCGCGCGAAGGTCGAGGCGCACGCGCGCCGCTTCATCGAGCTGGTGGGCCTCGCGGGCGCCGAGCACAAGAAGCCGGCGGAGCTGTCGGGCGGCATGAAGCAGCGCGTCGGCATCGCGCGCGCGTTCGCGATCGAGCCGAAGATGCTGCTGCTCGACGAGCCGTTCGGCGCGCTCGACGCGCTCACGCGCGGCGTGATCCAGGACGAGCTGCTGAAGATCGTCCAGGCGACGCACCAGACGGTGTTCATGATCACGCACGACGTCGACGAGGCGATCCTGCTCGCCGACCGGATCCTGCTGATGAGCAACGGCCCGAACGCGCGGATCGCCGAGGTGGTGCGCAACACGCTGCCGCGCGACCGCACGCGGCTCACGATCCACCACGATCCGCAGTTCTACCGGATCCGCAACCACCTGGTGGACTTCCTGGTCCACCGCTCGAAGCTGATCCAGCAGGGCGCGACCGATGCGTCGGCCGGTGCGTCCGGCGGCCCGATCGAGGTGTCGCCCGGGCTCGACGCCGACGCCGACGGCGCGCCGCCCGACACGATGGCGGTCGCGCCGGTGCCGAAGCTGCACGCGGTCAAGTGACCGAACCCCAACCCCGAGGAGCACGAACGAGATGGACCGCAACGACGTCACCCGCAAGATCGTCGAGACCAAGGTGCGCAAGGGCATCAAGTGGGCCGACGTGGCCAAGGCCGTCGGCGAGAGCAAGGAGTGGGTCACCGCCGGTTGCCTCGGGCAGATGACCTTCACGAAGAAGCAGGCCGACACCGTCGGCGACATCTTCGGCCTGTCGGAGGACGAGGTCGCCTGGCTGCAGGTCGTGCCGTACAAGGGCTCGCTGCCCACGGCGGTGCCGACCGACCCGCTGATCTACCGCTGGTACGAGATCGTCAACGTCTACGGCATGACGATCAAGGAGCTGATCCACGAGGAGTTCGGCGACGGCATCATGAGCGCGATCGACTTCTCGATGGACATCACCCGCGAGCCGGATCCGAAGGGCGACCGCGTGCGCGTCGTGCTGAACGGCAAGTTCCTGCCGTACAAGACCTACTGAGGTCCGCCCGCGGCGGCGGCGGCGCCGATATCATCGCTCCCGTCGCGGCACACCCGCCGCCCGACGGGAGCCCGCCGTGCCCACGCTGCTGCTGATCAACCCGAACACCTCCGCGTCGGTCACCGCGCTGATGGCCGACGTGATGCGGCCGCTGCTCGGACCCGGTGTCGAGCTCGTTCCGGTCACCGCGAGCCTCGGCGCGTCCTACATCGCCTCCGAGGCCGCCTATGCGGTCGCCGGCCACGCGGCGCTCGATGCGTGGGCCGCGTGGCGCGCCGACGGCGGGCGCTGCGACGCGGTGCTGGTCGGCTGCTTCGGCGACCCCGGCGTTGCCGCGCTGCGCGAGGTCGCGGGCGTCCCGGTCACCGGGCTCGCCGAGGCGGCGCTGCGCGAGGCCGCGGCCCACGGGCCGCACGCGATCGTCACCGGCGGCGCCGCATGGCGGCCGATGCTCGATCGCTTCGCGCTCGCCAACGGGCTCGCCGAGGGGCTCGCCGGGATCCATGTGGTCGAGAAGAGCGGCGTCGAGCTGATGGCGATGCCCGACGGCGGCGCGGCCGAGCTGCTCGGCGCGCTGCGCGCCGCGGCCGCGCCCCCGGTGCGGGCGGTGGTGATCGGCGGCGCGGCGCTCGGCGGCATCGCGCAGCGCGTCGCCGCGCAGGTGCCGGTGCCGGTGATCGACAGCGTGCAGGCGGGCGCGCGGTGGGCCGCGGCGACGCTGGGCGCGCCGGCCGCCGTGCCGGCCTCGTTCGACGCGGGCGTGCGCTGGAGCGGGCTGTCGGCCCC
>JBILTM010000165.1:0-11950 GCA_044371545.1 Burkholderiaceae bacterium
ATCGCGATCCAGTGGATCGCCGCGACCGCGAGCGCGATGCGCAGCGCGACCCGCAGCCGGCGCGCCGCCGCGTCCGGCCCCTGGGCGGCGGCACGCAGCGCATACAGCCAGGTCGCCGGCGCGACGAACGCGGCGAGCCAGTGCAGGCCGATCGTCTTGACCACCGAGAGCGCCGCGAAGAGGCCGTAGGGCAGCGCGACCATCCACGCGAGCGCGCCGTCGCGCTCGCGACCCGCGGCGCCGCCGAGCGCGTCGGCGCCGCGCCGTCCGCGCAGCAGCCCCCACAGCACCGGCACGCCGACCGCGTAGGCGAGCGTCGCCGCGTAGAGCAGCGGCGTGCGCCACGACGGGCCCGCGCCGCCGTCGTGGCGGTTGATCAGGTTGAACATCACGTTCGGCCAGCAGTTCGCCGCGTTCCATGCGATCTGCACCGCGGCCGCGGGCAGGCTGCCGAGCACGAGCAGCGCGAACCCTCGCCAGCGGCCGGGCGCGCGCGAAAAGAGCCGGTGCCCGCCGATCGCGAGTGCGAGCATGCCGGCGAAGTACTTCGACAGCAGCGCGCCCGAGAGCATCAGCCCCGCGAGCAGGTAATCGCTCGAGCGACCGGTGCGCAGCGCGCGCAGGTAGGCGACCATCGCGAGGAACGCGAAGGCCATCAGCGGGATGTCGGTGGTGATCGCGACGTTGACCGCGTTCAGCGGCGCGAGCGCGACCAGCGTCGCCGCCCCGTACGACACCACCGCGCCCCACGGCGCGAGCAGCGCTCGCGTCGCGAGCGCGATGCCGATCGGCACGAGCAACGCGGGCAGACGCAGCACCGCAGGGTGCTCGGAGATCGACGCGAGTGCGGCGAGCCACCAGCCGACCATCGGCGGATGGTCGTAGAAGCCCCAGTCGGGGTTCTTGCCCCAGAAGTAGAAGTAGGCTTCGTCGCCGGTGAACGGCAACGCCCACGACAGCCACGCGCGCAACAGCGTGGCGACCGCGAGCGCGAAGACGAAGGTCCTGCGCCACGCGTCGGGATCGTCGGCACGGAGGGTCGGGAACGGTCGCATCGGGTCGGGAGGATCGTCGACCGGAGGTCGGAGGTCAAAGAAAAAGGCGCACGTCACCGTGCGCCTTGAAATGGCAGCATCGCTGCCTCTCCTCCTCCTCGATACTCGGTTCAGGGAGCCGGTCGCGCCAGCCCCGAGATTGCGCAGGATGGTAACGAAGCTGTCACGGCCCGTCCACCCCTTTTTCGTGCCCCGGGCCTCGCATCGGTGCATCGACCGGCCCAGGGGTCGCGACCAGCGCGCCGACGCAGTGGCGGGCCATCGCGTCGACCACGGCCGGCAGCCCGCCGAGCGCGGGCTCCACGCGCACCGTCAGGCCCGGGTGGCGCCGCGCGATCTCGTCGAGCCGCGCCGGCAGGTCGCGCAGCACGTGGCCACCCGACGCGAGGAACACCGGCGCGACGACGATCGCGCGCACGCCCTCGGCGACCAGCGCGTCGATCGCGCCGGCGAGGTCGGGCGACATGAACTCGAGGAACGCCGGCCGGACCGGCATGCCGGGCGACAGTTCGGCCACGCGCGCGGCGATCGCCGCGATCGTGTCGGCCCATCGCGGATCGCGCGCACCGTGGCCGAACAGCACCAGCCCGCTGCGGACCTCGGGCGCGCTCATCGCATCCGTCCCACGCGGCCGAGCATCGCCATCGCGACCGCGAGCGCGACCAGGCTCGGGATGCTGACCGACAGCCAGGCCGGCCAGGTGTTGAGCAGGCCGAGATGCGAGAACAGTCCGTTCATGAAGTGGAAGGCCACGCCGAGCATGATGCCCGCGAACACCTTGTAGCCGATGCTGCCCGCGCGGACCTGCAGGTAGCCGAAGGGCAGCGCGAGCGTCATCATCACGATCACCGCGAGCGGATAGACGATCTTCTTCCAGAGCGCGATCTCGTAGCGCTCGGCGTTCTGCCGGTTCTCCTTCAGGTGCTGCGTGTAGCGCACCAGGCCGATCAGCGACATCCGGTCCGGCTCGAGCATGGCGACGCGGAAGATGTCCGGGCCGAGGTCCGACGGCCAGTCGCGCGAGGCCTCCTTGACGATCCGCGAGCGCAGCGTCGGCAGCCGGTCGAGCGTCTGGCCCGACTCGAAGCGCGTCTCCTCGATCTCGGACAGCCGCCACGCCGAGGCGCCGTCGTGCACCGCGCGCCTGGCGCGGATGATCGCGCGCAGCGTGAAGTCGGGGTCGAACTCGAAGATCTGCAGGTTCTCGAGCGACGCGTCCGGCTGCAGCGCGCCGACGTTGACGAAGCGGACCACCTCGGGCTGGCCCCGTGCGTCGCGCAGTGTGTCCTTGATCCACATGCCCGAGCGGAACTGGCCGCCGATCGCGGTGCCGATCGCCGACAGCCTCACGCTCTGCGCGAGCCGCTCGGCCGGCGGCGCGACCACCTCGCCGATCAGCGCGGTCAGCAGCGCGAACGCTGCCGCGACCGCGAGCACGCCGCGCAGCGCGAGCGTGCGGCCCATGCCGGCCGCGCGCATCGCGGTGAACTCCGAGTGCGACGCGAACTGCGCGAGCGCGTAGATCGCGCCGATCAGCGCGGCGATCGGCATCAGCTCGTAGACGTGGCTCGGCAGCGTCAGCGCGACGTAGGCGAGCGCGTGCTGCAGCCGGTAGGCGCCGCGGCCGAGGTCGTCGAGCTCGTTGACGAGGTCGAAGAACGCGAACAGCGCAAGGAAGCCGAACAGCACGAACACCACGCCGAGCGCGATCTCGCGGGCGAGGTAGCGCCCGACGACGGTCAAGGCGCGCTCCCCGCGGCCGCGGGCGGCGCGGCGCGGCGCGGCCAGGGCGGCCACAGCCGGACCAGCGAGGTACGCCGCCAGAAGAGCCATGCCGCGATCGCGAGCACCACCGCGTGGGTCGCGAGCAGCCCGGCGGCGAACGACAGCTTGCCCTGCGCGACCCAGGCCTGAGACAGGCCGTTCAGGTTGTTGTAGATCACGTAGATCAGCACGGCCACCACGAGGTTGAGCGACTGGCCGACGCGCGGATTCACGAAGGCGAGCGGGATGGCCAGCAGCGCGACCGTGATCCCGGACACCGGCAGCCCGAAGCGCCAGACGATCTCGCCGAGGTGGGCGGGGGTCGGGTCGGACACCAGATCCCAGGTGGTCTTCAGGCGCGCCGACTGGTCCGCGAGCGCCGAACCCTTCGACTCGAGCCGCACGCCGTACCGCTCGAACTCCATCAGCCGGTACTCGCTGCCGCCCCACGGCCCGTCCCAGCGCCGCCCGTCCTCGAGCACGAGGAAGCGCTCGCCGTCGCCCTCGGCGACGATGCGCCCGCCGGAGGACGCGACCACCGTGAGCTTGCCGTCCTTGAACTGGGTGACGAACACGTTGCGGACCTCGGACTGGTCCTCGCTGATCGACTCGACGAAGAACACGCGGTTCGCGCCGGCGGACTCGCGGAACTGCCCGGCCGACACCTGCGAGACGTCCTCGCGCTGCTCGAAGCGCTGACGGTACTCGGCGGCCTGCCGGTTGGCCCACGGCCCGACGACGAACGCGACCGCGGCGATGACGACCACGAACGGCGCCGCGAACCCGAGCACCGGCCGGATCCACGCGCCGAGCCCCTGCCCGCTCGCGAACCAGATCACCATCTCGGAGTCGCGGTACGCGCGCGACAGCGACATCAGCACCGTCACGTAGACGGTGAGCACCAGCAGGATCGGCACGTAGTTGATCGACGCGAACGCGATCAGCGGCAGCACGTCGGCGGTGGCCACCCGGTTCGACGCCGCCCGGCCGAGCAGCCGGATCAGCGTCGTGGTGACCATGATCGTGAACAGCGTCGCGAAGACGGCACCCGCGAGGTTGATCAGGTCGCGGCGGAGGGCCCTCGTGAACAGCATCGGTGGGCTGGAATCGGATGGCGGCGGGGTGGCGGCGAAGATCGCGGCGGGCCGGGCCGGCGCGGCGTCGGCGGTGGGCGGCTCGCTTATAATCGGCCCCGCCCGGGGTCGCCGACGCCGGACCCACGAGCCCAGGACGAGCCGCGATGCAATTTAGCACGAAGACCTCCGCGCCCGAGAAGACCCGAACCGGCTGCGCGATCGTCGCGGTGCACGCCGGCAAGCCCGGCGCCGCGGCCCGCGCGATCGACGCGCAGGCGGGCGGCGCGATCGCCGCGGCGCTCGCGCGCGGCGACCTGCCCGTGAAGGCCGGCTCGACGCTGCTGGTCGGCCTCGGCGGCACGGTCGAGCGCGCGCTGCTGGTGTCGGTCGGCGACGAGGCGATCGTGCCCGAGAAAGCCTTCTCGGACGCCGCCCGCGCGGTGGTGCGCGCGCTCGCCGCGACCGGCGCGAAGGACGCGGTGTCGTGGCTCGGCGAGGTCGAGGTCGCCGGGCGCGACCTGCGCTGGAAGGCGCGCGCGCTCGCCCTCGCGGCCCGCGAGTCAACCTACCGCTTCGACCGGATGAAGAGCAAGCGCGACGCGTCGCCGCGCGGCCCGGGCGCGATCGCCTTCGGCTGCGACCGCGCGCAGGCCGCCGCGGTCGGGGCCGAGCTGAAGGCCGCGACCGCGCTCGCCGACGGCATGGACCTCGCGAAGGATCTCGGCAACCTGCCGGGCAACGTGTGCACGCCGGCCTACCTCGCCGACACCGCGAAGAAGCTCGGCCGCGAGCACGGCCTGAAGGTCGAGGTGCTCGAGCGCAAGCAGATGGAGGCCCTCAAGATGGGCTCGCTGCTGGCGGTCGCGCAGGGCTCGGCGCTGGCGCCGAAGTTCGTCGTGATGCGCTACGACGGCGCCGGTCCGAAGCAGGCGCCGATCGTCCTCGTCGGCAAGGGCATCACCTTCGACACCGGGGGCATCTCGATCAAGCCGGCCGCCGAGATGGACGAGATGAAGTTCGACATGTGCGGCGCGGCGTCGGTGCTGGGCACGATGCGCGCGGTCGCCGAGATGAAGCCGAAGGTCAACCTGATCGGCGTGATCGCGGCCTGCGAGAACATGCCCTCGGGCACCGCGACGCGACCGGGCGACGTGGTCACCAGCATGTCGGGCCAGACGATCGAGATCCTGAACACCGACGCCGAGGGGCGGCTGATCCTGTGCGACGCGCTGACCTACGTCGAGCGCTTCAAGCCGGCCGCGGTCGTCGACATCGCGACCCTGACCGGCGCCTGCGTGATCGCGCTCGGGCACCATCACTCGGGCCTGTTCACCCGGAGCGACGCGCTCGCCGCCGAGCTCTCGGCCGCCGGCCGCGACGCGGCCGACCCGTGCTGGCGGATGCCGCTCGACGACGAGTACCAGGACGCGCTGAAGTCGAACTTCGCCGACGTCGCGAACGTCGGCGGGCGCGCCGGCGGCTCGATCACCGCCGCCTGCTTCCTCGCGCGCTTCGCCAAGGCCTACGAGTGGGCGCACCTCGACATCGCCGGCACCGCCTGGAAGTCCGGCGCGGCGAAGGGCTCGAGCGCGCGCCCGGTGCCGCTGCTGACGCACTTCGTGCTCGGCCGGGCAGGCGCGGCCTGATCGCCGCGGGCTCGGCGCGCGGCGGGCTCGGCGCGATGACCCGGATCGACTTCCACCTGGTCGACGCCGACACGCTCGGCTACGGCTGCCGGCTGGTGCGCAAGATCTTCCGCGCGCGGCAGCACGTGGTCGTCTGCTGCGACGATCCGGTGCGCCTGAAGGCCTTCGACGAGGCGCTCTGGACGTTCTCGCCGCAGGACTTCGTGCCGCACGTGATGGCGAGCGACGCGCTCGCCGGCGAGACCCCGGTGGTGCTCGCCGCGAGCGCCGACGTGCTGCCCTGGCACGAGGTGCTGGTCAACCTCGGCGACGGGCTGCCCGAGGGCTTCGCGCGCTTCGAGCGGCTGATCGAGGTGGTCGGCGGCGGCGAGGACGACCGGATGCGCGGCCGCGAGCGCTGGCGCTTCTACCGCGACCGCGGCTATCCGCTCGAGAAGCACGAGGTCGGCGCCGCCGAGCGGCGCTGAGCCCGAACCGAAGGGGGCACCCGATGGCCGATCCCTCCCGCCCCGACGAGCCTGCGTCGCCCGACGCCCGTGCGCCCGCGCCGAAGGCGCCCGGCCCGGACGAGGCGATCCCGATGCTGACCGAGATCGTGCAGGTGCCGCGCTACGTCGCCGAGGACCTGCCGAAGTCGCTCGACGACGTCGACTGGGCCGAGCTCGCCGAGCGGGTCCGCGAGAACGTGACCGAGCGGCTGACGCGCCGCTCGCAGGTGCTGCTCGACGCGCAGATGCGCGAGTCGCTGCAGGCGGTCGTCGACCGGGCGGCCGAGTCGCTCGCCTCGGAGCTGCGCGCCTCGCTGTCGCAGATGATGCGCGACATCGTCGCCCGCGCGGTCACCGAGGAGATCACCCGGGTGCACGCTGAGATCGCCCGCCGGTCCGGGACCGCGCCCTGAGCGTGGCCGCCCTCCGGCCGGCCCCGGTGCGCGGCCTATAATTGCGGGTTTCCCGGTTCCCCGCCCCCATCCCATGAACGCCCCGCAACCGCAGGGCGCGGCCGACGCTGCGCTCGCCAAGAGTTTCGAGCCCGCCGCGATCGAGGCGCGCTGGTACCCGCTGTGGGAGTCCCGCGGGCTGTTCGCGCAGGCCCCCTCCGGCGCCCCCGCGACCGGCGAAGGCCTGTCGGCGCTCGCCTCCGGCTACTGCATCCAGCTGCCGCCGCCGAACGTGACCGGCACGCTGCACATGGGTCACGCGTTCCAGCAGACGCTGATGGACACGCTGGTGCGCTGGCAGCGGATGAAGGGCGCGGACGTCAACTGGGTCGTCGGCACCGACCACGCGGGCATCGCCACGCAGGTCGTCGTCGAGCGCCAGCTGCAGGCGCAGGGCCTGACCCGGCACGACCTCGGCCGCGAGGCGTTCCTCGAGCGCGTCTGGGCCTGGAAGCAGCAGTCGGGTGCGACGATCATCGGCCAGATGCGCCGGATGGGCGCGTCGGGCAACTGGGACTACGCCGACGCCGACGGCGCGCGCGCCGGCTACTTCACGATGGACGCGTCGATGAGCGCGGCCGTCCTGGAGGTGTTCGTGGCGCTGCACGAGCAGGGCCTGATCTACCGCGGCAAGCGTCTGGTGAACTGGGATCCGACGCTGCAGACCGCCGTGTCCGACCTCGAGGTCGACAGCGAGGAGGAGGACGGCCGGATCTGGGAGATCCGCTATCCGCTCGCAGGCGAGCCGGTGACGGTGAGCCTGCCCGCGACCGAGACCGAGCCCGCGCGGAAAGTCGTCGTCGATGCGCTGGTCGTCGCGACGACGCGCCCCGAGACGATGCTCGGCGACACCGCGATCGCGGTGCACCCCGACGACCCGCGCTGGGCGCCGCTGGTGGGCCGCCGCGTGCGGCTGCCGCTGTCGTCCGACGCGCCGCTCGACGCCGCGTCGTGGCGCGAGATCCCGATCGTCGCCGACACCTACGTCGACCCGGCCTTCGGCACCGGCTGCGTGAAGATCACGCCGGCGCACGACTTCAACGACTGGCAGGTCGGCGAGCGCCACGGGCTCGCGGCGATCCCGGTGCTGACCAAGACCGCGACGGTGTCCGACGACGCGCCGCGCGCCTACCGAGGGCTCGACCGCTACGAGGCGCGCCAGCGGATCGTGCACGACCTGCAGTCGGCCGGCCTGCTGGTCTCCGAGAAGCCGCACCGGCTGCAGGTGCCGCGCTCGGCGCGCACCGGCGTCGTCGTCGAGCCGATGCTGACCGACCAGTGGTTCGTCGCGATGTCCAAGCGCGACCACACCAACGCGTTCTTCCCGGGGCAGTCGATCGCCGACGTGTGCCTGCAGGTCGTCGCCGACGGGCAGGTGCGCTTCGTGCCCGAGCACTGGCGGACCACCTACGACCACTGGATGCAGAACATCCAGGACTGGTGCGTCTCGCGCCAGCTCTGGTGGGGCCACCAGATCCCGGCCTGGTACAAGGCCGACGCGCAGGGCGCGCCGATCCACGACGGCACGGTGTTCGTCGCGCGCGACGAGGCCGCCGCCCGCGCGCAGGCCGCTGCCGCGGGCTGGGCCGGTGCACTGGTGCGCGACCCCGACGTGCTCGACACCTGGTTCTCCTCGGCGCTGGTGCCCTTCTCGGCGCTCGGCTGGCCCGCGCGCACCGGCGATCTCGACCGCTACCTGCCCTCGGCGGTGCTGGTCACCGGCTTCGACATCATCTTCTTCTGGGTCGCCCGGATGGTGATGATGACCACCTTCTTCACCGGCCGCGTGCCCTTCCGCGACGTCTACATCAACGCCATCGTGCGCGACGCCGAAGGCCAGAAGATGTCGAAGTCCAAGGGCAACACGATCGACCCGCTCGACCTGATCGACGGCATCACGCTCGAGGCGCTGCTCGCGAAGTCGACGGTCGGCCTGCTGCGCGACGACCACAAGGCGCGCATCGACAAGCAGATCCGCAAGAACTACCCCGACGGCATCCCCGCCTACGGCGCCGACGCGGTGCGCTTCACGTTCGCCTCGCTCGCGACCTTCGCGCGCACGCTGAACTTCGACCTGAACCGCTGCGAGGGCTACCGCAACTTCTGCAACAAGCTCTGGAACGCGACGCGCTTCGTGCTGATGCAGACCGAGGGCCGCGACTGCGGCTTCGCGCCGCACACCGCCGAGCAGTGCGTGCCCGGCGGCTACATGCACTTCACGCCGGTCTCGCGCTGGATCACCTCGCGGCTGCAGCGCGTCGAGGCCGAGGTCGAGCAGGGGCTCGCCGAGTACCGCTTCGACAACGCCGCGCGCGCGATCTACGAGTTCGTCTGGAACGAGTACTGCGACTGGTACCTCGAGCTCGCCAAGGTCGACCTCGCGTCGTCCGACGAGGCGGTCGCGCGCGGCACGCGGCGCACGCTGCTGCGCGTGCTCGAGACCGCGCTGCGACTCGCGCATCCGATGATCCCGTTCATCACCGAGGAGCTCTGGCAGAAGGTCGCGCCGCTCGCTCACCGCTATGGCGAGCGCGGCGTGCAGCGGCTCGAGGGCGAGGCGCTCGCGGCCGCGGTCGCCGAGCGGCGCCACTCGATCGTCGTGCAGCGCTTCCCGGTCGCCGAGCCCGGCAAGATCGACCCGGCGAGCGAGGCGGTCGTGGCCGAGCTGAAGTCGATGGTCGACGCGTGCCGCGCGCTGCGCGGCGAGATGGGCACCTCGCCGGCGCAGAAGCTGCCGCTGGTCGTCGCCGGTCCGCGCGATCGTGCGGCCGCGCACGCGCCCTACCTGCAGGTGCTCGCGAAGCTCGCCGGCGTCGAGTGCGTGGACGCGCTCCCCGCCGACGCGGTCGCGCCGGTGCAGATCGTCGGCGACTTCCGGCTGATGCTGAAGGTCGAGATCGACGTCGCAGCCGAGCGCGAGCGGCTCGACAAGGAGATCGCCCGCGTCGACGGCGAGATCCGCAAGGCCCACGGGAAGCTCGGCAACGCGAGCTTCGTCGAGCGCGCACCGGCGGCAGTGGTCGCGCAGGAGCGCGAGCGGCTGGCGGGCTTCGAATCGACGGTCGCGCGGCTGCGCGAGCAGCGGGCCAAGCTGGGCTAGGCGCGGGTCGGACGGACGCGGCGCAGGCCGCGCCGCATCACTTGCGCTTCAGGAAGAAGGTCCAGACGCGGTCGGCCTCGGACTGGCCGACCATCTGGTTGCCGGTCTGGCGCGAGAACGCCTGGAAGTCGCGCAGCGAGCCGGGGTCGGTCGACACGACCTTGAGCACCTGGCCGGAGCCGAGCTCGGACAGCGCCTTCTTGGCCTTGAGGATCGGCAGCGGGCAGTTGAGCCCGCGGGCGTCGACTTCGCGGTCGAATGCGATCGGGTCGGACATCGTGGTCGGCCGCGGTGAGGGCGGCCCGGTGGGGCGGATCGGGAGCGGGATTCTACCTGCCCGGGGGGTGGGGGCAAGGTGGCGGCTCCGTGTTGCGGTTGCCGGGCCGAACGTGCCGCGGTGCCGCGGTGCCGGATCGGCGGCTCGGTGTGACGAGCATTCGACGGTGGGCGCGAGGCCGTCGCCCCGGGGTGGGCCTCGCTACGCTATGGAACGCACCCGGCCGGACCCTGACGGGTCCGACCGGGTCCCCGCGCCGTCGCGCATTCCGGCGGGCCGGCGAAACAACTCGCCCCTTTCAGGGGCTCAGACAGCTTTCGCCTAACGGCCGACGATGTCGGCCGTTACCCGCCGGAACGCACAACGACGCGGTGCGCTCCAACCGCTTCGCGAGGCCCACCCCGGGGCGACGGCCCGAGACGTGGTGGCGCGCGCAGCGCGCCATTTCACCACCCACACAGCGCGGGGTACCCCGCGTGCCCCCCACGTCTCACGGCGTCGGTGCAGGGGGCCGATGCGCCGCGACTGGGCCGCACCGCCTCGTGTGGACGTCCGACGGGCAAAGGTCGGCGCAGCCGACCTTTAGGGAAAAACTGTCTGAGGCCCGTAGGGGCGAGTTTTTTTCCCGGCCCGTCGGACGTCCGCACGAGGCGGGAACCCCACGAGCCGCAGGCTCGTGGGGTGCGGCCCTCGGAGCAAGCATCGGCCCCCCTGCACCGGTGCCGCCGCGCCAACCGTCGAACGCAGCCTCCCCGAAGACCGACCCCCACCAACAAAAAAGGCCGGACGTCTCCGCCCGGCCCTCTCCGATCCGGCGCGCGACCCGCAGGCCGCGCGACTCACCGTCGTCAGTGCTTGACGACGCCCCCCGCGGCCGCCGGCGCCGCCGGTTTCACCCCATCGCCCTCGGCGGGGGCCGCCGCGGCCTCCTCCTCGGGAATCGGCTCCGGCATCCGCGCGAGCGCGGCCTCGAGCACCTGGTCGATCCACTTGACCGGGACGATCTCCAGACGGTTCTTCACGTTGTCCGGGATCTCGGCGAGGTCCTTGACGTTCTCCTGCGGGATCAGCACGGTCTTGATGCCGCCACGGTGCGCCGCGAGCAGCTTCTCCTTCAGGCCGCCGATGGGCAGCACCTCCCCGCGCAGCGTGATCTCGCCGGTCATCGCGACGTCGGCACGCACCGGGATGTCGGTCAGCACCGACACCAGCGCGGTCGTCATCGCGATGCCCGCAGACGGGCCGTCCTTGGGCGTCGCGCCCTCGGGCACGTGGATATGGATGTCCTGCTTCTCGTGGAAGCCGGCCTTGATCCCGAGCCGCGCCTGCCGGCGGCGGACCACGGTCATCGCGGCCTTGATCGACTCCTGCATCACGTCGCCGAGCTTGCCGGTGAAGGTCGTCTTGCCCTTGCCCGGCACCGCGACCGCCTCGATCGTCAGCAGCTCGCCGCCGACCTCGGTCCACGCCAGCCCGGTGACCTGGCCGACCTGGTCCTCCTTCTCGGCGATGCCGAACGAGAACCGGCGCACGCCCAGGAACTTGTCGAGGTTCTTCGGCGTGACCTGGACCTTCTTCTCGTCCTTCTTCAGCAGCAGCGTCTTGACGACCTTGCGGCAGATCTTGGACAGCTCGCGCTCGAGCGACCGCACCCCCGCCTCGCGGGTGTAGTAGCGGACGATGTCACGGATCGCGGCCTCGGACACCGCCAGCTCGCCGGCCTTCAGGCCGGTGTTCTTCTGCTGCTTGGGCAGCAGGTAGCGGATCGCGATGTTGACCTTCTCGTCCTCGGTGTAGCCGGACAGCCGGATCACCTCCATCCGGTCGAGCAGCGCCGGCGGGATGTTCAGCGAGTTGGCGGTCGCGACGAACATCACGTCGGACAGGTCGTAGTCGACCTCGACGTAGTGGTCGACGAAGGTGTGGTTCTGCTCGGGGTCGAGCACCTCCAGCAGCGCCGATGACGGATCGCCGCGGAAGTCCATGCCCATCTTGTCGACCTCGTCGAGCAGGAAGAGCGGGTTACGCACGCCGACCTTGGTCAGGCTCTGCAAGATCTTGCCCGGCATCGAGCCGATGTAGGTCCGGCGGT
>JBILTM010000331.1:0-3438 GCA_044371545.1 Burkholderiaceae bacterium
GAAGTTCCACAGCCGCACCTGCGGCAGCCGCTCGGCCATCTCCTTGAGCACCGCGACCGGCATGATCGACGCGCCGTAGTAGCCCTTGCGCAGCGCCGACAGGTCGGTCGTCGCGAAGGCCGGCGAGCGCAGCAGCGCGATCCAGATCGACGGCGGCGCGAAGAACGAGTTGATGCGGTTCGAGGCGAGCAGCGCGAGGATGTTGTCGGGCGTCGGCTTGCCGGTGATCACGCTCGAGGCGCCGACGTAGACCGCGGGCCCGAGGAACACGTCGAGCTGCGCGCAGTGGTAGAGCGGCAGCGCGTGCAGCATCGAGTCGGACTCGGCGATCTCGCCCTCGACGACGCAGCTCACGTACTCCCAGCAGACCGCCTCGTGGGTCAGCATCGCGCCCTTGGGCAGCGACTCGGTGCCGCTGGTGTAGATGATCTGCGCGAGCATCCGCGCGTCGAGCTCGATCGCGGGCGCCGACGCGTCGTCTGCGAGCAGGCCCGCGAAGGTCGTCATGCCCGCCGGCGGCTCGGCCGGGTCCTCGCCCTCGAGCCAGACGGTGTGCGCGACCGAGGTGCCCTTCGCGGCCGCGTCCTGCCCGAGCTTCACCATGTCGGGTCCGACCGCGAGCAGCCGCGCGGCCGAGTGCTTCAGGATGTACGCGACCTCGTCGGCGTTCAGCATGAAGTTGATCGGCACCAGCACAGCGCCGAGGCGCGCGAGCGCGAAGCGCAGCGCGGCGAACGCGTGCGAGTTGCGCGACAGCACCGCGACGCGGTCGCCGACGCCGACCGGCGCGCCGGCGTGCCCCGCGGCCAGGCCGTTGGCGAGCCGGTTCACCACCGCGTCGAACTCGCGGAACGTCCAGGCCGTCGCGCCGCAGCGGATCGCGGGCTTGCCCGGCAGTCGGGCTGCGGTGCGGCGCAGCAGGTCGCCGAGCGTGTGGCTGCGGACGGCGGGGTTCATCGCGGTGTCTCCTGGTCGGTGTCGGACGGATGCGATCGTATAGGATCGACCGGATGAGCACCTTCGACGACGCCGTCGCGCACGCGATCGCCCACGAGATCGACTGGGCGCGCGACCCGGTCGCGGACCCCGCGCACTGGGGCATCCACCTGCAGGACCCGCCGCCGTGGAACGTGCTGCGCGGTCCGGTGCACGCGCGCGGCCCTGCGTCGGGCGTCGTGCTCCATCGCGGCCGCGAGCTCGCCGCCTGGGGCGAGCCCGACCGCGCGGACCTGACCTTCAGCGTCGCGAAGTCGTACCTCGCGATCCTCGCCGGCGTCGCGCACGACGCGGGCCTGCTGCCCGATCCCGACGAGCCGGTCCGCGCGCGCCTGCCCGGCATCGGCTTCGACTCGCCTCACAACGCCGCGGTCACCTGGACGCAGCTGCTGCAGCAGACGAGCGAGTGGGAGGGCCGCTGCCTCGGCCTGCCCGACACCGTCGACCGGTACCGCGTCGTCGCCTACGGCGGTGGCGCGGCCGCGGGCCGCAAGGGCGATGCGCGGCCGCTGCGCGCGCCGGGCACCTACTGGGAATACAACGACGTCCGCATCAACCAGCTGTCGCTCGCGCTGATGCACCTGTTCGGCCGGCCGCTGCCCGAGGTGTTCGACGAGGCGATCCTGCGCCCGATCGGCGCGACCTCCGACTGGCGCTGGGTCGGCTACGACGACGCGTGGGTCGAGCTGCGCGGTGGCGACGGCGTCGTGCGGCGCGTGCAGTCGGTGCCTGGCGGGACGCACTGGGGCGGCGGCGTGTCGATCTCGGCGCGCGACCAGGCGCGTGTCGCCCGGCTGCTGCTGCAGCAGGGCCGCTGGGAGGGCCGCGTGCTGCTGTCCGAGGCCTGGATCGATCGGATGACGGCGCCGTGTCCGATCGCGCCCTGGTACGGGATGCTGGTCTGGCTCAACGGCGATCGGGGCCGTGTCTACCCGTCGGCCGGCCCCGGCAGCTGGTTCATGATCGGCGCCGGCGGCCACACCGTCTGGGTCGATCCGCACCGAGACCTGGTCATGGTCGCGAGATGGGTGAAGACCGAGGGGGTTGACCGCCTGATCGCCCTCGTTGCCGGCACGATCGACGCACGGACCCCCTGAACGGTCGATCCGGCCGCCTGAACGGCCGACCGGGCGTGCGATCCCGCACATACAGTTCCGGTCATGGCTCTGTCTCGTGTTCTGTTCCCCCGGTGCGGGCTGCCCGGCGGAGCGGCGAACCCGTTCCGGCTCGCGCCGGCCGCGCTCGCGGCCGCGCTGCTCGCGGGCTGCGGCGACGACATCTCCGACGCGCCGCCGACGTCCGCGATCGCCGGCGAGTCGTACTCGGCCGCCGTCTCCAAGCCGCTCGGCCTGTCGGTCGAGGCCGGCGTGGCCACGCCCTCCTCGCTCGCCGCGGTGCCGGTGCTGTCCGGCAAGGTCCGCTACGGCGTGCCGGTCGCGGCGTTGCCCGGCGTCGGCACGACGCTGTCGGGCGCGCTCCCGTTCCCGGCGACCGACGCGTGGAACCGCGACGTGCTCACGAGCGCGACCGAGGCCGCGTCGTCGGCGCTCGTGGCCGCGATCGGCGGCGGCGCGTCGCTGAAGGTCGGCTTCGGCCTGCTCGCCGGCGTGCCGTACGCGGTCGTCGACCGGACGCAGCCGCGCGTGGCGGTGAGCGTGGCCGGCGACGCGACGCCGCGCGCGTGGCCGATCCCGGCGTCGATGCCCGCTTCCGCCGACCCGTCGGCGCGCCTGTCGGTGCTCGACCGCGACGCCGGCGTGCTCTACGAACTGCGCGGCGCCTCGCCGGTCGCCGGCGGCGGCTGGACCGCGGTGGCTGCGGCCGCGTGGCGGCTCGACCTCGCGAACGCCGCTGCGGCCGACGCGGCCGGCCCGTCCGGCGATGCCGGCATGCCGGTCTTCCCGGGGCTCGTGCGGCACGACGAGGCCGCCTCCGGCTCGATCCGCCACGCGCTCCGGATCACCGTGCCGGCGCTGCGCGCCGCCTGGGTCGCGCCGGCGCGCGGCCCGGTCGCACAGACCGACGATGCGGCGCTGCCGCCCGCAGGTGCACGGCTGCGCCTGAAGGCCGAGGTGGCGATTCCGGCGGACGCGAGCGTGGAGGCGCGCGCGATCCTGCAGGCGCTCAAGACCTACGGCGCGATCGTCGTCGGCGTCGGCCCCGCACTGACGCTCGAGGGCGCGCCCGACCCCGGCTGGGACGTGGCGCGGCTCGCCGCCGAGCTCGCCCGGATCCGCGGCTCCGATTTCGAGGTCGTCGCGCTCGGCGCGATCACGACGCCCTGACCCGTGTGCGCTGACGTCCGGTGCGCGCCGCGTGCGCGAGCCGGACCGGTCGGGCCGACCGCCGCGGCGGTCGGCCCTTTTTTCCCCGCATTACATTGCACATCATCTAATTGCCTGCAATTACATTGTGTGCGATTCACTATCCATCCCATGCCCA
>JBILTM010000332.1:0-3409 GCA_044371545.1 Burkholderiaceae bacterium
CGAGCACTCGGACCACGCCGACCGGCTGTCGAGCGTCGCCTCCGAGGTCGCGACGCGCGGCGGGCAGTCGGTCGAGCAGGTGGTCTCGACGATGGCCGAGATCACGCAGAGCAGCCGCAAGATCGCCGACATCATCTCGGTGATCGACGGCATCGCGTTCCAGACCAACATCCTCGCGCTGAACGCGGCGGTCGAGGCCGCGCGCGCCGGCGAGCAGGGCCGCGGCTTCGCGGTCGTGGCGAGCGAGGTGCGCACGCTCGCGCAGCGCTCGGCCGACGCGGCGCGCGAGATCAAGACGCTGATCGAGGAGTCGGTCGACCGCGTCGAGCAGGGCTCGCGGCTCGTCGGCGAGGCCGGCGCGACGATGGGCCGGATCGTGGAGTCGGTCCGCGAGACGGGCACGCTGATCGGCGAGATCAGCCGCGCGGCGCAGGAGCAGAGCGCGGGTGTCGGGCTGGTCAACCAGTCGGTCGGCGAGCTCGACGGCATGACGCAGCAGAACGCGGCACTGGTCGAGCAGAGCGCGGCCGCGGCGATCAGCCTGAAGGACCAGGCCGAGCGCCTCGCGGGCGCGGTCGCTCAGTTCGAGTTCGCGCGCCGCTGAGCGCGGATCGCCCGCTCAGCGGCGGCCGAGCAGCGCAGCCGCGAGCTCGGCGGGCGCGCAGGGCTTCGGCAGCAGGTCGAAGCCGCCCTCCGCGGACGCGCGGTGGACCTGCTTGACGTAGCCGGTCATCAGCACGACGCGCAGCTCCGGACGCGTGCGCCGCAGGTGCACCGCGAGCTCCGCGCCGTCGAACTCGCCGGGCATCGCGATGTCGGCGAGCACCGCGTCCGGCACGACCGCGCCGCACTCGATCATCTCGAGCGCGGTCTCCGCGTCGGGCGCGTGGGCGACGCGCCAGCCGAAGTGCTCCAGCAGCGCGCCGGTCGCGGCGGCGACCGCGTCGTTGTCCTCGACCAGCAGCACGAGGCCGGGCGCGTCGAAGGCGGCGGGGGACGACGGCACGGCGGGCGGGCGGGTCAAGGCGGGGCTACCAGGAGGCCGGCGATCCGGTGATCGCATCCGGGTCGATGATGCGGCGCGCCGGTGCGGGCGGGCACTGCGGAAACCCGCAGCGGCGCCACGCGACGGCGTGCTCCTGCAGCGCGAGCCGTACCGCGCCGGCGCATCGGCCGCTCAGCGGCCGCGCGGGCGCAGCTTGGCCGACAGTGCGCGCATCGGCTCGTCGTCGGCCGGCAGCCCCTCGACCGACGCGGCGAAGCGCGGCACGCCGCCGCGCAGCCGGTACGCGTCGGCCGACTGGTAGCCGCCGGTGCCGACCGAGCGCAGCACCACCACGAGCTCCGGCGAGCCGTCGCGATCGAGATCCGCGAACCGGATCGATTCCACCGTGCCGTCGCGCGGGCGCAGCGCACCGGCGACGAAGCGGTCGCGCGCGCCGCCTTCGCGGGCCGGCAAGTAGACGCGCAGCGTGTAGCTGCCGATGCTGCGCGGCTCGCCCTCGCCCTCGGCGGCGACCGCCGTCCACGGCGTGCCGGGGATCGCGGCCTCGACCTCGTGCGCGCGCGGCCCGTCCGCCGCGCGGGCGGGCGCGGGCGCGGCGAAGGACGCGGCGGCGATCGCGGCGGCGAGCGCGGCGGCGTACGGCGGCGGGGGCGTGGAGCGCGTCGGGGTCATCGCGACGTCATTATCGCCGCATCGCGCTTCCCCAGCGTCGCAGCCGTCGGGTACGCTGGCGCGCCCGCCCGCCCATCGAGTGTCCGCGATGAACCCCGCTCCGACCGATCGCCGCCGATTCCTGTCGCTCGCCGCCGGAGCCGCCGCCGCGACCGCGCTGCCCGCCACCGCGCAGACCTGGTCGCCCGGCCGCCCGGTGTCGATCGTCGTGCCGTACCCGGCCGGCGGCCCGACCGACCTCCTCGCGCGCACGGTCGGCGCCGAGCTCGCGAAGACGCTCGGCCAGCCGGTGGTCGTCGAGAACGTGCCGGGCGGCGCGGGCTCGATCGGCACGCGCCGCGTCGCGCAGGCCGCAGCCGATGGCCACGTGCTGGTGTTCGGCACGAACCAGACCCACGCGACCAACGTCTCGCTGCTGCCGCAGGGCGGCGGCTACGACCCGGTGAAGGACTTCGCGCCGGTCGCGGGGCTGGCCGACCTGCAGCACCTGGTCGTCGTCGCACCCGACGTGCCCGCGAGGACCGCGCAGGAGCTGGTCGCGCTCGCGAAGCGCGATCCCGGCAAGCTGACCGCCGGTTCGACCGGCCCGGGCTCGGCCTCGCACCTCGCGCTCGAGCTCTTCAAGGTGCGCTCCGGCACCGACCTCGCGCACGTGCCGTACAAGGGCTCGGCGCCGCTGCTCGCGGACCTGCTCGGCGGCCACGTGAACCTCAGCTTCGCGACGACGCCGACGGTGCTGCCGCAGGTGCAGTCGGGCAAGCTGCGCGCGATCGCGGTCGCGTCGCCGAACCGCTCGCCCTACCTGCCCGAGCTGCCGACGCTCGCGCAGGCGGGCGTCGCCGGCGTCGAGGCCGACGCGTGGCTCGCGCTGTTCGCGCCGGCCGGCGTGCCGGCCGCGGCGCTCGCGCGGCTGCGCGAGGCGACGATGGAGGCGATGCGCCAGCCCGCGGTGCGCGAGACGCTGACCAGGAACGGCATGACGCCGAACGCGCGCGACGGTGCGGCCTTCGCGGCCTTCGTGCGCGAGGACATCGCGCGCTGGGCGGAGGTGGTCCGCGTCGCGGGCGTGAAGGCGGAGTAGCGCACGCGAACGCCCGACGGGCGGGCGGCGGGCGCACCCCCGCGTCTCCGATCGGTCCCGTCGCGTGCTACCGCGGCGCGGCGGGGCGCGTCGGCGACAGCGCCGCGTACAGCGCGAGCCGGCGCTCGAGCATCGCGAGCGCGTCGCGGCAGTCGGGCGACTCCGCGCAGCCCGAGACCTTGCGCAGCGGGTCGAGCCGCCAGACCGTGCGGCCCGCCTTCACCGTCTCCATCACCTTCAGGTCGACCAGCGACTCGCGCGGCACCGTCAGCGGGTTGTCCGACAGGATCGCGAAGTCCGCGAGCTTGCCGACCTCGATCGAGCCCTTGGTCTTCTCCTCGAAATGCTGGTAGGCCGGCCACAGCGTCAGCGCCTTGATCGCCACCATCGGCTCGACGCGGTGCTCCGGCCCGAGCACCTGGCCGCTGCGGGTCGTGCGGGTCACGGTCGCGGACAGCACGCGCATCGTGTCGGGCAGCGCCACCGGCGCGTCGTGGTGCGACGAGAACATCATGCCCCGCTGCACCAGCCAGCCGGTCGGCGAGATGTTGGCCGCGCGCTCCGGCCCGAACACCGAGTCGCGGTGCCAGTCGCCCCAGTAGAACGTGTGCATCGGGAACATCGACGGGAAGATGCCGAGCGCCTTGACC
>JBILTM010000333.1:0-3396 GCA_044371545.1 Burkholderiaceae bacterium
CGAGCACCTCGGGCAGCGCGAGTCCGCCCGCGATCGCGAGCCAGCTGCGCCAGCCGGCCTCGGGCGCCTGCCAGCGCAGCGTCGCACCGGCGGGCACGAACACCGGACGGTTGGCCGGCAACGCGACGCCGGCCCCGCCCTCGTCGGCGCGGGTGACGCGGCAGCGGTGGCGCGCGCCGACGCAGGCGATCCAGGCGTCGGCCTCGACGCGCAGCATCGGGCCCGGGCCGGTGAGTTCGAGGCCGGCCGCGCCGGTCGCGTTGCCGACCAGCGCGTTCGCGAGCGCCATCGCGCGCGGGTCGGCGGCGCCGCCGCGCGACAGCGCGAGCGCCGCGCGTCCGGGGCGGCCCTGGTCCTGCACGCTGGTGAGCAGGCCGGGCTTGAGCACCTCGATCGCGGGCGCGGCGCTCATGGTGCCCCCACGAGCCTGCGGCCCAGCCCCCCGAGGGGGCGCGAGCGCCTCCGATGCGATCGTGCGGCGCTCACCGGCGGCTCCACATCCGCTCGAAGGTCGCGAGGTCGATCGGCTCGAAGCGCACGGTGTCGCCCTCGCCCATCAGGGCGGGCCGCGCGCGCGACGGGTCGAACAGCCGCGCGGGGCAGCGCCCGATCAGGCTCCAGCCGCCCGGCGTCGGCGTCGGGTACACCGCGGTCTGCCGCCCGGCGATCGCGATGCCGCCCTCGGGCACGACCGGCCGGGGCGAGGCGCGTCGATCGACCTTGAGCGTCGGGTCGAGCCCGTCGAGATACGCGAAGCCCGGCATGAACCCGATCACGATCGCGGTGAAGGTGCTCGCCGCGTGGCGCTCGGCGACCTCGGCCGGCGACAGGCCGACCGCGCGCGCGACCTCCTCCAGGTCGGGCGCGAGCGACGCGTCGTAGCACGCGGGCAGCACCACGCGGCGTCCCGGCGGCGCCTCCCAGCGCAGCGCGTCGGCCGCGCAGCCGCGCAGCCACTCGAGCGCGGTCTCGCGGTGCGCGGCCCGCGTGCGGCCGCCCTCCTCGTCCGGCAGCCGCACGGCGAGCGTGCGCACGCCCGCGACCGCCTCGGCGCAGAACGCCGGCGGCTTCGCGCGCAGCCGCGCTGCGAGCGCGCGCGCGGCGACGTTCGCATCGGCGTGCCCGCCCCAGTCGACCATCACCCAGGCGTCGCCGCAGACCTGCACCTGGATGCCGTAGAGCGGCCCCGAGGGCGCAGCCGCGCCGCGCTCGGCATCCCGACCGTCCGAGCGCATCGGCCTACACGCTCCCGTCGACCATCAGCTCGATCAGCTTCGTGCCCGGCCGCCGGAACGCGTCCGCGAGCACGTCGCGCACCGCACGCGGGTCGTCGACTCGGACGGATTCGACGCCCATCGACGCGGCCAGCGCCGAGAAGTCGACCGGCGGATCGGCGAAGTCCATGCCGACGAAGCGCCGGCTGCCGTGGAACGACAGCAGCCGCTGCTTGATGATCCGGTAGCCGCCGTTGTTGACCAGCACGACGTTGAGCGGCAGCCGATGGTGCGCGGCGGTCCAGAGCGCCTGGATCGTGTACATGGCGCTGCCGTCGCCGGTCAGGCACGCGACCGGGCGCCCCGGATGCGCGAGCGACACGCCGACCGACGCGGCCAGCCCCCAGCCGATGCCGCCCGAGGCCATCGCGTGGTAGCCGAACCGCTCGCGGTAGCGCAGCAGCGCCGGCACATGGCGCGATGCGGTCAGCGCCTCGTCGACGACGATCGCGTCGTCGGGCAGCGCGTCGATCATCTGCAGCACCGCCCAGTCGGTGTCGATCGGCCGGTGCGCCGCGGCGCGCGAGATCGTCGCGACCAGCGCCTCGCGCCGGCGGGTCCAGTCGTCCGCCGCGAGCGCGGCGACGCGGGCCCGCGCGCGCGCCGCGTGCGCGTCGCCGCCCGCCGCCTCGAGCGCCGGCGTCAGCGCGCGCAGCGTCTCGCGCACGTCGGCGAGCACCGCGAGCTCGACCGGCCAGTTCTTCGCGACGTGCCGCTCGACGAGGCCGACCTGCACGACCGGCATGCCGGGCGGCATCGGCTCGACCTCGCTGTAGACCGACATGCACAGCGGGTCCGCGCCGACGACGACCAGCAGGTCGTGCGCGGCGAGCGTCTCGCGGACCTTCGGCTGCGCCCGCGGCAGCGTGCCGCGGTAGCACGGATGCTCGGACGGGAAGTGCGCGCCGTTGCCCACCGGCTGCTGCCAGACCGCGCAGCCGAGCGCGCGCGCGAAGGCCGCGGCCTCGTCGAGCGCGTCGCTCTTCACCACCTCGTCGCCGACGATCATCACCGGCCGCTCGGCCGCGAGCAGCCGGCGCACGAGCGCGTCCACGAGCGCGTCCGACGGGCGCACGCGCGTCTCGACGCGGCTGCAGGCGAGCAGGTCGAGCTCGGCCTCGGCGTTCAGGATGTCGCCCGGCAGCGAGACGAAGACGGGCCCCGTCGGCGGCGTGGTCGCGATCTTCGCGGCGCGCCGCACGATCCGCGGCAGGTCCTCGAGCCGGTTGACCTCGACCGCCCACTTGACCAGCGGCTCGGCGATGCGCACCAGCGGCTCGTAGAGCAGCGGCTCGGTGAGCCCGTGTCCCTGCTCCTGCTGGCCCGCGGTCAGCAGCAGCGGCGTGCCGGTGAACTTCGCGTTGTAGAGCGCGCCCATCGCGTTGCACAGGCCGGGCGCGACGTGCACGTTCGCGGCGACGAGCCGGCCCGAGGCGCGGCCGAAGCCGTCGGCCATGCCGACGACGACGCTCTCCTGCATGCCGAGCACGTAGTGGAGGGCCGGATGCTCGGGCAGCGCGTGCATGATCGGCAGCTCGGTCGTGCCGGGGTTGCCGAACAGGTGCGTGATCCCCTCGTCCTCGAGCAGCCCGAGGAACGCGGATCGGCCGGACAGGCGGGGCATGCGGGGGTCTCCTGGCGGATCAGGGCGCCAGCGTGCCACGGCGTGACCGCGCCCGGTAGCGCGCCCCCCGTGGAACGGACCGTGTCACGGGCCGGGCGCGCCGCGCACGACGAGCCGCCACAGCGACGTCGTCTCGGCGGCGCGCGCCGCGTGCAGCGGGTCGCTGCGGTCGACCGCCTTGCGGTGGGCGGGCCGCGCGTCGATCCGGCCGGCGACCTCGAGCCCGGCCGCCTCGAACGCGGCGAGCAGCGCGTCGCGCCCGCGCAGCCCGAGGTGCTCGGCGAGGTCGGACAGCACCAGCCAGCCTTCGCCGCCGGGCTCGAGGTGCGCGGCGAGGTCCTGCAGGAACGCGCGCAGCATCCGCCCGTCCTCGTCGTAGACCCCGCGCTCCAGCGGCGACGCGGGCCGCGCCGGCACCCACGGCGGATTGCAGACGACGACGGCGGCGCGCCCCTCGGGGAAGAGGTCGGCGCGCACGACCTCGACGCGGCGCTCCAG
>JBILTM010000166.1:0-11712 GCA_044371545.1 Burkholderiaceae bacterium
CCGGCCGCAGCCCTGCGGCACAGCGCCTCGAGCTGCAGCACCTCGCGCGGCAGCACGTTGCCGATGCCGGTGATCGCACCGACCGCGCCGCAGTTCACGTAGCCGTGGAAGACCTGGGTGTCGACGCCGACCAGCAGCGACACGCCGGGGTCCTCGCCGACGATGTGCTCGGCCGCGTAGCGCAGCGACGCCGCGCCGCCGAACTCCTTGAAGCCGACGAGGTTGGGGTGCGCGCGGCGCAGCTGGAAGAACAGGTCGGCGCGGGTCTCGTAGCCGTAGTACGGGCTGTTGTAGATCACCGCGGGCAGCTTCGGCGCGGCGCCGAGGATGCCCTCGAAGTGCGCGCGCTGCGCGGCCGCCGAGCTGCCGCGCGACAGCACGCGCGGGATCACCATCAGCCCGCCCGCGCCGACGCGCTGCGCGTGCGCGGCGATCGCGGCGGCCCGCGCCGGGTTCTGCGCGCCGGTGCCGACCACGACCGGCACGCCCGCCTTCACCAGGCACTCGACGCCCTCCATCCGCTGCTCGTCGGTGAGCAGCGGCCAGTCGCCCATGGAGCCGCAGTAGACGACCGCGTTCATGCCGAGGTCGACGAGCTGGCGGCCCTTGCGCGCGAGCGCGTCGAAGTCGGGCCGGCGGTCGGCGCCGCACGGGGTCATCAGCGCGGGGATCACGCCGGAGAAGATCGATGCGGACATGGTGCGCTCCTGCCTGGGTGGGGCGGTGTGGGGTCGTGGGTCGCGCGGGCCGCTCAGAGGCTCTGGCCTGCCTTGCGCAGCTCGGCGAGGATCGGCGCCTTCGGCAGCCAGATCTTGTCGTACTCGGCGACGACGGCCTCCGCGTCGGCGCGGTTCGCGGTACGCATCGGGATGCCGGTCGCCTTGAACTGCTCGATCAGCTTGGGCTCGTTGCCGGCGAGCTCGTTGACCTGCGTGTCGAGCGCGGCCTTGGTCGCGCGCGTGATCAGGTCGCGGTCGGCGGCGGGCATCCCCTGCCAGACCCGGCCGGACACCAGCGCGATCACCGGCATGAAGATCGCGTTCATCTGCAGGATCGACTTGGAGACCTTGTCGAAGCGCTGGTTCCACGAGAACTCGAGGTCCGCCTCGAGCCCGTCGACCTGGCCGTTGGACATCGCGTCGAACACCTGCGGCGTCGGGATCGGCGTGGGCGCCGCACCCAGCAGCTGGTAGAAGTCGCGGTACGCGGGCGTGGGGTTGATCCGCAGCTTCATGCCCTTGATGTCGGCGAGCTTCGAGACGTCGCGGGCGGCGAACACCGCGCGCATGCCGGTGATGCCCCAGGCGAGGCCGATGGTGCCGGTCTCGCCGGGCAGCGTGTCGAACAGCTTCATCGCGGTCGGGTGGCGCACGAGCTTCGCGATCTTGTCGGTCGAGTCGACGACGTAGGGCGCGGTGATCGCGGCGATCGCGGGCACGCGCGAGCCGAGCTCGGCGGCCATGATCCAGCCCATGTCGAGCGCGCCCGACTGCATCTGCTGGAGCATCGCGGCCTCGTTGCCGAGCTGGCCGGAGTGGAACACGGTCATCGTGAGCCGGCCCTTGGTCTCCTCGTTCAGCGTGTCCGCGACCTTGAGTGCCGCGCGATTCCAGGGGTGGCCGTTGGGCGTGAGGATGCCCAGTCGCAGCTGGCGAGGCTGGGCGACCGAGATGGCGGGAAAGCCGAGCGACGCGATCGAGCCGGCGACGAGCACCTGGCGGCGGGTGACGGACATGGACATCTCCGGAAGGGTTCGGTGGGTCATTTGAGGAGCATCAGCGACAGCGAGGGATACAGGCAGAGCAGCACGAGCAGCACGCAGGACACGACGAAGAACGGCAGCGTGACGACGAACATCCGCCCCGGGCTCGCGCCGGTGACGGCAGCCGCGACGAAGAAGCACAGCCCCACCGGCGGCGTCAGCAGGCCGAGCACGAGGTTGACCACCACCACCACGCCGAAGTGGCGCGGGTCGATGCCGTAGACCTCGGTGGCGATCGGCAGCAGGATCGGCACGGTCATGATCAGCCCGGGCACGCCGTCGATGACGGTGCCGATCACCAGCAGCGCGAGGCTGACCAGCAGCAGGAAGGTGACCGGGTCCTTCGCGACCTGCTGCACCGAGGCGGCGATCGCCTGCGGGATCTTCCCGTAGATCAGCACCCACGAGAACACCGACGCGGCCGCGACGAGGAACAGCACGATCGCCGCGTAGACGCCCGCGCGCAGCAGCATCTCGGGCAGCCGCTCGAAGCGGAACTCCTTCGTCCAGTACCGGCCCACCAGCGCGGCGACCACCGCGCCGACCGCCGCCGACTCGGTGGCGTTGGCGAGCCCGGTCAGGATCGAGCCGACGATGACGATCGGGATCGCGAGCGTGGGCGCGGTGGCGGCGACGATCCGCGCGCGCTCGCCCCAGCTCCGCCGCTCGCCGCGCGGGAAGCGGTGGATGACGCCCAGCACCGCGAGGATCGCGCAGAACATCGCGGTGAGGATCACGCCCGGCACGATGCCGGCGATCAGCATGTCGCCGACCGCGACCTGGGCGAGCGTGCTGTAGACGACGAACATCACCGAGGGCGGGATGATCGGGCCGAGCATGCCGCCGTAGGCGGTGAGGCCGGCCGCGAAGGTGCGGTCGTAGCCCTTGCGCTCCATCTCGGGGACCATGATCTGCGCCATGATCGCGACCTGCGCGGTCGCCGAGCCGAGGATCGAGGAGACCAGCATGTTGGCGAGCACGTTCACGTAGGCGAGCCCGCCGCGCATCGCGCCGACGAAGGCCATCGCGAGCTGCACGATGCGCTGCGTGATGCCGCCGCCGTTCATGATCTCGCCGATCAGGATGAACAGCGGGATCGCGATCAGGCCGTAGCTGTCGACGCCGCCGAAGAGCTGCAGCGGGTAGTTGGTGAAGAGCAGCGGGTTGCCCGAGGCGGCGATGTAGACGATCGCGCCGAGGCACAGGCACAGGCCGATCGGCACGCCGATCAGCAGCGCGAGCGCGAAGGCGCCGAGCGTCAGCATCAGTTGATCCCTTCGCCCGCGCCGATCTCGAAGCCGGCGAACTTCGCCGCGGGCGCGAGGCCGAGGTCCTCGAGCACGTTCGCGAGACCGTGCACGAGGAGCGTGACCGAGAAGATCGGCACGATCAGGTACAGCGCCCACGACGGCCAGTTCAGCGTCTGGGTGCGCTCGGTGTAGACGAAGTTGAAGGTCGCCGCGGCGAGCCGCTTGGCGTCGAAGCCGGCCTGCGCGATCCCCACCGGATCGAGCCAGAGCGCGCACATCCAGGCGAGCACGACCGCGAAGCCCACCACGCACAGCCCGGCGGCGACCTTCGCGCGGCGCGCGGCCGCGGGCGAGAGCTTCTCGGTCAGCATCGTCATCGCGAAGTCGAGCCGCAGCCGCGTCATCGCCGAGCCGCCGATGAAGGCCAGCCAGACCACCGAGTAGACCGAGGACTCGTCGACCCAGTAGAGCGAGAGGCCCGCGTAGCGGGTGACGACGTTGAGCAGGATCAGCGCGAGCAGCAGCGCCATGAAGCCCATGATCAGCACCCGCTCGACGCGCAGGATGCCGGCCGACAGCGCGAGCACCGCGCGGACCGGCGTCGCGACGCCCGACCGGGGTCCGTTCGGCGGCGCGTCGGACGCGTTTGCGGTGCTCATGCGAACGATCGTATATTGTATAAAATCTGGGTGTCAATGCCATGCTGACCGACCTCAAGCACCGCACCCTCGCCAGCGCCGTGGTCGACCGGCTGCGCGAGCAGATCCTGAGCAACGCGTACCCGGCGGGCACGCAGCTGCGGCAGGACGCGCTCGCCGCGAGCTTCGGGGTCAGCAGGATCCCGGTGCGCGAGGCGCTGTTCCAGCTCGAGGCCGAGGGGCTGGTGCAGATGGTCCCGCACAAGGGCGCGGTGGTGACCGAGCTCTCGCTCGAGGAGGTCAACGACGTCTTCGACCTGCGGGTGCTGCTCGAGACGCGGCTCTTCCGCGACTCGCTCGGGCGGCTGACCGACGAGGACCTCGACGCGATCGACGCGGTGCAGGCCCGTTTTGCGGTCGCGTTCCGCGAGCGCGACCACGCGCGCTGGGGCGTGCTGAACCAGGAGCTCCACGCGGCGCTCTACGCGCGCGCCGCGCTGCCGCAGACGCGCGACGTGGTCGCGGCGCTGCTGCAGAAGAGCGACCGCTACACCCGCGTGCAGCTGTCCTCGGACGCCGCGCGCCGGCGCGCCGAGCGCGAGCACGCGACGCTGATCGCGCTGGCACGCGCGCGGCGAATCGATGAGGCCTGCGCGTTCCTCGCCGGGCACATCGAGGCGGTCCGGGCGGACCTGCTGCGGATGCTCGGGACGCCGGATGCCGGGCCGCGCGCCGCGAAGGCGCCCGGCACGAAGGCGCCCGCCGTCCCGCGGCGGCGCGGCGCCGCGAAGGCGCCGACCTCGTCCGTCAGCCCAGCGCCCGCCCGCCGAGCACCTCGGCGTTGACGTTGCCGTGGCCGGCCGAGCCCGGCACGTCGAAGGTGACCCGCCGGTTGACGCGGCGGTGCGGGAAGTAGTCGGCGAGCGCGTAGTGCTGGGTGCAGCGGTTGTCCCAGACCGCGATGCCGTGCGCCGTCCACGCGTGGTGGACGACGAACTCGGGCCGCGCGATCCACGCGGTCAGCATCGCGAGCATCGCCTCGCTCTCGCGGTAGTCGATGCCGTCGATGCGCTTGGTGAACGCGCCGTTGACGTACAGGCAGGTGCGGCCGCTGTCGGGATGCACGAGCGCGACCGGGTGCGAGACCGGCGGATAGCGGCGCACCGCCTCGACGAGCGCGTCCGTGCCGCGCTTGGCGAGCGCGTCGCGAAAGCCGCTGCGCTCCCAGGTGTGCGTCGCGGTCAGCGGGCGCAGGTAGGCCTGCAGGCCCGGCGACAGTGCGGCGAAGGCCTTGCTGGTGCTCGCCCAGCAGGTGTTGCCGCCGTGCGGCGGGGTCTCGACGATCTGGATCGCCGTGCCCATCGGCGGCTCGGGCTGCCAGCTGAGGTCGGTGTGCCAGACATCGATGCCCGGCGGGCGCTCGGCGTCGTTGACGATCATCTCCATGCCCGGCACCTCCGGGTGCCGCTCGAAGAACGAGCCGCCCGACACCGGCCCGAAGACCTCGGCGAGCGCGACATGCTGCGCGGGCGTCAGCGGCTGCGGGTCGAAGAAGATCACCTCGAACTGCGCGAGCGCGCGACGCAGCTCGGTGCGGGTCGGCGCGTCGATCGGACGCGTCAGGTCGACGCCGTCGATCACGGCGGCGAAGCCCGGCATCCGCGGGCGCGGGACGATGCGCTCGTAGGGGTGGGAGAAGTCGAACGGCGTCGGGGCGGCGGTCATCGGGCGCTCCAGGGCGTCGCGGCGGCTTCGCGTCGTGCTCGTCGCATCCGGGATCTCCGATCGTGGACGGGGCCGGACCGAGTCGGTGCCGGGTGCGCCGGATCGTAGCGCGGCCGTTCCTCGCCGGGCAGCGCCGGTTCCGAAGCGTCGTTCCACACCCCCACCCTGCCGCGGGCCAGCCCGGCTACGATCGGGCCTTCGCCCCTGGAGCCCGCCATGCCGCGCCCGCCGCCCGGACGTCCCGCGTCGCCGAACGATCCGTGCCCCTTCCTGCGGGCGCTCGTCGGTGAAGGCCTGCTGCCCGACGGCACCGCGCGGCCGGGCGACGTCGCCGACGCCGTGGTGCGCGTCGGCGAGGCGGGCGACGGCTCGCCGCGCCTGCCGGGCGCCGCGATCCGGGCGATCGCGCTGATCGCCAACGGCCTGGGCCCGCTCGACGTCGCGCGCAACGCCACGGGCGGGCTGCGGCTCGACGCGCTGCGGGGCGGACCGCTCGACAAGCAGGGCGCCGGCTCCGGCATCCTCGACGCGAACGCTCGGGTGGTCCGCGCGGAGCTCGACCGGCTCGACGACTTCGCGAGCGACCGGGTCGACACCGAGGGTCGGCGCGAGCGCGGCCTCTCGCTCGAGGACCTGCGTCGGATGATGGACGCGAACTTCGCGCGCGCCGCCGGACGCCGTCGCGCGATCGACCGCAGGCTGATGGACGGCGAGTGGCCGGTGCTGCTGAAGGTGATGGGCAAGGACGGGCCCGGCGGACGCTACCTCGCGCTGTCGGAGGTGCGCGATCTGTTCGAGCGCCGGCGCCTGCCGGCGCGGATGCGCGCACGGCTCGCGACGGCCTGATGCCGGGCGTGGCACCATCTCGCCTTCACCCCTCTCAAGGAGCGTCCCCATGGGACTGATCGGCACCCTGTTCGTGGGCCTCGTCGTCGGCGCGATCGCCCGCCTCGTGATGCCCGGCGGGCAGAAGATGGGCTGGATCATGACGATCCTGCTCGGCATCGGCGGCTCGTTCGTCGCCGGCTTCGTCGGCCAGGCGCTCGGCTGGTACACGGCAGGCCAGGGCGCCGGCTGGATCGCGTCGGTGCTCGGCGCGGTGGTGCTGCTCTTCGCGGTGCAGAAGCTGCGCGGCGGCGCCTCGACGAAAGGCTGAGTCGCGCACGCGGCCGGCAGGCCGCGTCAGTCGGGCGGCCGGATCGAACGCTGCGGCGTGAGGCCCCGCGCGACCCGGTGCGACGCGACGGCAGAGGGGCTCATCACCGCGATCATCTGCGTAGGCTTGAGCGCGCCCGACCGGAACCCGTCCTCGTCGATCGCGTGGATGCGATCGATGAACGCGCGGTCGGACGCCGACTCCGGATCGAAGTGGTGCCCGAACGCGCGGTCGACGAACGGCGCGATCACGTTGGCGAACGCGACGAAGACCGGGAAGTCGAACCGCTCGACGAGCAGCGGCAGGATGTCCTGCGCGCGGACGCCCTCGAAGCCTTCGGTGGAACAGTCGTGGTTCACGTACTCGGGCTCGTGCCGACTCAGCAGCAGGTTGTAGCGGCAGCGCTCGGGCATCTCGCGCCAGAGCGCCTGAACCTGCTCGAGGGCCTCGGGCCACCGCTGGTGGCCGTTGCGGCCGATGATGTCGGAGACGACGAAGCGCCCGCCTTCGGGCAGCGACGACTTGATCCCGTCGAACAGGCCCTCGAGATTGACGACGTGGTGCAACGAGTGGCTCGCCATCGCGGCGGAGTATGGCCCGCGCGGGCGCCACGCGTTGAAGTCACCCTCGACGAACTCGACGAGGTCGGCCACGCCGGCCGCGGCAGCGTGTTCGCGGCCGCGGGCCAGCATGTGCGGATTGAGCTCCAGGCACTCGAGCGTGAAGGACTGCAGGCCCATCGCCCGCAGGCGCGTCGCGACCCGCACCTCGAGATCGCAGTTGCCCGAGCCGATGCTGACGAAGCGTGCCGGCACGTCGCACCGGCGGGCCGACTCGAACAGGTGCTGCGCGAAGAACCCGTCGATGTCGTCGATGCCGCACGCCTCGAACAGCGGCCGCAGATGGGTGTTCGACCAATAGTGGAAGATCGGCGGCAGGGCGTGCACGTCCACGTCCTTGAAGTGCTCGATCTCCCGCTCGAGCTTCGCTCGGTAGTCTCGATCGGCCTCGAGTTCGACGACCCGGCGCAGCAGTGCCTCGTGCTCCTGCTCGAGGTCCGCCAGCCTCTGGCCGAGCGTGTCGCGCTGCACGGCGAGGCGCTGCACCTCGCCCCGCAGCCGGTCGCGCTCTTCGACGACCCACCCCATCACGGGCATGCTGCGCGCGATCGACTTGAGCACCGCAGGGTACGGCACGTTTCGGCTCCTCGCTCCCGGTTGAGGCGGAAGCATCATAGCCGACCCGGGGCGGGGCCTGCCCGGCCGCCGCTCGCATCCGGCGTGCCGCGCGCCGCGGCACGCACGCCGACGAGGATGCCGATCGTCACGAGCGCGAGGCCGGCCACCAGGTTCAGCCCGAGCGGCTCGCCGAGGAAGATCACCGCGCCGGTCGCGGACAGGCCGGGCACCAGCGCGGTCAGCATCGTCGAGCGCACCGGGCCGAACGCGCGGATCATCGTCGCGAAGGTGATGCCCGAGACGACGACCGAGCCCACGCCCTGCCACAGCGCCTGGAACGCGATCTCGCCGAGCGGCGCGGTCGCGATGCGCGTCTCGATCCAGCCCGCGGCGCCGAGCGCGGCCCAGGCGGGCAGGTAGGCGAGCGCGGCGAACACCGTGATCGCGATCGTCGCCTCGACCGGATCGAGCCGCTCGCGCCGCATCAGCACGGCGTAGGTCGACCAGCTCGCCGAGGCGACCAGGAACATCAGGTCGCCCTTCCAGACGTCGCCCCCGTCGAACGCCACGAGCAGCGACGCACCGCCGACCAGCGCGCCGCCGACGAGGATCAGCGCGAGCGCGCCGAGCCGCGCGGCCGACAGCCGCTCGTGCAGCACCCAGACCGACAGCAGCGCGGTCCACATCGGCAGCATGCCGGGCAGCAGCACCGAGCCGTGCGCGGCCGGCGCGTGCACGAAGCCCGCGTACGCGAACACCGCGTAGCCGATGCCGCCGAAGAGGCCGCAGGTCACGGTGAGCCGCGCGCCGAGCGGCGACACGCCGAGCCAGGACGCGTCGCCGCGGCCCTGCGCGCGGCGGCGCCGCACGAGCCACGCGCCCCACGGCACGAGCACCAGCGCCGCGCCGGCGATCCGCAGCGCGACGATGTCCCAGGGGGTCAGCGACTTCAGCGCCATCGCGCGTGCGATCACGATGAAGGCGGTCCAGATCAGGATGGTCGCGATCGCGGCCGCGATGCCGGCCGCGCGCGTGTCGGTGCGCATCGGGCGGATTATCCCTGCACGTCGCCGCCGGCCCGTCCCGCGGTGGCGCGCGGGGCCGGAACCGGAACGGCGCCGCGGCCCGGGTCGCGCCGCACCCTGCCTATCATCGCCGCTCGACACCCAACCGCAGCGAGGAGGCTTCCATGGCCCGACTGAAGGACAAGGTCTGCATCGTCACCGGCGCGACCAGCGGCATCGGCCGCCGCACCGCCGAGGTGTTCGCCGCCGAGGGCGCGCACGTCGTGATCGCCGGCCGGCGCGAGGCCGAGGGCCGCGAGGTGGAGGCGTCGATCGGGGCGCGCTGCGCGTTCCTGCGCACCGACGTCACCGAGGAGGCGCAGGTGAAGGCGCTGGTCGACTTCACGATGGCGCGCCACGGCCGCATCGACTGCCTGTTCAACAACGCCGGCGGCCCGGCGCCGGTCGGCGGCATCGAGACGATCCCGGTCGAGGGCTTCGACGCGGCGATCGCGACGCTGCTGCGCTCGGTGATGCTCGGCATGAAGCACGTCGCGCCGATCATGACCGCGCAGGGCTCGGGCAGCATCGTCAACAACGGCTCGATCGCGGGCAGCCGCGCCGGCTACTCGACCTCGATGGTCTACTCGGCCGCGAAGGCCGCGGTGATCCACCTGACGCGCTGCGCGGCGATGCAGCTCGGCGAGCGCAACGTGCGCGTCAACACCGTCTCGCCCGGCGGTATCGCCACCGGCATCTTCGGCAAGGCGCTCGGGCTGCCCGCCGAGCGCGCCGAGGCCACGGCCGAGGCGGTCAAGGTCGGCCTCGCGAAGATGCAGCCGATCCCGCGCGCGGGCCTGGTCGACGACATCGCGCACGCGGCGGTGTTCCTCGCGAGCGACGCGTCCTCGTTCGTCAACGGCCACGACCTGGTGGTCGACGGCGGCGTGATCGGCGGGCGGATGTGGACGCCGCACCAGGAGGCGGTGCGCGGGATGCGCGCGGCGTTCGGCATCGAGCACTGACGCGGCGCGGCGGCGCGCCCCGGCACGACGCGCCGCGCGGCCGGCCGCGGCTCAGGCGAGCCGGCCGGCCTGGAGGTCGAGCACCGCCTCGCGGATCTGGTCGGCGGTGTTCATCACGAACGGCCCGTACTGCACGATCGGCTCGCCGAGCGGCCGACCGGCGATCAGCAGCGCGCGCGCCGGCCCGCCGCTGGCGCGCAGCGCGACGCCGTCCGCGCCGGGCGCGTTCGACAGCACCGCCATGCGGCCCGTGGGCACCGCGGTGCCCTCGATCTCGACCGTGCCGCGGTACGGATAGACGAACGCATTGCGGTCGGCCGGCAGCGCCTGCGCAAAGCGCGCGCCCTCGGGCAGCTGCAGGTCGAGGTACAGCGGCTCGGTGCCTTCGCGCAGCACCGCGCCGTCGACGCCGTGGCTGCGGCCCGCGATCGCGACGACGCGCACGCCCTCGGCGGTCTCGAAGCCCGGCAGCTCTCCGGCCGCGAAGTCGCGGTACCAGGGTGCGCGCATCTTGTCCTTCGCGGGCAGGTTCAGCCACAGCTGGAACCCTTCCATCAGCCCCTCGCTCTGCTCGGGCAGCTCGGAGTGGATCACGCCGCGGCCCGCGGTCATCCACTGCACGCCGCCGCCCTCGAGCAGCCCCTCGTTGCCCGCGCTGTCGCGGTGGCGCATCCGGCCGGCGATCATGTAGGTGACCGTCTCGAAGCCGCGGTGCGGATGGTCGGGGAAGCCCGCGATCCAATCGTCCGGATCGTCGCTGCGGAAGTTGTCGAGCATCAGGAACGGGTCGAGCCGGCGCTGCAGCGGCTGGGTCAGCACGCGCAGCAGCCTGACGCCCGCGCCATCGGAGGTCGGCTGGCCGACGACGAGGCGCTCGATGCGGCGGGGCCGCTCGACGGTCTCGGCGGCGACGTGGGGGGCGGCAGTGTCCATGGCGGCTCCTTCCGGCGGCTCGGGGCGCAAGCGTACCAGCCCGCGCGAAGCCCTCTGCGCGGCCGGGTCGTGGCCCCCCGGCCACGGACGCCCGGCCGCCGGGGCACCCGGCCGCACCGCCCGTCCGCGCCGCGTTGAGGGGGTCCCGCGCGACGAATAGCCTCGCGCGAAGCGTGACCGCTCCGTCGTGCGTCGCGACCCCTCACCTCCGGATCCCACGATGCGCCGCCTCTTCGCCTGCCTCGCCCTCGCCGCAGCGTCCGCCACAGCGCACGCGCAGACCGCACCCGCCCCGGCCACCGGCGACCGCCTCGAGCGGATCCGGGTCGCCGGCGCGCTGCGGGTCTGCATCTGGCCGGACTACTACGGCATCACGTTCCGCAACCCGAAGAGCGGCGAACTCTCGGGCCTCGACGAGATCCTGTCGCGCGAGTTCGCGAAGGACCTCGGCGTGCGCGTCACCTACGTCGACACCAGCTTCGCGACCTTCGCCGGCGACCTGCTCGCCGACCGCTGCGACGTCGCGATGTTCGGCGTCGGCATGCTGCCGGAGCGCGCGGCCAAGGTGCGCTTCACGCAGCCCTACCTGCGCAGCGACATCTGGGCGGTGACCACGAAGGCGCACCCGACGGTGAAGAGCTGGGACGACATCGACCGCCCCGGCCGGGTCGTCGCGGTCCAGGCGGGCACGTTCATGGAGCCGGTGATGAAGTCGGCGCTGCGCAACGCCGAGCTGGTCTCGGTGAAGCCGCCGGCGACGCGCGAGCGCGAGCTGCAGGCCGGCCGCGTCGACGTGTTCATGACCGACTACGCGTACAGCCGGCGCGTCGTCGACAACGCCGACTGGGCCAGGGTGATGGCGCCGGACAAGCCGGTCCATCCGCTCGGCTACGGCTACGCGGTCGCGCCCGGCGACGACGCGTGGCTCGCGCGGGTCGACCGGTTCGTCGCCGACATCAAGCGCGACGGCCGACTGATGTCAGCGGCGAAGGCGTTCAAGCTGGAACCGATCGTCGTGTCCCAGTGACCGGGACTTCGCCG
>JBILTM010000334.1:0-3340 GCA_044371545.1 Burkholderiaceae bacterium
GCATACGCGCCGGCCGCACCGACGCGGCCCCGGTGATGACCGGCTCGCACATCGACACGGTCGCCACCGGCGGGCGCTACGACGGCAACTACGGCGTGATGGCCGGCCTCGAGGTGGTGCGGTGGCTGAACGAGCGCCGGATCGTCCTCGACCGGCCGCTGGTGGTCGCCGCGTTCACCAACGAGGAGGGCGTGCGCTTCCAGCCGGACATGATGGGCTCGCTGGTGTACGCAGGCGGCTGGCCGCTGCAGCGGGCGCTGGACACCGTCGGCACCGACGGCGCGCGCCTGGGCGACGAGCTCGCGCGGATCGGGTACGCCGGCGACATGCCCTGCGGCGCGATCGTGCCGCATGCGTTCGTCGAGCTCCACATCGAGCAGGGCCCGGTGATGGAGGCCGAGGGCGTCGACATCGGCGCGGTAGCGGACCTGCAGGGCATCTCGTGGCAGGCGTTCACCTTCGTCGGCCAGTCCAACCACGCGGGGACGACGCCGATGCGGCTGCGCCGCGACGCCGGCCACTGCGCGGCGGCGGTCGCGGTCTTCGTGCGCGAACTCGCCGAGCGGTACGGCGGCAGCCAGGTCGCCACGGTCGGCTCGATCGCGCTGCATCCGAACCTGATCAACGTGATCGCATCGAGGGCCACGGTGTCGGTCGACCTGCGCAACACCGACGAGGCGACGCTGCAGCGCGCGGAGGCGGAGCTCGCGGACTTCGTCCGGCGCCTCGCCGAGGCGCAGTCGGTCGCCGTCGAGACACGGCGGCTGGTCCGCCTCGAGCCGGTGCGGTTCGACGAGCGGCTGGTCCGGCTGATCGAGCGCGGCGCGCACGCGCGCGGTCACCGGACCCGCAGGATGACCTCGGGCGCGGGCCACGATGCGCAGATGATGGCGAGGTTGTGTCCGGCCGCGATGATCTTCGTGCCGAGCGCGAAGGGCATCAGCCACAACCCGCGCGAGCACACCGAGCCGGACGACCTGGTGCGCGGCGCGAACGTGCTGCTCGACACGCTGCTGGCGCTCGCGTCGGCGCCGTGAACCCCGGGGCCGGTGTGCCCCGGCGACGTTCGTGCGCCGCTCAGGCGGCCGCGTCGACCGGTCGGGGCTTCACCGCGAGCCGCAGCACGTCCGCATAGCCCGGGGCGACGAGCATCCGCTGGAGCGCACCGCGCTGCGCGAGCAAGGCGTGCGCGCGCGGCAGGCTCCAGCACGGCAGCTGCGTGAACAGGTGGTGCTCGCCGTGGTAGTTGACCCAGTAGGGCGCGAGCACCGCGCGCTCCCACCACGAGGCGAGCGTGGTGCGCGCGTGGCGGTACGGATCGGGCTCGCCGACCGGCACCAGCGCATGCTCGGCGATGTTGCGGATCCGGTAGATCAGCGGGAACCAGAACGCCAGCGGCACGAGCCACAGCGCGACCCAGAGCCACGCGTAGCCGGCGAGCGCGAACGCGGCGAGCAAGCCCAGGTTGCCCCAGACGAAGCGCGGGTCGAGCCCGGTGCTCAGCAGGTCGGTGGCCTTGGCCCCCGGGGCCGCGCCCCCGCGCCTGCGCGCCTCGAGATCGATGCCCAGCCGCAGCTTGAGGAAGCTCGCGCCGGTGACGTCGCGCAGCATCTTGCGCCGCAGCGACCCGGCCTCGATCGGGAACGGACGCGACAGCGGCAGGTCGGGATCCTCGGGCTGCTGCGTGAAGCGGTGGTGCTGCAGGTGCGCCTTGCGGTATTCGGGCAGGGCCGACGAGCACAGCCACCGGCCGACCCAGTCGTTGATGCGGCGGTTCGGGTGCAGCAGCCCGTGGGCCGCGTCGTGCATCAGGATCAGCAGGCCGAGCTGGCGCGCCGCCACCAGCGGCACGAGCACCGGGATCAGCCACGGCCACAGGGCGCCCAGCACCATGCACGCGCCGATCGCGCCCCAGCAGTGGGCCACCAGCCACAACCCGCGCCAGCGCGACTTCGAGGCGAGCGCCGCCCACTCCTGCGGCGTGAAGAGGTCGGTGGGGTCGATGCGTGCGGCGGTGGGCATGGCCGTCCAGGATACAGGGTCACTTCGGGATCAGCCCGACGTCCTCGAGCACCTTGCGCTCCTCCACCCACATCCGCTGCGCGAGTCGGTAGTAGTCCTCGCCGCTCAGGTAGGCGTCCTCGAGGTCGAAGGTCTCGAGGTGGCGCTGGTAGGCCGGGTCCGACAGCGCCGCCCTGAACGCGTCGTGGATCGCCCGTGCGACCTTCGGGTCCATCCCCCGGGGGCCGACCAGCCCGATCGGGCTGCGGGCGACGTGATCGATGCCGGACTCGACCCCGGTGGGGACGTCCGGCAGCCGCGCGATGCGCTTCTCGGTGAACACCATCAGCACGCGCCCCTTGCCCTGCTTCTCGACCTGCGCCCAGCCGCCGTCGATCACCGCGTTGATGTGGCCGCCGACGAAGGCCTGCAGCACCTCGGAGCCGCCCTTGAACGGCACGTGCGTGATCTCGGCGCCGATCTTCTGCGCGACCTTGATCGACGCGGCGTGGCCGGTGCTGCCGGTACCGCTGCTGCCCAGGTTGACCTTGCCGGGGTTCGCCTTCGCGAACGACGCGAAGTCCTGGAAGCTGCGCCACGGCGACGCGTCGGGCACGACCAGCGCGAATGTGTAGCCCGAGAAGTTCATGATGTAGGTGAGGTCCTTCAGCGGGTCGTAGGGGACCTTCTGCTGGTGGGGCACCTTGAACAGCGTGGCCGGGACGATCGAGATGAGGTGTCCGTCCGCGTTCGACGACTGGGCGACGACGCCTGCCGCCACCGTGCCGGCGGCACCCGGACGGTTCTCGACGATCACCTGCTGCCCGACGGTCCGGCTCACGTGGGCGGCCAGCGCGCGCGCGATCGCGTCGGTCGCGCTGCCCGGGGGGAACGGGCACAGCAGCGTCACCGTGCGGGTGGGCCAGGCCGCCTGCGCCCGCACGGCGGGCGATGCGAGCGCGGCGAGGCCCGCGATGCCCAGCGCGAGGCGCCGGCGCGGGCTCGAGACCGGGGCGTCGCGGCGAGGGGGGCGCGCTGCTGCGTTCATGTCGGTGTCTCCTGGTAAGGGGGCCGCTTCGGCGGCTCGATCCGATCCGGCCCCGCACGCGGGCGGCCGGACGGCAGGACACAAGGATGCCCGAGCGTGAGCGGCGCGTCGACGCGCGCGCCCGCCGCGCGTCCCGCCGCGCGTTCCGCCGCATGCGTGCGGCACGCAGGGCCGACCTTCCGCGCCGGGCCCGCGCTCAGAGTCCGGCCAGCAGCGCCCGCGGCGCCGGCACGCGCACGCGCCCGAAGCCCTGTTCGATCAGCCCCTTCGCCACCAGCGCCCGCAGCAGGT
>JBILTM010000335.1:0-3335 GCA_044371545.1 Burkholderiaceae bacterium
AGGTGCGGCCGATGGCCATCACCTCGCCCACCGACTTCATCTGCGTGGTCAGGTGCGGGTCGGCGGCGGGGAACTTCTCGAACGCGAAACGCGGGATCTTCGTCACCACGTAGTCGATGCTCGGCTCGAAGCTCGCCGGCGTGGCGCCGCCGGTGAGGTCGTACTACAGCTCGTCGAGCGTGTAGCCCACAGCCAGCTTGGCCGCCACCTTGGCGATCGGGAAGCCGGTGGCCTTGGACGCCAGCGCCGATGAACGCGAGACGCGCGGGTTCATCTCGATCACGATCATGCGCCCGTTGGCCGGGTTGATCGAGAACTGCACGTTCGAGCCGCCGGTGTCGACGCCGATCTCGCGCAGGATCGCGATCGACGCGTCGCGCATCAGCTGGTATTCCTTGTCGGAGAGCGTCTGCGCCGGCGCGACGGTGATCGAGTCGCCGGTGTGGATGCCCATCGGGTCGAGGTTCTCGATCGAGCAGACGATGATGCAGTTGTCCCGCCGGTCGCGGACCACCTCCATCTCGAACTCCTTCCACCCGATCAGCGACTCCTCGATCAGCAGCTCGCTGGTGGGCGAGGCCTCGAGGCCGCGCTTGCAGATCGTCTCGAACTCCTCGGCGTTGTAGGCGATGCCGCCGCCGGTGCCGCCGAGCGTGAAGCTCGGGCGGATGATCGCCGGGAAGCCGAGCGTCTTCTGCACCGCCCACGCTTCCTCCAGCGAATGGGCGATGCCCGAGCGCGCGGAGCCGAGGCCGATCTTCGTCATCGCCTCCTTGAACTTCAGCCGGTCCTCGGCCTTGTCGATCGCCTGGGGCGACGCGCCGATCAGCTCGACGCCGTGCTTCTCCAGCACGCCGTGGCGGTGCAGGTCGAGCGCGCAGTTGAGCGCGGTCTGCCCCCCCATCGTCGGCAGGATCGCGTCGGGCTTCTCCTTGGCGATGATCTTCTCGACGACCTGCCAGGTGATCGGCTCGATGTAGGTGACGTCGGCCGTCTCCGGGTCGGTCATGATCGTGGCCGGATTGCTGTTGACCAGGATCACCTTGAAGCCTTCCTGCCGCAGCGCCTTGCAGGCCTGCGCGCCGGAATAGTCGAACTCGCACGCCTGGCCGATGACGATCGGGCCGGCGCCGATGATGAGGATGCTCTTGAGGTCGGTGCGCTTGGGCATGGTCAGGCCCGTTCCATCAGGGCGATGAAGCGGTCGAAGAGGTAGGCGATGTCGTGCGGGCCGGGGCTCGCCTCGGGGTGGCCCTGGAAGCAGAAGGCCGGGCGGTCGGTGCGGGCGAGGCCCTGGATCGAGCCGTCGAACAGCGACACGTGGGTGACCTTCAGGTTCGGGGGCAGCGTGTCGGGATCGACCGCGAAGCCGTGGTTCTGGCTGGTGATCAGCACCTGCCCGGTCTCGAGGTCCTTGACCGGGTGGTTCGCGCCGTGATGACCGAACTTCATCTTCATCGTCCGCGCGCCGGAGGCGAGGCCCATGATCTGGTGGCCGAGGCAGATGCCGAAGGTCGGCAGGCCGCGCTCGATCAGCTCGCGGCTCGCGGCGATCGCGTAGTCGCAGGGCTCCGGGTCGCCGGGGCCGTTCGACAGGAACACGCCCTGCGGCGCGAGCTTCAGCACCTCGGCGGCGCTCGTCTGCGCGGGCACGACGGTGAGCTCGCAGCCGCGGTCGGCGAGCAGGCGCAGGATGTTGCGCTTCACGCCGAAGTCGAACGCGACGACCTTGAAGCGGCGCTTCGCCGACGCGGGCGCGTCGGCCGGGTGGCCGCCCTCGAGGCGCCACGAGCCCGCGCGCCAGGGGTAGGGCTCCTTGACGCTCACCACCTTCGCGAGGTCCATGCCGGCGAGGCCGGGGAACTCGCGCGCGGCGGCGATCGCGGCGTCGACGTCGATCGTCTCGCCGGGCGTGGCCGCGGCGACGATGCAGCCGGCCTGGGCGCCCTTCTCGCGCAGGATCCGGGTGAGCTTGCGCGTGTCGAGCCCGGCGATGCCGGGCACGCCTTCGCCGCGCAGGTAGTCGGTCAGCGTCGCGGTCGCGCGGAAGTTCGATGCGCGCAGCGGCACGTCCTTGACGACGAGTCCGGCGGCGTGGACGCGGGTCGCCTCGGCGTCCTCGGGCGTCACGCCGTAGTTGCCGATGTGCGGATAGGTCAGCGTGACGATCTGCCGGCAGTACGAGGGATCGGTAAGGATCTCCTGGTAGCCGGTGAGCGCGGTGTTGAACACCACCTCGCCGACGGTGCGGCCGGGCGCGCCGATCGAGTGGCCGCGGAAGACCGTGCCATCGGCGAGCGCGAGGACGGCGGGCGGAAGTTGGGGCAGCAAGGACGGCTCCTGGGTCTGGAAGCCCGCCCCCGGTATCGCCGGGCCGTGCTCGTGGCCGCGCGCCGGGGCCGCGCACCCGAGATGGGCGCGGTGGGTCCGGGACGGCTCGCTGTGCGTCGGATCGGCTGAGCTCTGGAAGCTCGCGACGAAGGCGGGTAAACCTTCGAAGTTTACCACGCGGGGCGTCGGACCACACGCCGCCCCGGGCGGCGATCAGGACGGGATGCCCTCGTGCGCGACCACGAGCCGCGCGATCCGCGTGGGCGCGAGCGGCGGCGGCGAGGGCTCGACGACGATGCCCCGGTCCGGCAGCGGCACCGGCGCCGACATGCCCGGCGCGAAGGTCACGGCGGTGTGGAACTCTCCGTCCTCGCCGCACGGGCACACGCCCGGCGGCAGCCCGGCCGCGAGCGCCTCGGCGTAGTCGGTGCCGCACAGCGCGACCGGCGCCCGCCCGAGGTCGACCGCGACGATGCGCGCGCGGATGCCGCGGGCGACGACCTCGGCGGCGAGCGCGGCGCGCGCTTCGCCCCACAGCGGGAACACCGGGACGAGGCCGGCCGCCTCGACGCGCGGCGCGATCCAGTCGCGATGCGCGGCGAGGTCGATGTCGCCGAAGACGACGTGGGTGTGGCCGTCGGCGCGCAGCGCGGCAAGCGCGGCGTCGAACGCCGCCGCGTAGCCGCCGGGCACGCGAGGCACCTCGACCGGCCGCCAGGTCACGCGGCAGGCGGCGACCTGGCGGGCGAGCCAGCGGCGCGGCAGCGCGTGCGACAGGCTCGCGGCCTCTGCGTCGCACATCGTGAGGAAGGTCGCGACGTCGAGCCCGGCCTCGCGGGCACGCAGCCACGCGAGGCAGGCGTCCTTGCCGCCGCTCCAGCAGACGGCGGCGCGCGAGGGAGCCGGTACGGGGGGCGCGTTCACGGGACCGAGGATGGCGCCGAGGCGGCCGGCGGGGCGAGCTCAGTGCGGCGGCGAGGCGGGCCGCTCCGCGCGCGGCGAGA
>JBILTM010000020.1:0-38399 GCA_044371545.1 Burkholderiaceae bacterium
TCGGTGAACCCGGTGCGCACCGGCTACTCGTCGATCGCCGACGAGTGGGTGCCGATCCGCCCCGGCACCGACGGCCTGCTCGCGATGGCGATCGCGCACGTGCTGATGTCGCGCGAGCTGTTCGACTGGGAGTTCCTGGTCCGCTACACCAACGCGCCGTGGCTGGTGATCGATGCGCCCGGCACCTCGCGCGACGGGCTGTTCCTGCGCGACGCCCAAGGGCGGCCGCTGCTGTGGGACCAGCAGGCGGGCGCGCCCGCGCCGTACGCGCCGGGCGTGGCCCCCGCGCTCTTCGGCGAGTTCGTCGCGCCCGGCGGCGAGCGGGTGCGGACCTCGATGACGCTGGCGGCCGCACGCGTGCTCGAGCCCGGCTACGCGCCGGAGGCGGTCGCGCAGCAGTGCGGCGTGCCGGCCGACCAGATCGAGCGACTCGCGCTCGAGATGGCGCAGGTCGCCTTCGAGCAGGCGATCGAGCTGCCGATCGCATGGACCGATGCCTGGGGCACGCGCCACGAGAAGGTGGTCGGCCGCCCGGTGGCGATGTACGCGATGCGCGGCGTCTCGGCGCACAGCAACGGCTTCCAGACCTGCCGCGCGCTGCACCTGGTGCAGATGCTGCTCGGCGCGCTCGACGGGCCGGGCAACTTCCGCTCGCGCGCGCCGTTCCCGAAGCCCGCGCCGCCGCCGCTGCTGCCGGAGAACGACGCCGCGCGGCTCGCCGCGCCCGACACGCCCTCCGCGCGCCCGCTGCTCGGCTTCCCGACGCGGCCCGAGGACCTCGCGCTCGACGCCGACGGCCGCCCGCTGCGGATCGACAAGGCCTACTCGTGGGAGAGCCCGATCGCGGCCCACGGGCTGATGCACATGGTGATCCGCAACGCGGTCGAGGCCGACCCGTACCCGATCGACACGCTGATGCTGTTCATGGCGAACATGGCGTGGAACTCGTCGATGAACACCACCGGCACGCAGGCGATGCTGGTCGCGAAGGACGAGGCGGGCGACTACCGGATCCCGTTCGTCGTCGTGTCCGACGCGTTCGACTCCGAGACGGTCCGCTACGCCGACCTGGTGCTGCCCGACACCACCTACTTCGAGCGCCACGACGCGATCTCGCTGCTCGACCGGCCGATTTCCGAGCCGGACGCCGCGGCCGATGCGATCCGCCACCCGCTGTTCCCGCCCGACCGCGACGTGCGGCCGTGGCAGGACGTGCTGGTCGACCTCGCGGGCCGGCTCGGGTTCCCGGCGTTCGTCGACACGGATGGCGCGCCCAAGTACGCCGACTACGCCGACTTCATCGTGCGCTACGAGCGCGCGCCCGGCATCGGCTTCCTCGCCGGCTGGCGCGGCGCCGACGGCGAGGCCTCGCTGGTCGGCGCGCCGAACCCGAAGCAGTGGGACGCGTACGTCGGGAACAAGGCATTCTTCGCGCACCACTGGCCGGACTCGCAGAAGTACATGCGCTTCGCGAACCGCGACTACCTGGAGGCGGCCGCGAAGGCCGGCTTCATCGGCAAGGCGGAGCCGATCACGATGCAGCTCTACAGCGAGCCGCTGCAGACGTTCCGTCTCGCGGGGCGGGGGCTCTACGACGGCCCGCGTCCCGAGCGGCCCGAGGACCGCGAGCGGCTGGCGACCTACTTCGACCCGCTGCCGTTCTGGTACCCGCCGATCGAGACCGCGCGCACCGACGAGGACGCCGGCCCCGATGCGTTCCCGTTCCACGCGATCACCCAGCGGCCGGCGACGATGTACCACTCGTGGGACAGCCAGAACGCGTGGCTGCGCCAGATCGTCGCCGACAACGCGCTGCACATGAACGCCCACCGCGCGGCCGAGCTCGGCCTGGCCGACGGCGACTGGGTCTGGGTCGACTCGATGCACGCGCCGGTCGCGCCGCAGCCGGGCACGCCGGCGAACGCGCGGATGGATGCGGCGCGCCCGCACCGCCGCATCCGCTGCCGGCTGCGGACGATGGAGGGCTGCGAGCGCAATACGGTATGGACCTGGAACGCGATCGGCAAGATGGCCGGCACCTGGGGGCTGTCGCCCGAGGCGGCCGAGTCGAACGTCGGGTTCCTGCTGAACCACCTGATCAGCGAGACGCTGCCGTCGCGGCCCGGCGAGGCGAGCCTCACCAACAGCGACCCGATCACCGGGCAGGCGGCGTGGTACGACCTGAAGGTGCGGGTGACGAAGGCCGAAGCGCCGTGAGCGGCGAGAGCAGGGAGGGGCGACGGGGATGAGCCGCCTGGGACTGGTGATCGACATCGATGCGTGCGTGGGCTGCCACGCGTGCGCGACCGCGTGCAAGGAGTGGAACGGCGCGAGCCTGATGGCCGGCGGCGCGCCCGACTACGACCCGCAGGGGGCGGCGCCCTCGGGCGTCTGGTTCAACCGGGTCCGCCACTACGAGGCGGGCGAGTATCCGGAGAGCCGCACGCTGAACGTGCCGATGTCGTGCATGCACTGCGAGACCGCCGACTGCGTGACCGTGTGCCCGACCGGCGCGTCGTACAAGCGGGCCGAGGACGGCATCGTGCTGATCGACGCCGAGAAGTGCATGGGCTGCAACTACTGCGCGTGGGCCTGCCCGTACGGCGCGCGCGAGCTCGACGAGACCAGCGGCACGATGCGCAAGTGCACGCTGTGCGTCGATCGCATCTACGACACGGCGCTGCCCGAGGCCGAGCGCCAGCCGGCCTGCGTGCTCGCGTGCCCGGCGCACGCGCGGCACTTCGGCGACTTCGACGACCCGTCGTCCGCGGTGTCGACGATGGTCCGCGAGCGCGACGGGGCGCCGCTCCTCGAGAAGCTCGGCTACCGCCCGACCAACCGCTACCTGCCGCCGCGCGTGGCGCCCGAGGTGCCGCCGCCCGCCGAGGCGCCGCCGCGCGGCACGCTGCAGCGGCGGCTCGCGTCGATGGTCAACCGGCTGATCCGGCTGTGAGCGTGGGCCAGCGGGCGAGGGCGGCGCGATGAAGCCGGCGCTGTCGCTGGTCGCCTTCACCGTCGCCTCCGGCGCGGGGCTCGGCCTCGCGGCGTGGATCCTCGCGTGGCAGCTCGCCGAGCGGATCGACGGCTCGGTGCGCGCGTTCTGGGTCGGCGTCGCGATCGTCGCGGTGCTGGTGAGCGCGGGCCTGGTCGCGTCGACGCGGCACCTCGCGAACCCGCGCAACGCGTGGCGCGCGCTGTCCCGCGTGCGCAGCTCGTGGCTGTCGCGCGAGGCGGCGCTCGCGCTCGCCTTCTATCCGCTCGCCGCCGCGCACCTGGTGTTCAGCGTCGGCGGCGACCCGCGCGCGCGGGTCACCGCGGTGCTCGCGATCGTGGTCGCGCTCGCGACCGTCGCCTGCACCGCGATGATCTACGCGTGCCTGCGCACCGTGCCGCGCTGGCGCACCTGGCACACGCCGGTCGGCTTCGTGCTCTACGCACTCGCGAGCGGCGGGCTGCTGTGGGCGGCGATCCTCGCCGGCGACGATCGCGCCGCACCGTCGGCGACGCTGCTGCTCGCACCGGTCGTGGCGGCCGCGCTCGTGAAGCTGCTCTGGGACGCGAAGTTCTCGGCGCGCGTGCACGCGACGCTGAACGAGGCGCTCGCGGTGCCGGATTCCGCGCCGAAGGGGGTCGTGCAGGGGCGGGTGCGGCTGCTCGATGCGGGCCACGTGAACCCCACGTTCGTCACGAACGAGTTCGGATTCCGGCTCGCGCGCGAGCGGGCGTCGACGCTGCGCCTCGCGATGTTCGCACTGACGCTCGGCGTGCCGGTCGCGGTCGCGGTGCTCGCCCCCGGGGCCGCGGGTCGCTGGGTCGCCGCGGTGGCGCTCCTGGCCGGCGTCGCGGTCGAGCGCTGGCTCTTCTTCGCGCGTGCCGAGCACGTGGTGCGGCTCTACCACGGGCAGCCGACGGTATGAGCACGCCGGCGCGCGAGGCCGGCGAGGGCTGGCGGCGCTGGCTCCCGTTCCTCGAGTGGGTGCCCGCGTGGCGCGAGCCGGGCACCGTGCGCGCCGACCTGCTCGCCGGGCTCACCGGCGCGATCGTCGTGCTGCCGCAGGGGCTCGCGTTCGCGACGCTCGCGGGCCTGCCGCCGCAGCACGGCCTGTACGCCGCGATGGTCCCGTGCCTGGTGGCGGCGCTGTTCGGCTCGAGCCGCCTGATGGTGACCGGCCCGGCCAACGCGATCTCGCTGACGACGATGGCGCTGCTCGCGCCGCTCGCGGTGCCGGGTTCGCCGCAGTACGCGAGCCTCGCGGTGACGCTCGCCTTCCTCGTCGGCGCCGTGCAGGTCGCGCTCGGGCTCGCGCGCGCCGGCCGGCTCGCCGACCTGGTGCCGCATGCGGTGATCGTCGGGTTCACCAGCGGCGCGGCGGTGCTGATCGTTGCCTCGCAGCTCGGGCCGCTGTTCGGCATCGACCTGCCGCGCGGCGAGTCGGTGGCGGACCGGGTGGGGGCGCTGCTCGGGCGGCTCGGCGAGACGAGCTGGCCGGCGCTCGCCTGCGGCGTCGCGACGATCGTCGCGATCCGGGCGTGGATGCCGCTCAACCGATGGGTGCCGGCGATGCTGGTCGGCGTCGTCGTCGGATCGGCGATCGGCTGGGCGCTTCACGCCGCGTGGCCCGAGTCGCCCGCGCTGCGCTCGGTGCCGCCGCTGCCCTCGGCGCTGCCGACGCTCTCGATGCCGGACCTGTCGATCGACACGGTGCGCAGCCTGTTCGCCGCGACGCTGGTGATGACGCTGCTCGCGCTGACCGAAGCGACCGCGATCGCGCGGGCGATCGCCGCGCGCGACCGCGATCCGCTCGACGGCAATCGCGAGTTCGTCGGGCAGGGGCTCGCGAATCTGGCCGGCAGCTTCTTCTCGGCCTATCCCACCAGCGGCTCGTTCAACCGATCGGGGGTCAACGTGAGCTCGGGCGCGCGTACGCCGCTCGCCGCCGCGTCGGCCGCCGTGCTGCTGGTCGTGCTGCTGGGCTTCGTCGCGCCGCTCGCGCCGCTGCTGCCGCTCGCGGTGATCGCGGGGCTGCTCTGCGTGGTCGCCTGGGGCCTGGTCGATCGGCGCGAGATCGCGCGGATGTGGCGCGAGGAACCCGCCGAGCGGCTGCCCGTCGCGGTGACCTTCGTCGCGACGGTGTCGCTGTCGCTCGAATGGGCGATCCTGCTCGGTCTGCTGACCTCGATGCTCGCGAAGCGGCTGGCGCGCTGATCCTCCGTCGTGGTCAGACGCTCGCCGTCAGCCCCCCGTCGACGTACAGCACCTGCCCCGTCATGAAGTCCGACGCGGCCGACGCGAGGAAGATCGCGGTGCCCCCCAGCTCCTTCACGTCGCCCCAGCGGCCCGCGGGCACGCGCTTGCCGAGCCACGCGGAGAATTCGGCGTCCGCCACGAGCGGCGCGGTCAGGTCGGTCGCGAAGTAGCCGGGCCCGATCCCGTTGACCTGGATGCCGTGGCGCGCCCAGTCGATCGCCATGCCCTTGGTCAGGTTCTTCAGCCCGCCCTTGGAGGTCACGTAGGGCGTGATCGAGTAGCGGGCGAGCTCGCTGTTGATCGAGCAGACGTTGATCACCTTGCCGGCGCCGCGCGGGATCATCCGCCTCGCGACCGCGCGGCCGACCTTGAACGCGCCGCCGAGGTTCGTGCCGATCACGCGCTCCCAGTCGGCGGTCTCGAAGTCCTCGAGCGGGCGCCGCACGGTGATGCCGCTGTTGTTCACCAGGATGCCGATCGGCCCGACGCCGCGCTCGACCGACTCGACCGCCGCCTCGATCGCCGCCTCGTCGGTGACGTCGAACGGCGCGGGTGACGCGTCGACGCCCTCGGCGCGCAGCCTCGCGACGACCGCGTCGACGGCCGCCGCGTCGCGCCCGTTGATCGCCACCCGGGCGCCGGCCGATGCGAGCGCGCGGGCGAGCGCCAGGCCGATGCCGCGGGTGGAGCCGGTGACGAGGGCGACGCGCCCGGTGAGGTCGAAGAGGGGGTGCATGGGTGGGGTCGGCCATTCGCGCCACTTGGGCGCCAAGTAGAATCGGAGGATGGCGAATCTACTCGCGAACCTGAACGAGCGGCAACTCGCGGCGGTCACGCTGCCGCACCAGCACGCGCTGATCCTGGCCGGCGCGGGCAGCGGCAAGACCCGGGTGCTGACGACGCGGATCGCGTGGCTGATCCAGACCGGCCAGGTCAGTCCCGCCGGGGTGCTGGCGGTGACCTTCACGAACAAGGCCGCGCGCGAGATGACCGCGCGCCTGTCCGCGATGCTGCCGATCAACCCGCGCGGCATGTGGATCGGCACGTTCCACGGGCTGTGCAACCGGCTGCTGCGGGCGCACCACCGCGACGCGGCGCTGCCGCAGACCTTCCAGATCCTCGACTCGGCCGACCAGCTCGCCGCGATCAAGCGGCTGCTGAAGGCGCGCAACGTCGACGACGAGAAGTACCCGCCGCGCAACCTGATGCACTTCATCAACGGCTGCAAGGAGGACGGGCTGCGCGCGAAGGACGTCGAGGTCGTCGACGACTACAACCGCCGCTTCGTCGAGCTCTACGCGGCCTACGACGAGCAGTGCCAGCGCGAGGGTGTGGTGGACTTCGCCGAGCTGCTGCTGCGCTCCTACGAGCTGCTCGAGCGCAACCTGCCGCTGCGCACGCACTACCAGGCGCGCTTCCGGCATGTCCTCGTCGACGAGTTCCAGGACACCAACGTCCTGCAGTACAAGTGGCTCAAGATGCTCGCCGGCCCGCAGACCGCGGTGTTCGCGGTCGGCGACGACGACCAGTCGATCTACGCGTTCCGCGGCGCGAACGTCGGCAACATGGCCGCCTTCGAGCGCGAGTTCCGGGTCGAGAACCTGATCAAGCTCGAGCAGAACTACCGCTCGCACGCGCACATCCTCGAGTGCGCGAACCACCTGATCCGCCGCAATGCGAGCCGTCTCGGCAAGGAGCTCTGGACCGACGCCGGCGCCGGCGAGCCGGTGCGCGTCTACGAGGCCACGAGCGACGGCCAGGAGGCGCAGTGGCTGATCGAGGAGGCGCGCGGGCTGATCGGCGAGGGCTGGATGCGCAGCGACGTCGCGATCCTGTACCGCTCGAACGCGCAGTCGCGGGTGCTCGAGCACGCGCTGTTCTCGGCCGGCATCCCCTACCGCGTCTACGGCGGCCTGCGCTTCTTCGAGCGCGCCGAGGTCAAGCACGCGCTCGCCTACCTGCGGCTGATGGAGAACCCCGACGACGACACCGCGTTCCTGCGGGTCGTGAACTTCCCGGCGCGCGGCATCGGCGCGCGCACGGTCGAGCAGGTGCAGGACGCGGCGCGCGCGGCGGGTACGAGCCTGTACGCGGCGGTCGCCGCGATGCGCGGCGGCGCGGCCGCGGGCAAGCTCGGCGCGTTCGTCGCGCTCGTCGAGCGGCTGCGCGCCGAGACCGCGGCGCTGCCGCTGCCCGAGGCGGTCGAGCACGTCGTCGAGCGCAGCGGCCTCGTCGCGCACTACCAGACCGAGAAGGAAGGCCAGGACCGGATCGAGAACCTGCGCGAGCTGGTGAACGCGGCGGCCGCGTTCCTGTCGGAGCAGGGCGTCTCGCAGGACGTGCCGGCCAACGTCGGCGTGTCGACGGGCGCCGCCGCACAGGCGGGCCCGGCGCTCGACGCGCCTCCCGACGCCGACGGCGTGGTGGTCGATGCCGACGTCGCGCCGCAGGCCTCGCCGCTCGCGTCCTTCCTCGCGCACGCGTCGCTCGAGGCGGGCGACAACCAGGCGGCCGAGGGCACCGACTCGCTGCAGCTGATGACGGTCCACGCCGCCAAGGGCCTCGAGTTCGACGCGGTGTTCATCACCGGCCTGGAGGAAGGCCTGTTCCCGCACGAGAACTCGGCCCAGGAGGTCGACGGGCTCGAGGAGGAGCGGCGGCTGATGTACGTCGCGATCACCCGTGCCCGCAAGCGGCTCTACCTGTCGTTCTCGCAGACACGCATGCTGCACGGGCAGACCCGCTACAACGTGCGCTCGCGCTTCCTCGAGGAGCTGCCCGAAGGGTCGATGAAGTGGCTGACCCCGCGCACCGGCCTCGCGCGGGCCGGATGGGACGACGGCGGGGGCTGGAACGCCGGCTGGAACGGCGCCGGCCGCGGCGGCGCGCGCGAGCCGGCGTGGTCCGGCGGCGGGCGCAGCTCCGGGCTCGGCGACGCGCCGCAGGTGTCCGCCGCCGACCGTCGCCTCGCCTCGAAGTTCGACCGCGGCCTGCCGTGGCGGGTCGGGCAGACGGTCGCCCATGCGAAGTTCGGCGAGGGCGTGATCCTGGACATCGAGGGCAGCGGCACCGATGCCCGGGTGCAGGTCAACTTCGGCAAGCAGGGCGTCAAGTGGCTCGCGCTGTCGGTGGCGAAGCTCGAGGCGGTGACCTGAGGCCGCGACGATCGCGGCCCCCGGTCACTGCGACTCGACGCGGATCCCGCTCTCGTCCGACATCCGCTTCCAGTTCTCGCGCTCGCGCCGGTACATCGTCGCGAACGCCTCGACCGACATCGGCATCCAGACACCGCCGGCGCCCTGGATCCACTGCGTCATCTCGGGACGCTGCATCGCGCGGACGAACTCGGCATTGAGCCGCGCGACGATCGGCGCGGGCGTGCCCGCCGGCGCGAAGAAGCCGCTGAAGCTCGGCAGGTCGATGTTCGGATAGCCGGCCTCGGTCATCGTCGGCGTGTCGGGGAACTTCGGCAGCCGGTTCGGCCCGTACAGTCCGATCGCGATCGCGCGGCCCGGCGCGGTCAGCGGCTCGAGCTCCGACGAGAAGCCGGACGACAGGTGGATCTGCCCGGCCGCGGCATCGGCGGCCGCGAGCGAGCCGCCCTTGTAGTGGACCGCCCGCAGCCTGAACCCCGCGGCGCGCGCGAACTGGATGCATGCGAAGTGCCCGACCGACGCGTGGCCGCCGGTGCCGCAGGTGAGTTCGTCGTTGGCCGGGCGCGCCTTCGCGCGTGCGACCACGTCGGCCAGCGTCTTCGCGCCGAACCCGGACCCGACGACCAGCAGCGGATAGCCGATCGTGCCCAGCGCGATCGGCTGGACGTCCTTGGCCGGGTCGTAGCGGATCGCGCCGCCCGCGCCGGGGTACGCGACCAGCGGGTTCATGCCGCCGTAGAACAGCGTGTAGCCGTCGGGTGCCGCCTTGACCAGCGCCTCGGCCGCGATCGTGCCGGACGCTCCGGGTCGGTTGTCGACGACGATCGGCTGGCCGAGCGCCTCGCCGACCCGTTGCGCGTAGCGCCGGCCCCAGATGTCGTTGATGCCGCCGGCCGGGCCGTCGACGATCAGGCGGATGGGTTTGCTCGGCCAGGCGTCCTGGGCGGGTGACGGCGTCGCGGCGAGGGACGCGAGCACGACGAGCGCGCACGCGAGCAGGGGGCGGCGGTGCATGGGGTCTCCTTCCCGTCTGTGCGGGTGCCCCAGTCTAGTCGGTCGGCCGGCCTCGGGCCACGCCGCGCTTCGCCGGGCGTTTCAGAGTGCCGAGGCCGGCGGCGCGATCGGCGGCGGCCCGCCTTCCGGCCCGTCCTCGACCACGTCGCGGTACGACGGCCAGAAGGAGCAGTAGAGCGCCGCCAGCATCACCAGCGACAGCGGCGACAGCAGCAGCGGCAGCAGGCTGCCGGGCAGCAGCGGCTTGGCGAGCTGCAGCGCGACCGACAGCCCGATCGCGACCGCGATCCAGCCGAGCAGGTAGACCGAGAACGCCGAACGGTTCCGCCAGACCCCGACGAGGCTGTAGAACAGCGCCTTGACCGGGTGGAGCCGGTGCCACGCGACGAACACCGGCGCGTACCACATCGCCATCTGCACCGGCGTGTACATCAGCAGGAAGATCACCGCCGCGAAGGCGAGGTCGCGCTCGCCGAGCGCCGGGTCGTCGCCCGAGATCGTGCCGGTGGCTATCCGGAACAGCGTGCCGCCGTCGGCGACCGACGAGCAGGCGAGCGCGAGCACGGTCAGCAGGCAGTTGATCGCGCCGAGCGCGAGCAGCGGCCGCGCGCCACGCCACTTCTGGGCCCGCAGCCCGTCGTAGAGCGTCCAGGGGCTGGGCATCCGGCCCGCGGCGGAAGTGCGCACGGCCTGCATGTAGCCGACCGACAGCGCGGGCATGAGGATCAGCGGCGCGAACTGGCCGATCACCGGCAGCACCGACGGCAGCATCACGCTGAAGAGGAACAGCACCGTGATGCCGAGCAGCGCGAGCGGATGCCGGCGCAGCAGCGTGAAACCTTCGGTCACCCAGCGCCAGCCGAGCCGGGCGGGCGCGCGCGTCACCTGCATGCGGCGGCTCCTTCGGCGCGGGGCAGCGACGGCACGCCGGCGCGTCGCGCCGACAGGATGCGCTCGAACGCGGCCGGATCCTTCGGCGTGAGCTGCTCGGCCGGCCGTGGCCGGTGCCAGTCGTCGAGCCGCGACAGCCAGAACCGCAGCGCCGCCGCGCGCATCGCGAGCGGCCAGGCCGCGCGCTCGGCGTCGGAGAGCGGGCGGTGCGCCTGGTACGCACGCACCAGCGCGTCGGCGCGTGCGTCGTCGAGCGCGCCGGTCGCGTCGTCGATGCACCAGTCGTTGCAGGTGACCGCGAGGTCGAACACGAAGGTGTCGACGCCGGCGAAGTAGAAGTCGATGACGCCGCCGATCGCCGCGCCGTCGAACAGCACGTTGTCGCGGAACAGGTCGGCGTGGACCGCGCCCGAGGGCAGCGCGCGGGCGGCGTCGCTCGCGGCCCAGGCGCGCTGCGCGCCCAGCTCGTCGGCGAGCAGGCGCGCCTGACCGGCCGGCAGCCGCGGCACGAGCCGCGCGGCCGCATCGAGCCACCAGTCGAGGCCGCGCGGATTCGCCTGTCGGCCGGCGAAGTCGCGCACGCCGACGTGCATCCGGGCGAGCAGGTCGCCGACCGGCGCCGCGTGGGCGAGCGTCGGGGTCTCGACGCCGCGCCCGGGCAGCCGCGTCACCAGCGCGGCCGGACGGCCCGCGAGCGCAGACCACAGCGCGCCGCCGCGATCGGCGACCGGGTCGGGGCAGGGCACGCCGCGCGCGGCCAGGTGGCGCATCAGGTCGAGGTGGAAGGGCAGCCGCTCGGGCGCGAGCCGCTCGAAGAGCGTCAGCACCCAGCGCCCGGCGTCGGTGTCGACGAAGAAGTTGCTGTTCTCGATGCCCTCGGCGATGCCGCGGTAGTCGCGCAGCGCCCCGACCGGATAGCGGGCCAGCCAGCCTTCGAGCTGGTCGCGCGTGACGGGGGTGAAGACGGCCATGGGGGGCGGGAGCGCGACGTCGGAGAAGGGGCGGGCAGGGCCGGTGCCGGGATTCTAGCAGCGGCACCCGGCACGCCCGGCCAGCGTCCCCGTGCGCGCGCGGGACGACGCGCCGGCGCGGCTCACAGGTACAGGTTGGTCTCGCGCTCCTGCGTCGTCGCGTAGAACCCGCGGGCCTGGTAGAAATCGAAGATCGCGTCGACCACTTCCTTCGGATCGTCGATCACGCGGATCAGGTTCATGTCGTCGGGCGAGATCATCCCCTCGCCGGCGAGCGTGCCCTGCATCCAGTCGATCAGGCCCTTCCAGAACTCGGTGCCCATCAGGATCACCGGGATGCGGCGGCCCATCCTGGTCTGGATCAGGGTCAGCACCTCCATCAGCTCGTCGAGCGTGCCGAAGCCGCCCGGCGTCGCGATGAACGCGCTCGCGTACTTGGCGAACGCGACCTTGCGCGCGAAGAAGTGACGGAACGTCAGCGAGATGTCCTGGTAGGGGTTGCCGCTCGACTCGAAGGGCAGCTGGATGTTCAGGCCGACCGAGGCCGACTTGCCCTCGAAGGCGCCCTTGTTGGCCGCCTCCATGATCCCCGGGCCGCCGCCCGAGATCACCGCGAAGCCGGCGTCCGACAGCAGGCGGGCGACCTCGACCGTGCGTCCGTACCAGAACTGGCCTTCCCTGATCCGTGCGCTGCCGAAGATCGACACCGCCGGCCGGACCTCGGCGAGCTTCTCGGTCGCCTCGACGAACTCGGAGATAATCCCGAGGACGTGCCAAGACTCGCGCGCCTTGATCGCGGTGGAGCGCTCGGGCTGAGCGATCGCCCGCAGCTGGGGCACCTTCTTTCGGATCGTCATGTCTGAGCCAACGCTTCTTCTGGTGGACGGGTCGAGCTACCTGTACCGCGCGTTCCACGCGCTGCCCGACCTGCGCACGCGCGCCGGAGAGCCCACCGGCGCGATCAGGGGGGTCGTCTCGATGCTACGGAACCTGCGTGCCAACCGCAAACTGGCGGGCGACGTACGGTACGGGGCCGTGGTGTTCGACGCACCGGGCCGCACTTTCCGCGACGACCTGTACGACGCCTACAAGGCCAACCGGGCCGAGACGCCGGCCGACCTGCGCGCCCAGATCGCACCGATCCACGAGATGGTCCGCGCGATGGGCTGGCCGCTGCTGCACGTCGAGGGCGTCGAGGCCGACGACGTGATCGGCACGCTGACCGAGCAGGCGTGGCGGCGCGGCCTGCGCACCCTCGTGGCGACCGGCGACAAGGACCTCGCGCAGCTGGTCAACGGCCACGTGACGCTGGTCGACACGATGACGCGCAAGGGCGAGGCGCCCGAGCCGATGGACCGCGACGGCGTGGTCGCCAAGTTCGGCGTGTCGCCCGAGCGGATCGTCGACTGGCTGACGCTGGTCGGCGACGCGGTCGACAACGTGCCGGGCGTGCCCAAGGTCGGCCCGAAGACCGCGGTCAAGTGGCTCGAGGAGCACGGCACGCTCGACGGCGTGATCGCCGCGGCCGACCGGATCGGCGGCGTGGTCGGCGAGAACCTGCGCGGTGCGCTCGGCTGGCTGCCGACCGCGCGCGCGCTGGTGACGATCAAGACCGACTGCGAGCTCGCACCGCACGTCGAGTCGATCGAGTCGAGCCTCGCGATGCGCGACGAGGACACCGAGTCGCTGCGCGCGCTGTTCGAGCGCTGGGAGATGAAGTCGCTGGTCGACGACCTGCGGGGGCGCGGCGACGCCGGTCCGCAGGCCCCGGCGCCGGTGGCCGGGGCGGGCGCGGATCCGGCGGCGCCCGCGACCCCCGCTTCGGCCCCCCCCGCGCCCGCGCATCCGGTCGAGTACGAATGCGTGAGCGACGAGGCGACGCTCGAGCGCTGGATCGCCGAGATCGAGGCGGCGTCGCTGGTCGCGTTCGACACCGAGACCACGTCGCTCGATCCGCTCGCCGCCGAGATCGTCGGCCTGTCGCTCGCGGTCCAGCCCTACCGGGCGTGCTACGTGCCGCTCGCCCATCGCTACGCCGGCGCGCCCGACCAGCTCGACCGCGATCGCGTGCTCGAGCGGCTGCGCGGCTGGCTCGAGAGCCCCGAGCGCAGGAAGGTCGGGCAGAACCTGAAGTACGACGCACACGTGCTCGCCAACCACGGCATCGCGCTGCGCGGCATCGAGCACGACACGCTGCTGCAGTCGTACGTGCTCGAGGCGCATCGCACGCACGGCATGGACGCGCTCGCCGAGCGCCACCTGGGCCGGCGGACGATCACCTACGAGGAGGTGGCCGGCAAGGGCGCCAAGCAGATCGGCTTCGAGGAGGTGCCCATCGAGCGCGCGACCGAGTACGCGGCCGAGGATGCCGAGGTGACGATGCACCTGCACACGGTGCTGTTCCCGCGGGTCGCGGCCGATGCGAAGCTGCACGACGTCTACCGCCGCATCGAGATGCCGACCTCGATCGTGCTGCAGCGCATGGAGCGCCACGGCGTGCTGATCGACGCGCCGCTGCTCGAGCGGCAGTCCGAGGCGCTCGGTGCGAAGATGATGGAGCTCGAGCGGGCCGCGCACGAGGCGGCCGGCCAGCCGTTCAACCTCGGCTCGCCGAAGCAGCTCGGCGAGATCCTGTTCGGCACGCTGAAGCTGCCGGTGTTGAAGAAGACCATGAGCGGCGCGCCGTCCACCGACGAGGACGTGCTCGCGAAGCTGGCCGAGGACTACCCGCTGCCGAAGATCCTGCTCGAGTACCGCGGCTGCTCGAAGCTCAAGTCGACCTACACCGACAAGCTGCCGAAGATGGTGAACCCGCGGACCGGCCGCGTGCACACCAGCTTCTCGCAGGCGACCGCGGTCACCGGCCGCCTGTCGTCGAACGAGCCGAACCTGCAGAACATTCCGATCCGCACCGCCGAGGGCCGGCGCATCCGCGAGGCCTTCGTCGCGCCGCCGGGCCACCTGATCGTGTCGGCCGACTACTCGCAGATCGAGCTGCGGATCATGGCCCACCTGTCGCAGGACGGGAACCTGCTGCGGGCGTTCCACGAGGGGATGGACGTCCACCGCGCGACCGCCTCCGAGGTGTTCGGCGTGCCGCCCGCCGAGGTCTCCTCCGAGCAGCGCCGCTACGCGAAGACGATCAACTTCGGGCTGATCTACGGCATGAGCGCGTTCGGCCTCGCCGCGCAGCTCGGCATCGAGCGCGAGGCCGCGAAGAACTGGATCGAGCGCTACTTCGCGCGCTATCCGGGGGTCAAGCGCTACATGGACGGCACGCGCACGCAGGCGAAGGCGCAGGGCTGGGTCGAGACGGTGCTCGGCCGGCGGCTGTGGCTGCCCGAGATCAACTCGCCGAACGGGCCGCGCCGCGGCGGCGCCGAACGGCAGGCGATCAACGCGCCGCTGCAGGGCACGGCGGCCGACATCGTCAAGCTCGCGATGATCGCGGTGCAGGACCGGCTGGATGCCGGCAAGTTCGCCTCGAGGCTGGTGCTGCAGGTTCACGACGAGCTGGTGCTCGAGGTGCCCGAGGGCGAGCTCGAGACGATCCGCATCGAGCTGCCCCGGCTGATGGCGGGCGTCGTCGCGCTCGACGTGCCGCTGCTCGCGGAGGTCGGCGCGGGGCCGAACTGGGAGCGGGCGCACTGATGGCCGCGGCGGCTCCGGTCCGCGAGCCGGCCGGCGCCGATCGCCCGGGCCTGGCCGAGCGGGCGCGCGTGCGCCTGGCCGAGATGATCGTCACGCTGCAGCTCGAGCCCGGCAGCCTGTGCACGGCCCCGGAGCTCGCCGAGCGCATCGGTTTCGGTCGCACGCCGGTGCGCGAGGCGCTCAAGCGCCTCGAGCAGGAGCACCTGGTGCGCATCGTGGAGCGGCACGGCGTGCGGATCACCGACATCAACGCCGACGAGCAGCTGAGGATGCTGGAGACGCGACGCGCGCTCGAGCGGATCGTCGCGGGGCGCGCCGCGCGGCTGCGTACCGATGCGGAGGCCGCGCGGTTCGGAGCCTTCGCGAGATCGCTGCGCGCGATCGGCCGGTCGGGCGAGGTGATCGAGTTCGTGCGCCTGCACCCCGACGCCTCGCGCCTCGCGATGGCTGCCGCCCGAAACCGCTTCGCGGCCTCGGCGCTCGAGCCGCTTCATGCGATGTCGCGGCGCTTCTACGTCTATCACCACCGCAAGGCGCGCGACCTGCAGCGCGCCTGCGAGCATCACGCGCGTGTGATGCGCGCGATCGCCGATGCGGACGAGGCGGGCGCGGTGAGGGCGTCGGACGAGGTGCTCGACTACGTGGAGGCGTTCACCCGGGCCACGCTGGCCGAAGGACGCTGAGCCGATCCGAGCGGGCCAGTCGGGGGGCTTGACCCGCGTCAACCGGTGGGCGCAAGATTGCCGGTGATATATCACAAAAACATCGCCACCCCGGCGGTGCACAGGAGGAGACCGATGACCCTGCGATCGTCCAGGCGGCGTTTCGTCGCCGCGAGTGCCGCCGCCGTGACCGTGTCGGCGCCAGCAGTCCTTCGCGCCCAGGCGCCGATCAAGTGGCGCTGCCAGTCGATGTGGAGCAGCGCGGAACTCACCTACAAGGCGTTCGAGTCGTTCTGCAAGCGCGTCGGCGAGGCGACCAACGGGCGGATCGAGGTGCAGCCGTTCGCGGCGGGCTCGGTCACCGGCGTGTTCGAGACGCTCGACGCCGTGTCGGCCGGCGTGCTCGACGCGCAGTCGAGCGCGCCCGTCTACTGGACCGGCAAGGACCCGGGCTTCTCGCTGATCGGCGACCTCAACTTCGCCTACTCGCACCCGTGGCAGGCCGAGGCTTGGTATTACCACCGCGGCGGCCTCGAGATGCTGCGGGAGGCCTACGCCCGCTTCAACGTGTACCCGGTCGGCGTCAGCTGGTGGGGCGTCGAGTCCCTGGTGTCGAAGAAGCCGATCAAGGGTCCGGCCGACTTCAAGGGCACCAAGGTCCGCACCCCTCAGGGGATGTTCGCCGAGGTGATGACCAAACTCGGCGCGTCGGTCGTCGTCGTGCCCGGCGGCGAGGTGTACTCGGCGCTCGACAAGGGCGTGGTCGACGCCGCTGACTGGGCGACCGAGTCGATGAACCAGAGGATGGGCTTCTTCGAGGTGGCGAAGCACTCGGTGTGGCTCGGCCACTCGATGCCGGTCCAGGAGTTCGCGGTCAACGCCGCGAAGTGGAACGCTCTGCCGGCCGACCTCAAGGCGATCGTCACCGCCTGCGTGCGCGAGTGGACGTGGGACCAGATCCAGCGCGTCGCGGTCGACGACGCCCGGGCGATCGGCGAGATCGGGCAGAAGGGCGTCACGATGCAGCGCTGGAGTGACGCGGACCTGAAGGCTCTGTCTCAGCAGGCCTCGGGCATCTGGGCCGAGTGGTCGAAGAAGTCGCCGCTCGCGAAGAAGGCCTACGACTCGCAGCTCGCCTGGCTGAAGGCGCTGGGCCGGGTCGCATGACGCAGGCGCCGACGCCGCGCGCCACGGCGCGCGGCGGGCCGTTCGCGCGCGCCTGCGACGCGATCGACGCGATCGACGACGCGGTCGGGCGCTGGCTCGGTCCCGTGGTCATCGCGGTGACGATCGCGATCGTCTACGAGGTCGTCGCCCGCACCGTGTTCACCGCCGCGACGGTATGGGCCAACGAGGCGACGGTCTACGGGTCCGCGGCGGTCTACCTGCTCGCGGGCGGCTACGCGATGCGCCACGGCCGCCACGTGAAGCTCGACGGCTTCGTCGAGTCGATGCCGGCCGCGGTGCGGCGCGCGCTGCCGCTCTTCCGGCTGCCGTTCATGCTGGCGTACGCGCTCACGCTGGTCGTGGTCGGCGGGGCGGCCGCGTGGGCCTCGTTCATGCAGGGCGAGGCCACCGGCACGCCCTGGAATCCGCCGATCTGGCCGGTCAAGGCCTGCATCCCGATCGCGGGGCTGCTGCTCGCGCTGCAGATGGTGGCCGACACGGCGCGCGAGCTCGGCTGGGTGCGCCCGAGGGCCGAGCCGTGAGCATCGAGCTGGTCTCCGCACTGATGGCCGGCTCGTTCGTCGGGCTGCTGCTGATCGGCATGCCGCTCGCCTTCGCGGCGGGCGCCGTCGGCGTGCTGTTCGCGCTGGTGCTCTACGGGGCGCCCGGCCTGACGTTGGTCGTGAGCCGGGTGTTCACGCTGCTCGGCAACAGCGTGCTGGTGTCGGTGCCGCTCTTCGTGTTCATGGCCTGCCTGCTCGAGCGCGCGGGCATCGCCGACGACATCTTCCGGGTCGTCGCCGCGTGGGCGAGCCGCGTGCCGGGCGGGCTGGCCGTGGCGGTGATCCTGACCAGCACGCTGATGGCGGCGATGGTCGGCGTGCTCGGCGCCGAGATCGTCACGATCGGCATCGTCGCGCTGCCGGCGATGCTGTCGCGCGGGTACTCGAAGGACCTCGCGCTCGGCTCGATCTGCGCGGGCGGCGGGCTGGCCACGCTGATCCCGCCGTCGGTCGTGTTCATCATGTACGGTCTGACCGCCGGCGTGTCGATCGGCCAGCTCTACATGGCGGGCATCGTCCCGGGCCTGATGCTCGCGTCGATGTACATCGCGTACATCATGGTCCGGGCGACGCTGAACCCGGCGCTCGCGCCGCGGGCGCTGACCGAGGAGGCGACCTGGCCGCTGTCTCGCAAGCTCGGCCTCGCCAGGCACCTCGTGCTGCCGGGCCTGGTGGTGCTGATGGTGCTCGGCTCGCTTTACTTCGGATGGGCGACGCCGACCGAGGCGGGCGGCGTGGGCGTGTTCGGGGCGGCACTGTCGATGATCGCGAAGGGACGGATGTCGTGGGACAACGTGCGGCGGGCCGTCGAGGAGACGACCAAGACCACCGCGATGCTCTACTGGCTGTTCTTCGGGTCGTCCGCGCTGATCGGGGTGTACACGCTGGCCGGCGGCACGCAGATGGTCCAGTCGATGCTCACCGCGTTCCCGCTCGGACCGGTGGGCCTGCTCATCGTCGTGCAACTGGTCTGGATCGTGCTCGGCTGCTTCATCGACTGGATCGGCATCCTGCTGCTGACCGCACCGATCTTCGTGCCGGTGATGGTCAAGATGGGCTTCGACCCGGTGTGGCTCGGCGTCCTGTTCTGCATGAACATGCAGATCTCCTATATTTCCCCGCCCTTCGGCCCGGCAGCCTTCTACCTGAAGGGCGTCGCTCCGCCCGACATCACGATCGGCGACATATTCCGCTCGATCTGGCCGTATCTCGGCCTGCAGGTGGTCGCGCTGGGGATCGTCATGGCGTTCCCGCAGATCGCGCTGTGGCTGCCGCAGACCATGTCCCGCTGAACAACCGCAGGAGGTTCCCGTGCCCAAGCTGCTGACCGACGCCCAGGTGATCCAGTTCCGCGAGGAAGGCTACGTCTCGCCGATCCGCGTGATGAGCGCCGAGGCGGCCGCCGCGGTCCGAGAGCGGCTGGAGGCCTACGAGCGCTCGACCGGCGGGCCGCTGCGCGGCAACCTGCGGCACAAGTCTCACCTGCTGTTCCGGTTCGTGTCCGACCTGGTTCACCAGGAGCGCATCGTCGACGCGATCGAGGACCTGTACGGTCCGGACCTGCTGTGCTGGAACACGAACTTCTTCATCAAGGAGGCGGCCAACCCGGCGTTCGTGTCCTGGCACCAGGACTCGACCTACTGGGGTCTGTCGACGCCGGATGTCGTGACGGCCTGGATTGCGCTGAGCCGCAGCGACGAGGCGAGCGGCGCGATGAGCGTCATCCCGGGCACGCACCGGATGGACCAGATCCCGCACCGCGACACCTTCGACGACCGCAACCTGCTGACCCGGGGCCAGGAGGTCGCCGTCGACGTGGATCCGTCGAAGGCCGTGCGCCTCGACCTCGAGCCCGGCGAGATGTCGCTGCACCACGTGCGGATCGTCCACGGCTCGCCGCCGAACGCGTCGGCCGACCGGCGCATCGGCCTCGCGATCCGCTACGTGCCGACCTCGGTGCGCCAGCTGCACGGCGAGGACAGCGCGACGCTGGTGCGGGGCACCGACACGTACCGGTCCTTCGAGCACGAGCCGGTGCCGTCATCCGACATGCAGCCGGACATGGTGGCGCTGCACGCCGCGATCGCCGAGCGCAACGCGAGGATCCTCTATCGCGGCACCGGGATCGGGTCGTACGACGACGCGAAGGCGAAGGGCGCGTTCCGCTGAGCGCGGCGCGCCGGACGGCTTCAGCGGTCGGGCGAGGCGAAGCGCCACCGCGCGAGGTGCTCGCCGAGCAGCACCACGACGCGCTCCGGCATCTGCTCCGGCAGGTAGTGCCCCGCGCCCTCGATCGCGACGAAGCGGTACGACGGCCCGCCGTGCGCCGCGGTGCCCTCGGCCGCGACGCGCCCGACCGTGTGGTCCTCGGTGCCCCACAGGTACAGCGTCGGCATCCGGATCGGGGCCATCGCGTCGGTGCCCAGGCCGCCCGCCGTCGCGCGGTACCACTCGATCGCGGCCTCCAGTGCGCCCGGCGGCTCGAGCGTCGCGGCGTGCGCGGCGGCGAGGTCCGCCGGCACGCCGCGCGCGACGAGCCCGCGCTCGATCTCCAGGTCGCCCCCCCGGCGCCAGCGTCGCGGCGCGTCCTCGGCGAGCAGCGTCCGGTGGTGCCCCGAGCGCGCCTTCTGCGCCGGGTCGTCGCGCAGCGCCGCGCCGAAGGCGACCGGATGCGGGCGCGACAGCACCGCGAGCGACGCGATGCGCTCCGGCGCCCGGCTCGCCGCGTGCCACGCGATCTGCCCGCCCCAGTCGATGCCGACGAGGTGCGCGCGCGGCGCGCGGATCGCATCGAGCAGGCCGAGCGCGTCGCCGACCAGCACGTCGGTGCGGTAGGCGTCGGTGCCGGACGGCCGGGCGCCCGGCGAGTAGCCGCGCTGGTCGGGCGCGATGCAGCGCAAGCCGGCTGCGCCGAGCGCGGGCAGCACCGCGCGCCATGCGTGCCGGCTCTGCGGGAAGCCGTGCAGCAGCAGCACCGGCTCGCCGTCGTCGGGGCCGCAGGCATCGACGGTGAACGCGAGCCCCGCGTGGGTCAGCGTCGTGGTGCGGATCTCGGCAGCGGGCGTGGACGGGGGCATCGGGGATCTCCGGACGACGGGCGTCGGGTCAGATGTAGGCGATCAGGCGCCCGGCGACGATCACCGACGCCCACAGCAGCAGCGAGGCGGCGCCCGCGGCCCGCATGCCGGGGCCGGGTGCATCGGTGGTGCGCAGCGCCTCCTTCGCGGCGCTCGCGTGGAACGCGGCGGCGTTCAGGCCGGCGAACATCAGCAGCGCGACCTTAACGACGAACGCGCGGTTGGCGAGCAGCTCGCCCGCGTTGGCGACGAACAGCAGCGTGCCGCTCGCGACCGCCGCGCAGAAGCCGACGAGGGCGACCGGCAGCGCGCTCCTCAGCAGCGGCTCGATCGCGCCGTGCCGCATCAGCCCGAGCAGCCGCAGGTCGACCACCGCGATCGCGCCGACCAGCAGCGCGAAGGACAGGATGTGCACCGACTCGACGATCGGGAACGCCCAGCCGGTCTGCAGCCAGCGGGCCAGCGCGGTGTTCGCGAGCGGCTCGGCGAGCGACGCGGCGGGGTTCATCCGCCGATCGTCGCACGCCTCGCGGCGAAGATCGACCCGAGCGCGCGCCACCGCGGCAGCGCGTCGAGCGCATCGACGCGCACCGGCAGGCGCTGCCGCCAGTTGGGCGCGACGTCCGGCGTGCCGGGCAGGTTCGGCTGGCGCGCGAGGCCGGCGACGTCCTCGAGTTGCACGATCGCGAGCCGGCACGCGGACGCGGCGAGCCAGCGGTGCAGCCGCTCGACCAGGTCCTCGCCGGTGCAGCCGGCGCGCGCGAGGCCCGCCTCGAGGCGCGCGACGTCGTCGCGGCGCTCGGCGCGCATCCGTTCGGCGCTCGACGCGTCGACGATGCCGAGCCGCTCGCGCTCGTCGACGTCGAGCGCGAGGACCCAGCCGTCGATCGTCGGCAGGTCGTGCGTGCTTGCCGACACCGCGGCCAGCGCGGGCAGCGAACCGGGGTCGGCGAGCGTGCCGTCGGCGGCGCGCTCGAACCACGCGACCTTGTACGACAGCACCGCGGCCTGCGCGAGCCGCTCTCGCAGGCCCGGGCGGACGGTGCCGAGGTCCTCGCCGATGACGACGCAGCGCGCGCGCTCGCTCTCGGCGGCGACGATGCGCAGCAGGTCCTCGAGCGGGTAGGCGACGTAGGCGCCGTCGGCGGGGCGCCCGCCCCGTGGCACCCAGAAGAGCCGCTCGAGCGCCATCACGTGGTCGATCCGCAGGCCGCCGGCGCCGGCCATCGTCGCGCGCATCAGCTCGACGAAGGGCGCGTGGCCGGCCTCGGCGAGCGCATCGGGCGCCCACGGCGGCAGGCCCCAGGCCTGGCCCTCGGCGGCGAACGCGTCGGGCGGCGCGCCGATCTCGAAGCCGTCGGCGACGACCGCGGGGCGCGACCAGGTGTCGGCGCCCGCGGCGTCGGCCCCGACCGCGAGGTCGGCGATCGGCCCGAGCGACGCGCCCGCCGCGCGCATCGCATCGCCCGCCTCGCGCCACTGCCGCTCGGCGAGCCACTGCACGAACGCGTGGAAGCGCACGCGCTCGCGGTGCTCGCGCTCGAACGCGCGGACCGCGTCGGTGTCGGGATGCTCGAAGCCCGCCGGCCAGGCGCGACGGTCGGCGACGCCATGGAGGTCGGCGAGCGCCTCGAACAGCAGGTGCGGGCGCAGCCGGTGGAGCGCGCCCGCGAGCCATGCGCCGAACTCGCGCGCGGCCTCGCGGGTGCGCGCGGTGCCGGCGGTCGCGCCGAAGTCGCGCCACAGGCGCTCGAGGCCGGCGCGCTTGAGTGCCGACACCGCGGGGTAGTCGACGACCGGCGCGGTGCGGGCGGCGGCGATCGCCGCGCGCGTGTCCTCGCGCGCGATCCAGGCGTCGAAGAGCGGCACGGCGAAGGCGCGCGCCGCGCGCGGCAGCGACACGTAGAGCGGGTTCAGCGCGAGCCGGCTCGACGGCGAGTAGGGCGAGCCGCGGTCGGGCCAGCCGAGCGAGGGCGCGTGCACCGGCGACACCAGCAGGCCCGCGGCGCCGATCGCCGCCGCGCGCACGCCGAGCGCGGCGAGGTCGCCGAAGTCGCCGATGCCCCAGTCCTCGTCGGAGGACAGCCCGTAGAGCTGCACCGACATCACCCAGGCGCCCGGCGCGCGGGCGAGCGCGGGCGGCAGGTGGCAGCGCGGCGGATGCGCCCACGCCTGGCCGGAGGCGCGCGGGGCCGATGGCAGCAGGTCGGCGCCCACCTGTGCACGGTGCCAGCGCACGGACCACGCGCCGGGCGCGAGCGCGTGCGGCAGGCGCAGGCGTCGGCGCGCGAGCGGCAGGCCGTCCACCGTGCGCGCCTCGACGACGGTCGAGTTGGCTGCGTCGACGCGCACTCGGAGCGCCTCGACCTCGACGCCGTCGCCGATCGACACCTCGGCGGGCAGGTCGGCGTCGGCGAGCACCAGCTCGATCGTTGCGGTCGCATCGTCGGCGGGCACCAGCAGCGCCGCCGGCACGCCGCGGCGCCAGCGGGCGCGCTCGGCGCGCGCGATCGCGCCGGCCGCGCAGACGACGACCGCGGGGCCGTCGACGAGCAGCTCGCCCGACACGTCGAGCGCGAGCGCGGCCCGCGGGGCCGAGGTGTCGAGCACGCGGACCCAGCCGTCCGGCTGCGGCACCGGCGGTAGCACGAAGCGCGTCGGACCGTCGGCCGACGCGAACCCGATCCACACCCGGTCGTGCGGCGCGCCGGGCCGCGGCACGCCGGCATCCAGACGCATCGCGAGCGCCCGCCGGGCGCCGTCGTGCCAGTCGTGCGCGTGCAGCGGCTCGCCGTCCTCGCGCAGCCAGGCGACGTCGGCCACGCCCTCGGCGTCGGGCGAGGGCGAGCCGGAGAGGAACCATTCGCCGCGCAGGCAGGGCCACGCGGCGCGCAGCCGCGCGAGCGTGCCGACCAGGTCGCGCAGGTCGGCGCCGAGCGCGTCGTCGGCGTCGGCGACGGGGCCCTCCGGCGCGGCGGGCCAGCGCAGCCAGGTCGTCGGGCCGTCCTGGCAGTAGGCATTGTTGTTGCCGTGCTGCGTCGCGCCGAGCTCGTCGCCGGCGCGCAGCATCGGCACGCCGCGCGACAGCATCAGCGTCGCGAGCATCGCGCGGGCGCGCGCGGCGCGGCGCCGGCGCACCGAGGGGTCGTCGGTCGGGCCGTTCGCGCCGCCGCCGTCGGCGACCTCGTGCGCGTGGCCGTCGCGGTTGTCCTCGCCGTTCGCGTGGTTGCGCCGGTGCGCGTACGACACCGCGTCGGCGAGCGTGAAGCCGTCGTGCGCGGTCACGAAGTCGATGCTCGCGCCCGGGCCGCGCCCGTGCGCGCCGAACAGGTCGCTCGAGCCGGCGAGCCGCGTGGCGAGCGCGCCCACGCCGTGCGCGCGGCCGAGCCAGAAGCGGCGCACGTCGTCGCGGTAGCGGTCGTTCCACTCCGACCAGCCGGGCGGGAAGCCGCCGACGAACCAGCCCTCGCAGTCCCAGCCCTCGGCGACCCGCTTGCAGCGCGCGAGCACCGGGTCCTCGCGAAGCGCGCGCAGCCACGGCAGCTGCGGGTCGAAGCCGCCGTGCCCGTCGCGCGCGACCGCCGAGGCGAGGTCGAAGCGGAAGCCGTCGACGCCGACCTCGCCGGCCCAGAAGCGCAGCGCGTCGACGATCAGCGCGCCGACCTCCGGGCGCCACGCGGCGAGCGTGTTGCCGCAGCCGGAGAGGTTGCGGTAGCCGCCGGGCCGGTGCGCATCGGGCACGTAGTACGACGCGTTGTCGAGGCCGCGCAGCGACAGCGTGGGGCCGCGCTCGTCGCCCTCGCCGGTGTGGTTGAACACCACGTCGAGGATCACTTCGATGCCCGCCGCGTGCAGCGCGTCGACTGCGTCGCGCATCGCCGCGAGGCCGCGCGGGCCGGCGAGCGCGGGCTGCATCGCGGAGAACGCGATCGGGTTGTAGCCCCAGTAGTTCGACAGGCCGCGACGCGCGAGGTGCAGCTCGTCGAGCCACGCGGCGACCGGCAGCAGCTCGACCGCGGTGACGCCGAGCCGCTTGAGGTGGGCGATCGACTCGGGGTGCGCGAGCGCCTCGACGGTGCCGCGCTGCTCGACCGGGATGCGCGGGTGCGTCGCGGTGAAGCCCTTGACGTGCAGCTCGTAGAGCACCGTCTCGCCCCACGGGCGACCGGGCTTCGGCGGCCGGTCGGCGCTGCCCTGCGGCCACGGCCAAGGCGCCGGCACGCGGCACTTCGGCACGAAGGGCGCGCTGTCGCGCGCATCGAACGAGTCGCAGCCGTCGGGGTGGCCCGCCTCGTAGCCGAGCACCGCGTCGTTCCAGCGGAAGGCGCCGACGAGCTCGCGCGCGTGCGGGTCGAGCAGCAGCTTGTTCGGGTTGAAGCGGTGGCCCTCGCGCGGCGCGTACGGGCCGTGCGCGCGCAGGCCGTAGACGAGGCCCGGGCCCGCGCCGGGCAGGCGTCCGTGCCACACGTCGCCGCTGCGGCCCGGCAGCGCGTGGCGCGCGAGCTCGCGCGTGCCGTCGGCATCGAACACGCACAGCTCGATGCGCGTCGCATGTCGCGACCAGACCGCGACATTCACGCCGTCGCCGTCGACGTGCGCGCCGAGCGGCCCCGGCGCGCCGACCTCGAGCCCGCCGCTCACGCCGGCGCGACCGGCGCCGCGCGTCCGGCCTCCGGGCCCTCGGGTCGCAGCACCAGCGCGGCGAGCGGCGGGAGCGTCAGCGACACCGACCACGGCCGGCCGTGCGCCGCGATCGGCTCGGCCTCGACGCCGCCGAGATTGCCGCGGCCGCTGCCGCCGTAGACCGCCGCGTCGCTGTTGAGCACCTCGGTCCAGCGCCCGCCGCAGGGCACGCCCAGCCGGTAGCCCTCGCGCGGCACCGGCGTGAAGTTGCACGCGACCATCGCGCGCTCGCCCGGGTCGTTGCCGTTGCGCAGCCACGCGACCACGCTCTGCGCCGAATCGGCGCAGTCGATCCATTCGAAGCCCTGCGCCTCGCAATCGTGCCGGTGCAGCGCCGGCAACGTGGCGTAGAGGCGGTTCAGGTCGCCGACCAGCGCCTGCAGCCCGCGGTGCAGCGGGCCGTTCGATGCGTCGCCGAGCAGCCCCCAGTCGAGCTCGCGGTCGTGGTGCCACTCGCGCCACTGGCCGATCTCGCCGCCCATGAACAGCAGCTTCTTGCCCGGCTGCGTCCACATGAACGACAGGTACGCGCGCAGGTTCGCGAAGCGCCGCCAGTCGTCGCCCGGCATCTTCGAGAGCAGCGAGCCCTTGCCGTGCACGACCTCGTCGTGCGACAGCGGCAGCACGAAGTTCTCGGAGAACGCGTACACCAGCCCGAAGGTGAGCCGGTGGTGGTGCCACGGCCGGTGGACCGGGTCCTCGTGCACGTAGGCGAGCGTGTCGTTCATCCAGCCCATGTTCCACTTGTAGCCGAAGCCGAGGCCTCCGAGCCAGGTCGGCCGCGACACGCCGGGCCACGCGGTCGACTCCTCGGCGATCGTGACCGCGCCGGGCACCTCCTCGTAGATCTTCTCGTTCAGCCGCTTGACGAAGGCGACCGCCTCCAGGTTCTCGTTGCCGCCGTGCACGTTCGGTCGCCAGGTGCCCGCGGGCCGGCTGTAGTCGAGGTAGAGCATCGAGGCGACCGCGTCGACGCGCAGCCCGTCGACGTGGAACTCGTGCAGCCAGTAGAGCGCGTTGGCGATCAGGAAGTTCGCCACCTCGACGCGGCCGAAGTCGTAGACGAGCGTGCCCCATTCGGCATGCCGGCCGATGCGCGGGTCGGCGTGCTCGTAGAGCGTCGTGCCGTCGAAGGCGACGAGTCCGTGCGCGTCCGACGGGAAGTGCGCCGGCACCCAGTCGAGGATGACGCCCAGCCCCTCGGCGTGCGCGCGGTCGACGAACGCGCGCAAGTCGTCGGGATCGCCCCAGCGCGAGGTCGGTGCGTACAGCGCGGTCGGCTGGTAGCCCCACGAGCCGCCGAACGGGTGCTCGGACACCGGCATCAGCTCGAGGTGCGTGAAGCCCATGCGCTTCGCGTAGGGCACCAGCGACTCGGCGAGCTCGCGGTAGCCGTGCGGCCGGCCGTCGGGGTGGCGCATCCACGAGCCGAGGTGGACCTCGTAGACCGACATCGGCGCGTCGCGCGACTGGCGCCGCGCGCGCGAGGCGAGCCACGCGTCGTCGGTCCACGCGAACGGGCGCTCGTGCCGCACGCGCGACGCGGTCGCCGGCGGCGGCTCCGCATGGCGGGCGTACGGGTCGCCCTTCATCAGCCGCTCGCCGTTCGCGCCGACGAGCTCGTACTTGTAGAGCGCGCCGTCTCCGACACCGGGCACGAACAGCTCCCAGAGGCCGGCCTCGATCCGGCGGCGCATCGGGTGCACGCGGCCGTCCCAGTCGTTGAACGTGCCGACGACCGAGACACGCCGCGCGTTCGGCGCCCAGACCGCGAACGCGGTGCCGGCGACGCCGTCGACGACGCGCGCGTTCGCGCCGAGCGCGCGCCATGCGCGCCAGTGGGTGCCTTGCGCGAGCAGGTGCAGGTCGAGTTCGCCGAGCACGGTGCCGAAGCGGTACGGGTCTTCGACGACGCGTGCGTCGTCGATCCGCAGCCGGTAGGCGAAGCGGCCCGCGGGCGCGTCGATGCGCCCCGCGAACACGCCGCCGGCGAGCGGCGCGAGCGTGCCGCGGACGCGGCCGTCGGCGTCGACGACCGCCACGCTCGAGGCGCCCGGCAACAGGCAGCGGACCACGTGCGTGCCCGGCGCGCGCTCGTGCCAGCCGAGCACCGAGAACGGATCGCCGTGCGTCGCGGCGAGCAGCGCGTCGACCGCGGCGCGGTCGGTGCCCGTCAGGGCCCAGGGGTCGGTCATCGTGTCGGTCGGCGTCCGGGGCGTCGGTGCCGTGCCCCCGGGGGACGGTCGGGCACGCGGGAAGGGGGCGGGCGTGTGCGTTACAGTCCGGGCTCGCACGCCGTCGGCGGCCCCACCGGCCACGGCCCGATCCGCATCCACGATAGCAGAGGAGCCTTCCTTGGACGATTCCCTTCGCGACGGCCGGTCCCCCGACCCGGTCTCGGCGGACTTCGATTCGCTCGTTCCTCCGGTCAAGGTCGACCGCCGCGGCTTCCTCGCCGGCTCGGCGGGCGCGGGCTTCGCGCTGGCGGTCGCGCCGACCGGCCCGCTGCTCGCCCAGACGATCACCACGCCCGCGACCGGCCTGCGCACCGGCGACGTGCTGATTCCGACGCGCGACGGCCGTTCGATGCCCGGCTACTTCGCCGCGCCGGCGAACGCGAGCGGCGCGCCGACAGTCCTGGTCGTGCAGGAGATCTTCGGCGTGCACGAGCACATCAAGGACATCTGCCGGCGCTTCGCGCGCGCCGGCTGGCACGCGGTCGCGCCCGAGCTGTTCTTTCGCTTCGGCGATCCGCAGACCTACCCGACCACGCCACAGATCCTGTCGGACCTGGTGCCCAAGGTCACCGACGCGCAGGTGATGTCCGACCTCGACGCGACGCTCGCGTTCGCGAACACCAATGGCGGCGACGCCGCCAACGCCGGCATCACCGGCTTCTGCTGGGGCGGGCGGATCGTGTGGCTCTACGCCGCGCACAACCCGAGGCTCAAGGCCGGCGTCGCCTGGTACGGGCGGCTGACCGGTGCGACCAGCCCGGCCACCCCGTTCCATCCGTACGAGGCCTCGCAGAGCCTGAAGGCGCCGGTGCTCGGCCTGTACGGCGGCGCGGACGCCGGCATCCCGGTGAACACCGTCGACGAGATGAAGACCCGGCTCGCCGCCGGTCCCGCACCGGCGAAGGCCTCGGAATTCGTCGTCTACCCCGATGCGCCGCACGCGTTCCACGCCGACTACCGGCCCTCGTTCCGCAAGGAAGCGGCCGAGGACGGCTGGAAGCGCGCGACCGCGTGGTTCCGCAAGCACGGGCCGGCCTGACGTGCCGGAGGGGCCGCCGCGGGGCGTGCCGCTCGAGGCGGCCGGCCCCGCGTTCGTCGAGCGCTGCCGCGGCGCGAGCGCGCTGCTCGATGCCGACCATCCGTCGGTGCGGCGTTTCGTCGCGGCCGCGGTGGGTAGCGCCGACACCCCGCGCGAGCGGGCGGTGAGGCTCTTCTACGCGGTCCGCGACCGGATCCGCTACGACCCGTTCACCTGCTCGACGCGGCGCGACGACTACCGCGCGAGCGCGGTCGCCGACAGCGGACGCAACTGGTGCGTGCCGAAGGCCGGGCTGCTCGCGGCGGCCGCGCGCGCGGCCGGCATCCCGGCGGCCGTCGGCCTCGCCGACGTGACCAACCACCTGAACACCGAGAAGCTGCGGCGCGCGCTCGGCGGCACGGACGTCTTCCACGACCACGGCTACGCGGCGCTCTGGCTCGACGGCCGCTGGGTCAAGGCCGCGGCGGTGTTCAACCTCGAGCTGTGCGAGCGCTTCGGCGTGCGGCCGACCGAGTTCGACGGCGAGCACGACGCGCTGCTTCAGGAGCACGACGCGGCGAGCCGTCGGCACATGCAGTACCTGCGCGACGACGGGCTCTACGTCGACCTGCCGTTCGACACGGTGATGGCCGACTTCGCGGCGCACTACCCGCCGACTGTGTTCGACCCGGACATGCGTGCGGCCGGGCCGCGTTTCGAGGACGACCGGCCGGCCTGAGTCCGGTCGGTTCGACCGGTCAGCGGTCGAGCGAGGTGTACGCGGCCGCCTGCGTCGTGGAACGGACGCGACCGCGCCGCGCTTCGCGCGAATCCGGAACCGCCCCTACACTGCGCGGATGGAGCCACTCCCGAAGTACGGCCGGCAGTTCTTCGAGGCCGACGTGTTCGACGGTGCGCCGCGTGCGCGCCGCCACGACGTGCCGCTCGGCGAGGTCGTCGAGCCCGCGCGGCGCACCCCGCTCTGGGCGCGCACGCAGGTGCTGGTCGCGGGCGGCGGGCCCGCCGGCACCGCCGCCGCGATCGCCGCGGCGCGCGCAGGCGCGCAGGTGATGCTCGTCGAGCGCTACAACCACCTCGGCGGCCTGTCGACCGGCGGGCTGGTGATCTGGATCGACCGCATGACCGACTGGCACGGCGTGCCGGTGATCCGCGGCCTCGCCGAGGAGCTGATCGCGGCGCTGCCGCGCGACGAGGTCGCGGGGCCGCCGCGCGCCGAGTGGGGCGCGCGCGACGCGGCGAGCGCCGCGTGGTGGGCGGCGCGCACCGCGGCGTTCCACGGCGTGGTGACCTGGTCGCCGACGGTGAGCCCCGAGTCGCTGAAGACCGCGTCGCAGCGTCTGGTCGTCGAGGCGGGCGTCGAGCTCGTGCACCACGCGTGGATCGTCGACGTGCTGCCGGACCCCGACGCCGCCTCGCGCATCGCCGGCGTGGTGCTCGAGAGCAAGCAGGGCCGGCTCGCGATCGCCGCCGACGTCTTCGTCGACGCGACCGGCGACGCCGACCTCGTCGCGGCCGCGGCGCGGCGTCGCGGCGCCGATCCATCGCCCGATGCTTCACCCGACTGGGTCGACGACATCGACGCCGGCGACATCCACCACGCGATCAATACCTCGTGGCTGTACGGCGGCGTCGACATGCGCGCGTGGCTCGCGTTCCGCGCGACGCGGCCCGCCGACTTCGCCGCGTTCATGGCGCGCGGCCGCGCCGAGCTGGGCCTCTTCGAGAAGCCCTTCGTCTCCTGGCGCGACGACGTCGCGCTCTTCATGGGGCCGCGGCGCGCGGGGCTGTCGGCGCTGAGCCTCGAGGACCTCACCCGCGTCGAGGTCGAGAGCCGCGACCTGATGGCCTCGCACCTGGCGTTCTATCGCGCGCACGCGCCGGGCTTCGGGCGCGCGTACGCGCTGCAGATGGCGCCGCAGGTCGGCGCGCGCCACTCGCGGCGCATCGCCGGCGTCGCGCGGATGTCGCGTGAGGACTGGACCGCGGGCACGGTGCACGCGGACGAGGTCGGCATCAGCCCGTCGCCGGCGCTGTCGGTGCCGAACGTGTCGGTGCGCCTCGGTGCGCTGGTGCCGCGCCGGTTCTCGAACCTGCTCGCGCCCGGCAAGCACCTCGCGAGCGACCCGGCCTCGCATGCGTTCATGCGCGAGATCCCGCAGTGCTGGCTGACCGGGCAGGCGGCCGGCGTCGCGGCCGCGCAGGCCGCCGCCGCGCGGACGGACCTGCGGGCGCTGCCGATCGCGCCGCTGCGGCGCGCGCTGCGCGGGCAGGGCGTCGTGCTGCACGGCGGTGACGGCGAGGCGGCGGGCGACGCGGCCGTGCGAGCGCGGTCCGGACACGACTCAGGCGCCCCGCAGGCGGTCGTCGCGGGGCGCGGGGACGCGCGATGAGCGGCGAGGCGCACGCGCCCGCGCCCGGCGCCGAGGGCGCCGCGCCGGACTCCGCGGGCCGGGCGACGCACGACCCCGCGCCGGGCGGCCTGCAGCGCGCCCACGACGACCCCGATCCCGACCGGCCCGCGATGCGCCGCTTCACGGACCCGTCGTACGTGCCGCGCTGCGCGACGCTCGCCGAGGTCCGGGCGGGCATCGACGCGATCGACGTCGAACTGGTCGCGCTGGTCGCGCGCCGCGCGGCGCTGGTCAAGGACGCGACGCGCTTCAAGCGCGACGCCGCGCAGGCCGCCGCGCCCGCACGCCAGGCCGCGGTGTACGCGCGGGTCCGCGCGCTCGCCGAGCGGCACGCCGACGCGTTCCCGGGGCTGCCCGACGTCGTCGAGGCGACCTGGCGCACGATGGTCGCCGGCTTCGTCGCGCGCGAGCAGGCGCTGCTCGAGTCGACCGTGCCGGCGAGCGCCGCCGATCCCGATCAGGAGGACCGATGACCCGAATTCCCGACGCCGCGCCGCGACGCGGTGCGCTGCGCGCGGCCCTCGCCGCGGGCGCCGCGCTGGCCACGCCCGCCGTGCGCGCGCAGAGCGCCGACTGGCCGACCCGGGCGCTGCGGATGATCGTGCCCTTCGGCCCCGGCAGCACGCCCGACGTGCTCGCGCGGGTCGTCGCGGACCGGCTCGCGCCGGCGCTGAAGCAGCCGGTCGTCGTCGAGAACCGGCCCGGCGCCGGCGGCAACGTCGGCACCGATGCGGTCGCGAAGGCCGCGCCCGACGGCTACACCGTCGGCGTGTCGATCACGGGGCCGCTGGTCAACAACACGGTGCTCTACCGGAAGATGCCGTACGACCCGTTCGCCGACCTCGTGCCGGTGACGCTCGCGGCGACGCAGCCGAACGTGCTCGCGGTGTCGTCCGAGCTCGGCGTCGGCACCGTCCGCGAGCTGATGGACCTGCTGCGGCGCAACCCCGGCCGCTACAACTACGCCTCGGTCGGTGCGGGCACGGTCGCGCACCTGTCGATGGAGCTGATCAAGGCGAAGACCGGCACCTACATCGTCCACGTGCCGTACAACGCCTCGCCGGCGGCGGTGATGTCGATCCTGCAGGGCGACACGCACATGGCCTGCCTCGCGCCGCTCGCGGTGCTGCCCCAGGTGAAGGCCGGCAGGCTGCGCGCGCTCGCGGTCACCACGCGCGAGCGCTCGCTGTTCGTGCCCGAGGTGCCGACCTTCCGCGAGGCGGGCATCGCCGACATCGAGGCGACCGCGTGGATCGGGATCGTCGTGCCGGCGCGCACGCCCGCGCCGGTCGTCGAGCGGCTGAACCGCGAGATCGTCGCGGTGCTCAAGGAGCCCGCGTCGGTCGAGCGGCTGCGCGCGGTCTACATGGACCCGGTCGGCGACACGCCGCAGCAGTTCGGCGCGTTCATGCGCGAGGAGCTCGCGCGCTGGACGCCGGTGATCCGGCGCGCCGGCGTCACGATCGACTGATCTGCCGGTTCCGGCCTGCACGTCGGGCCCGGACCGGGCCGCGCCGACATGCGCGCGGTTATACTCTGCAACTCGTTTGCATCTGGCCCCGGGAACCGCCCTGATCCTCGCCTCGATCATCGCCGCGACGCTGCTCTCCGGGGTCGCGTCCGTCATGGCGGCCGCGTGGCTGTCGTTCGGGCTGATGTCGCGCCTCGTGCCGCGGATGGTCAGCCTGTCGGCCGGCATCCTGCTCGGCGCCGCGATCCTGCACCTGCTGCCCGAGGCCTTCGAGTCGCAGGCCGACCTGCACGCGCTCTCCTGGACGCTGCTCGGCGGGCTGGTCGCGTTCTTCCTGCTCGAGCGCTCGTCGGTGCTGCGGCACAGCCACCACCACGAGGGCGACGGCCACGGCCACCACCATGGGCACGACCGCCGCGAGGCCGGGCCCGGCGGCACGCTGATCCTGGTCGGCGACTCGATCCACAACCTCGCCGACGGCTTCCTCGTCGCCGCCGCGTTCCTCACCGACCCGTGGCTCGGCTGGCTGACCGCGGCGGCGATCGCGGCGCACGAGATTCCGCAGGAGGTGGGCGACTTCATCGTGCTGCTCAACGCGGGCCTGTCGCGGCGCCGCGCGCTCTTCTACAACGTGCTGTCGGGGCTGGCCGCGGTGGCGGGCGGCGTGATCGGCTACCTGTGGCTCGAGGCCGCGAAGGAGGCGCTGCCCTTCGTGCTGGTGCTGGCCGCGAGCGCGTTCGTCTACATCGCGCTCGCCGATCTCGTGCCCGACATGCACCGGCAGCGCCAGCGCGGCGAGTCGCTGCTGCAGGTGCTGCTGATGCTCGCCGGCATCGGCGCGATCGCCGCGCTGACGTCGCTCGGGCACGCGCACTGACGGCGGCGCCCTTGACGCCCGGGACGGCCGCCGCGACGTCGCCCGCGCGCGGCGGCTCGCTCGTCGCGATCCTCGCCGCGGCGATCGTCGTGTCGCTCAACGTCGGCAAGCTGCCGCCGGCGCTGCCGCTGCTGCGCGAGGAGTTCGGGCTCGACCTGGTCGCCGCGAGCCTGCTGGTGTCGTTCTTCCAGCTCGCCGGGATGCTGCTGGGCCTCTTCGGCGGGATGCTCGCCGATCGCTTCGGGCCGCGCCGCGTGATGCGCTCGGGGCTGGTCGTCGCGGCGCTCGCCTCCGCGCTCGGTGCCGCCTCGCCCGGTGCGCCGTGGCTGCTCGCGAGCCGCGCGCTCGAGAGCGCGGGCTTCATCCTCGCGGTGCTGCCCGGCCCCGCGCTGCTCGCGCGTACCACGCCGCCCGAGCGGCTGCGCGGCACGATGGGCGCGTGGAGCGCCTACATGCCCACCGGCATGGCGCTCGGGCTCGCTCTGACGCCGCTCGCGTATCCGTCGCTCGGCTGGCGGCCGGTGTGGCTCGCGATCGCGGTGGCGTGCCTCGCGATGGCGGTGCTGCTCGGCCGCGTCGTGCCGCCCGACCCGCCGGGCCGCGTGCCCGACGGCGCGCTCGGCCTGGTGCGCGACACGCTGCGCTCGCCGCGGCCCTGGGTGCTCGCCGCGGCGTTCGGCTGCTACGCGTCGCAGTGGATGGGCGTGTTCTCGTTCCTGCCGACGCTGTACGCCGAGGCGGGCGTCCCGCTCGCGCTCGCCGGCACGCTGACCGCGCTCGGCGTCGCGGTCAACGTCGCGGGCAACCTCGCCTCCGGGGTGCTGCTGCAAAGCGGCTGGCCACGCTGGGCGCCGATCGTCGTGGCGGCCGTGTCGATGATCGTCGGCGCATGGCTGTGCTTCGGCAGCGACGCGCCGTTCGCGGTGCGCTACGCGGGCGTGCTGCTGTTCTCGGCGGTGGGCGGGCTGATTCCCGGCACGCTGTTCGCGTCGACCGCCCGCGACGCGCCGCACGCGCGCGCCGTCGGCACGACGACCGGGCTGATGCAGCAGGGCTCGACGCTCGGTCAGTTCCTGTCGCCGCCGCTGATCGCGGCGGTGCATGCCGCGAGCGGGGGATGGCACCACACCTGGTGGGCGACCGGCGCGCTCGCGCTCGGGGACCTTGCGTGCGCGTGGGTGCTCGCGCGCTTCGACCGGCGCGACCGCGCGCGGAGCGGCGGCTGACGCCGCGCCCTGCTCAGGGGTTCGGCCCGGTGGCGACCGGCCGCGACGGGTCGGACACCCACTCGCTCCACGAGCCGCCGTACAGCGCCGCCCCCGGCAGGCCGGCGTGCGCCATCGCGAGCAGGTTGATGCAGGCCGACACGCCCGAGCCGCAGCTGTTGACGACCGCCGACGGCGACCGCCCCGCGAGCAGTGCGTCGAACTCGGCGCGCAGCACCGGCGCCGGCTTGAAGCGGCCGTCCTCGCGCACGTTGGCGCCCCACGGGCGGCTGAGCGCGCCGGGGATGTGGCCGGCGACCGGGTCCATCGGCTCGACTTCGCCGCGGTAGCGCTCGGCGGGCCGCGCGTCGACGACGAGCCGGGACGCGTCGCGCGCGGCGCGGCCGGTCTCGTCGGCGTCGGCCAGCGTCGCGAGCGGTGCGCGCAGCGCGAGCCGGCCCGGCGCGCGCGGCGCGGGCGCGTCGGCGACGACCGGGTAGCCGGCCTTGCGCCACGCGGCGATGCCGCCGTCGAGCACCGCGACCGCGTCGTGGCCGATCCACTTCGCCATCCACCACAGCCGGCCGGCCATGCCGTTGCCGCCGTCGTAGACCACCAGCTGCGTGTCCTCGGACAGGCCGATCGAGGCGAGCACGTCGCGGACCTGCTCGCGCGTCGGCATCGGGTGCCGGCCGTTGCGGCCGTTCTTCGCGACCGACAGCTGCTCGTCGAGGCTCACGAAGACCGCGCCGGGCACGTGCGCCTCGCCCCACTGCCGGCGGCCCGCGGCGGGGTCGGTCAGGTCGTGGCGCGAGTCGACGACGAGGCAGCGGTCGATGTGCTCGGCGAGTTCGTCGACGGCGATCAGCGTGGTCCAGGGCATGGCGGGTCCGGATGTCGGGGCGGGGCAGGGGTCCTCATTCTGCCCTGATGCCGGTCTCCTGCACCAACTGCGCCCAGCGCGCGCTGCGGGACCGCACGAAGGTCGAGAACGCCACCGGCGTGCCGCCCGCGGCGAACGGCCGGCAAACGCGTCGCGGCGCGCGTCTGCGCGGGGCCGGGCGACGCGCTCAGGTCGAGACGAGGTCCGCGCGCCAGCGCGCGATCGCGTCGGCGTCGATCGCGACGCCGAGGCCCGGGCCGTCGGGAATCCTCACGACGCCGCGCTCGTGCTCGATCGGCTCGGCGAGCACCGCCTGCCGGAACGGGTGCTCGCTGCGGTCGAACTCGAGCACCGGCTCGGTCGGGTCGTGCCGCGGCGGCGACGGCGGCAGCACCGCGTGCAGCTGCAGCGCCGCGGCCAGGCCGATGCCGGTGCCCCAGACGTGCGGCACCAGCCGCACGCCGAACGCGGTCGCCATGTCGGCGATCTTCTTCGCCTCCGACAGGCCGCCGCACGCGCAGATGTCCGGCTGCACGATGTCCATCGCGCGGCGCGTCAGCACCTCGCGGAAGCCCCAGCGGGTGAACTCGGTCTCGCCGCCGGCGACCGGGATCGGCTGGCCGCGGCGCACCTCGAGGTAGCTGTCGAGGTCGTCGGGAACGACCGGCTCCTCGAACCAGCCGATGTCGAGGTCGGCGACCGCGCGGCCGAGCCGGATCGCGTCGATCGCGTCGTAGCCGTGGTTCGCGTCGAGCATGAGCCCGACCCGCGGTCCGACCGCCTCGCGCACCGCGCGGATCAGCGCGAGGTCCTGGTCGACGCCGAAGCCGATCTTGAGCTTCGCCGCGCGGAACCCCTGTGCGGCATAGCCGGCGACCTCGTCGACGAGGTACTGCAGCGTCTCGCGGGTCAGCGCATCCGGATCGCCGCCGCCGAATCGTGCCGCGGTCCGGCGCGCCTCGAGCGTGCGCCAGCCGTCCCCGCGCCGGTAGGTGCCGGTCGCGTAGGCGGCGACGGCGTCGCGGAAACGTCCGCCCATCAGCCGCCAGACCGGCTCGCCCCAGTGCCGCCCGCGCAGGTCCCAGAGCGCGACGTCGACGCCCGACAGCGCGGTGAGCGCGAGGCCCTTCATGCCCTGGTCGCGCAGCCCGTTGTACATCGCGAGCCAGTGGCGGTCGACCGCGAGCGCGTCCTGCCCGAGCAGCATCCGTCCATGGGCGGCGACGATCGGCGCGTTGAGCCGCGCGGGGCCGAGGCACTCGCCCCAGCCCGACAGGCCGTCCTCGGTGGTCACCTCGACGACGCACGAGCCGCGCGTCGAGGTCTCGGTGAACGACCAGGCGAACGGCTCGGACAGCGGCGCTTCGAGCACGTGCGCGCGGACTCGGGCGATGCGGGGCATGCGGTGTCTCCTCCCTGTGGGCGCCGCCTCAGGCGACGTTGCCGCGTCCGGACTGCGCCGGCTCGTCGTGGTCGAACGCCTGCGTGCAGAAGCCGCCGCCCTGGAACCGGTCGCCGACCGGGTCGGGCGTCTCGGCGACCGAGAGCACCCTCGCGGCATGGTCCTCGGCGCGAGCTCCCGGCCGGTACCCGAGCTCGCGGGCACGTCGATTGTCCCACCATGCCCGCGCGTTGTCGGAGGCGCCGTAGACGATTTCGTAACGCAGGTCCGGATGCTCGATGCCGATGCGCACGAGCTGCATCAGGTCGGCGGGTGCGATCCAGATCGCGAGGCGCCGCCGGTCGATCGGCGCGTCGGCGACGTTGCCGATCCGGATGTTCAGCACGCGCAGGCCGTGCTTGTCGGCGTAGAGCGCGCCGAGCGCCTCGCCGAACGCCTTCGACAGCCCGTAGCGCGTGTCGGGGCGCGGCGGCACCGCGTGGTCGATCGTGCGCTCGCGCCGGTAGAAGCCGACCGCGTGGTTCGAGGAGGCGAACACGATGCGCTTCACGCCCGCATGGCGCGCGGCCTCGTACAGCACCTGCGTGCCGACGATGTTGGCCGACAGGATGGTCTCCCACGGACCCTCGACCGAGAAGCCGCCGAGGTGGACGATGGCGTCGATGTCCTCGACGATCGCGGCGACCTGCGCCGGGTCGGCGAGGTCCGCGCGCACGAAGGTCTCGCCGGGTCCGGGCGGCGTCGCCGGCTCGCGCAGGTCGGACAGGCGCAGCGCGCCGTACTCGGCGAGCAGCAGCGGGCGCAGGCGATTGCCGACGTCGCCGGCGGCGCCGGTGAGCAGCACTCGGGGGCGGGGCGGGGTCGGGGGCATCGGGGGCCTTGCTGTTCGCGCACGGGGCGGTGCGCGGCGCGGTGCGGTGCGACAGGGCGCGCCGGACGCCGCGGGATGGTACACCCCGCTTGCGGCCGAGCCGCGTGGCCGGTTCCGCGCGTCGCGTCAGCCCGCCGTGCGCACCGCGCGCCCGATCGCTACGCAACGCGCGAGCACCGCCTCGCGCGGCACCGGCACGAGCCCGAACGCCCTTGCCGCCGCGCCGACGTCGAGCGCGAACGCGTCGTGCCGCCGCCGGTCGAGCACCTCGACGCGGCCCGCGCCGTGGCCTTCGACGAGCGCGTCCGCGACCGCGCCGACCGGCGTCGCGACGCCCGCGCCGACGTTGAAGAGGCCACCGCGCGACGCGGCCGCGACGCGCGCGATCGCGTCGGCGGCCGCCTCGACCGGCACGAAGTCGCGCTCCACCGACGGGTCGATGTCGAGCGCGATCGCGCCTCGTTCGCGCAGCGTCGCGAGCGCGACGCCGAAGAAGGTCCTGCGCCCCGGGATCGCCTCGTCGCCGAACACGTTCGACAGGCGCAGCACCGTGAGCCGCTCGCCCAGCAGCGTGCCGAGCGCGCGCTCGGTCGCGAGCTTCGAGGCGCCGTACGGGCGGTCGGGGCGGGGCGGGCGGTCCTCGCGCAGCACCGGGTCGTCGCCGACCGGGCCGTAGACCGCGCGCGTGCTCAGCATCAGGTAGCGCACGCCGGCGCGCGCGGCGATGCGCCGCGCGATCGCGAGGTCGACGTCGAGCGCGGCGTCGTAGGGCGCGCCGGACCGCAGCGCGGGGTGGTACGCGCAGACGACGACCGCGTCGACGCCGTCGAGCCAGGCGTCGTCCGAGACCGCGTCCTGCCAGCGCACGAAGCGCCAGCCGCTCGCCTCGGGCCGGGCCCGCAGCGCGCGGCCGGTCAGGCT
>JBILTM010000167.1:0-11615 GCA_044371545.1 Burkholderiaceae bacterium
CGCGACCTCGTCCTTGAAGTACTTGTAGACCACGCGCTCGAAGTTGTACATGCCGCGCCGCGTCGGCAGCTCGTTCGCCCAGTAGTCGGCGCGCCGCTTGTACGAGATCGAGCGGCCCCAGTCGGCACGCTCGACCACGTACGGGCCGCTCGCGATCGGCGCGTCCTGCACCACCTGGTCGAACGGCTTGCCGCCGCCCCACTTGCGCGAGAACACCGGCAGCTGGCCGAGGATCATGTGCAGCTCGTGGTTGCGGCGCTTGAACTCGAAGCGCACCGTGCGCTCGTCGACGACCACCACCGCCTTCACGTCGCCGTAGAAGTTCCGGTAGCGGGGGTGGGCGAGCTTGCCCATCAGCGTGTCGAACGAGTGCTTGACGTCCGCCGCGAGCACCGGGTCGCCGTCGGAGAAGCGCGCCTTCGGGTTCAGCCGGAACGTGATCGACAGGCCATCGGGCGCGAAGCTCATGCTCTCGGCGAGCAGCCCGTAGACCGAGAACGGCTCGTCGTCGGCCTGCTCGGTCAGCGTGTCGAACATCAGCGCGCCGACGCCGGCGGCGACCACGCCCTTCAGCGTGAACGGGTTGAGCTTGTCGAACGAGCCGAAGCCGTCGAGGGTCAGCGTGCCGCCGCGCGGGGCCTGCGGGTTCACGTAGCCGAAATGGCCGAAGCCGGCCGGATACTTCGGCTCGGCGCCCCAGGCCATGCCGTGGACGAAGGCGTCGCGGGCGGGGTCGGCGGGTGCGGCGGCGGGTGCGGCGGCGGGCGCGGACGATGCGGTCGGCGATGGGGCCGGCGATGGGGCCGGCGATGCGGTCGGCGAAGGCGACGCGGCCGCCACGCCCTGCGCGTGGGCCGGCAGCGCGACCGCGAGCAGCCCCGCCGCGAGCCCCCTCGCGACCCATCGTGCGACAATCGTCATCAGAAAAATTCTATCGGAGTCTCGGATGTTCCTGTCCGGCAAACGCATCCTGATCATGGGCTTGCTCTCGAACCGCTCGATCGCGTACGGCATCGCGCGCGCCTGCCGGAACCAGGGGGCCGAGCTCGCGTTCACCTACCAGAACGAGCGCTTCAAGGACCGCGTGACCGAGATGGCGGCCGAATTCGGCTCAGACGCGGTCTTCGCGTGCGACGTCGCCGAGGACGCGCAGATCGCCGCCCTGTTCGATGCGCTGTCGAAGCGCTGGGACGGGCTCGACGGCCTGGTCCACGCGATCGCCTACGCCCCGCGCGAGGCGATCTCGGGCGACTTCTTCGACGGATTCTCGCGCGAGGCCTTCCGGATCGCGCACGACGTGTCGGCCTACAGCTTCGCCGGCGTCGCGCAGGCGGCCCGCCCGCTGATGGCCGGCCGCAAGGGCGCGCTGCTCACGCTGTCCTACCTCGGCGCGGTCCGCTCGGTGCCGCACTACAACGTGATGGGCATGGCGAAGGCCTCGCTCGAGGCGAGCGTGCGCTACATGGCCTCGTCCCTCGGGCCGCAGGGCACGCGGGTCAACGGCATCTCCGCCGGCCCGATCAAGACGCTCGCGGCCTCGGGCATCAAGGGCTTCTCGAAGCTGCTCGACTACGCCGAGCAGCACGCCCCGCTGCGCAAGAACGTCACCATCGACGAGGTCGGCAACGTCGCCGCGTTCCTGCTGTCCGACCTCGCCTCGGGCGTCACCGGCGAGATCACCTACGTCGACGCCGGCTTCTCGATCGGCAGCGGGATGCCGTCGGCCGAGTAGGGGCCGTCCGCTGCGACTCGCTACGCCGCTCGCTGGACGGCTTCGCGGGGCCCGCGATACCCTCGGACGGAGCGTTCTCGCGCATGCCGGAGGCGCGACCACATCGATGCCCCCAGGAGATGCCTTGAATCGACGTCCCGCCGTGTCCGTCCTGCTCGTATCGCTGACCCTGGCGGGCTGTGCCAGCCTCAAGCCCGACCCTCCGGGTTGTCCGACGGACGCTCGCGTCGCCGATTCGGCCCGCCGGTTCGCGGCGCTCGAGGTCGAGCCGAACCCTTCCGAGACCATGACGATCGAAGCGGCGGTCTGTGCGCGCGACAAGCTGGTCCGCGCGCTGACGTCCACGCAGGGACGAGTCGTCGGATACAAGGCGGGCCTGACCAACCCGGCGGTGCAGAAGCGCTTCGGGTGGGACGCGCCGGTACGGGGCGCACTCTTCGAGCGTGGAATGGTCTCGGACGGCGCAGAAGTGCCCGCGCGATTCGGCGCACGACCGATCTACGAGGCGGACCTGGTCGCCGAGATCGGCAGCGGCGCGATCCACGACGCGAAGACGCCGGCGCAGGTGCTCGCGGCGCTACGCTCGATCCGACCGTTCATCGAGTTGCCCGACCAGGTCGTCCAGGATCCCTCGAAGCTCAACGGTCCGGGCATCACGTCGATCAATGTCGGCGCGCGCGGCGGCGTGCTTGGCGCCCCGTTGGCAGTCTCCGATCCGCGCCTGGCCGACGCGCTTCGCGACATGACGGTGAGGGTCGTCGATGGCAACGGCAAGGAGCTGGCGCAGGCGAAGGGTTCCGCGATCCTCGGCCATCCGCTGAATGCGGTGATCTGGCTCGCCGAGGATCTGCGCAAGGCGGGCATCGTCCTCAAGCCCGGCGACCTGCTGTCGCTCGGTTCGTTCTCGCTCCCGATGCAGCCGCAACCGGGACAGACGGTGCGGGTGATCTACGACGGGTTACCCGGCAACCCGTCCGTGTCGGTGCGCTTCCGCTAGTTCGCACGCCACCGCCGGGCCGGCGCGCTCACCCGGAAAAGTCCGCCTTCGCCGCCGTCGACGGCACCAGCGCGGGCATCGACTTCGCCCGACGCTCCAGCCACCAGCCCGCCTGCGGCGGTACCAGCGAGAACGGGTCGACGCCGAGCTTCGCGGCCGCGTCCATCGCCCAGTTCGGGTTCCACAGCATTTCGCGCGCGAGCGCGACCAGGTCGGCGTCGCCGTCGTGCAGCACGCGCTCGGCCTGCACGGGGTGGACGATCAGGCCGACCGCCATCGCACGCACGCCCGCCTCGCGCCGGATCGCGCGCGCGAACGGCACCTGGTAGCCGTAGCCGATCGGTGCGCTGGAGACCGGCTTCGGGGTGATGCCGCCCGCGCTGCAGTCGATCACGTCGACGCCGAGCGCACCGAGCCGCTTCGCGAGCGCGACGCTGTCCGCCGGCGCCCAGCCGGCGTCGTCGTCGATCGACAGGCGCACGAAGAGCGGCTTGCCCGCGGGCCACGCCGCGCGCACCGCCTCGGCGAGCTCGAGCGCGAAGCGCATCCGCTTCTCGGGCGTGCCGCCGTACGCGTCGTCGCGGCGATTGGCCTGCGGCGACAGGAACTCGTGCAACAGGAAGCCGTGCGCGCCGTGGATCTCGACCATGTCGAAGCCCGCCGCGTCGGCGCGTCGCGTCGCCGCGACCCAGGCGTCGATCACGTCGCCGATCTCGGCCGCCGACAGCGCGCGCGGCACCGGGGAGGCGTCATCGGCGGCGATCGCGCTCGGCGCGACCAGCTCCCACGCGTCCCAGTCGGCGACGCCCGCGCTCGCGCGCTCGAGCGGCCGGCCGCCCTCCCACGGCCGCCCGACGCGCGCCTTGCGCCCCGAGTGGCCGAGCTGGATGCCGCAGGCCGCGCCGCACTCGTGGACCAGGTCGACGATGCGCGCGAGGCCGGGCACGAACGCGTCGTCCCACAGCCCGAGGTCGCCGACGGTGCCGCAGCCGCGCCGCTCGACCTTGGTCGACTCGACCACGACGAGGCCGGCGCCGCCCGCGGCGAAGCGCCCCGCGTTCATCAGGTGCCAGTCGGTCGCGTGGCCCTCGCGGCCCGAGTACTGGTGCATCGGCGCGACGACGACGCGGTTCTTGAGCTGGAGACCGCGCAGCGCGAGCGGCGTGAACAGCAGCGGGACGTCGGGCATCGGGCGATCCGGCAGGTCGGTGGAGCCCGCATGCTACGCGCCGGCGCCGTGGCGCCGCGGCGCGCGTTCCACCTCGGACGCTTGGGCGCGGCGGCGCCGGATCGACCGCGGGTCGAAGCGCGGCCGCGCGCGTGATCGGCCTTGCCCGGTCGCCGCGCGCCGCGGCTTGCGGCCGGTGCGCGTCCTCAGCCGCGGACCTCGACCGAGGGCTCGCCGTCGGCGAGCTCGCCGACGACGGCGGCGCGGTCGAAGCCGTCACGGCGGAACGCGGCGAGCACCGCGTCGACCGCGTCCGGTGCGCAGGCGACCAGCAGGCCGCCGCTCGTCTGCGGATCGGTGAGCAGCGCGCGCTCGAGCTCGCCGATGCCGGCGCCGAGCTTCACGTCGCGGCCGTAGCCCGCCCAGTTGCGGCCGGACGCGCCGGTCACGAAGCCGCGCTCGGCGAGCGCCCGCGCGCCGTCGAGCAGCGGCACCTTCGGCCAGTCGAGCCGCGCGACCAGCCGCGCGCCGCGCGCGAGCTCCAGCGTGTGGCCGAGCAGCCCGAAGCCGGTGATGTCGGTCAGCGCGTGGACGCCGTCGAGCTCGGCGAGCGCGCGCCCGGGCGTGTTCAGCTTCGTCGTCGCCGCGATCATCGCCGCGTAGCCCTCGGGCGGCAGCTGCTCCTTCTTGAGCGCGGCCGACATCACGCCGACGCCGATCGGCTTGCCGAGCACCAGCACGTCGCCGGCGTGCGCGCCGGAGTTGCGCTTGACCTTGTCCGGGTGCACGAGGCCCATCACGACCAGGCCGTAGATCGGCTCGACCGAGTCGATCGTGTGGCCGCCTGCGATCGGGATGCCCGCCGCGGCGCACACCGACTCTCCGCCGGCGAGGATGCGCCCGATCGTCTCGACCGGCAGCTTGTCGATCGGCATGCCGACCAGCGCGAGCGCCATGATCGGCGTGCCGCCCATCGCGTAGACGTCGGAGATCGCGTTGGTCGCCGCGATCCGGCCGAAGTCGAACGGGTCGTCGACGATCGGCATGAAGAAGTCGGTGGTCGCGATCAGCGCCTGCGAGTCGTTGAGCTTGTAGACCGCGGCGTCGTCGGCGGTCTCGATGCCGACCAGCAGCTGCGGCGGCACCGGCAGCTTCGCGGTGTCCTTGAGGATGTCGGCGAGCACCCCGGGCGCGATCTTGCAGCCGCAGCCACCGCCGTGCGAGAACGAGGTGAGGCGGATCGGGCCGGGCGAGACGGGGGCATTCATGCGGAGGCTCCAGGACGTGGCTTCGCCGGATTATGCGCGAATCGGCTGTCCGTGCGATGTCCGGGACAGGCCGCGGACAGCGCGGCCGGCATCCGCCGGGCGGTTGGCATCCGCCGCGACCCGATGCATGATCCGCGCCGAGGAGGAGCCCCCGGCAGGCCCGAGCGCGACGCGCCGGGGCCGACCTGCGCCGGGGCGGAAACGGACACACGATGCGCAGACGGCGAACCGGGGGGATCGGACCTTGAGGCGCGCGGGCCGCACCGCGCTCGCCGACGCGCTCGCCGACACGCGTCGCACCACCTGGCGCCTCGTCGACGCGATCGCGCCGGCCGCGTTCCTCGCCGACGCGCCCGGCGGCTCGCTGCTGCGCCGCCTAGGGCGCATCGGCTGGCGCCAGGAGCACTGGTGCCTGCGCGACGTGCCGCCGGGCCGCCTGCCACCGCCCAGCCGGCTGATCGACGCGGACCGCTGCTTCGGCGACGCGGCCGACCCGTCGGAGCCGCTGCCGCCGCCCGCGCCGGTGCGCGCCTGGATGGACGCGGTGCACGAGGCGGTGCTCGAGCGCCTCGCCGGCGAGATCGACGACGACGTCGGCCTGCACCGCGCGCGGCGCGCGCTGTTCCACGAGCAGGCGCAGCAGGAGGCGATGCTCGCCTCGCTCGCGACCCGCGGCCTGCCCGCGCCGGCGAGCGCGCTCGCGCCGCCCGCGCGGATGCGGCTCGCCGCAGACGTCCGGGTGCCGGGCTGCGAGGCGATGATCGGCGCGGCGCCCGAGGACGGCTTCTCGTATGCGGTCGAGCGCGACGCGCACCCGCTGCGGCTCGCCCCCTACGGCATCTCGCTGCAGCCGGTCACCAACGCCGAGTTCCTGCAGTTCGTCGAGGACGGCGGCTACCACCGCGCGCGGCTCTGGACGCCCGAGGCGTTCGCGCGGCTCTCGGCCGAGGGACGGACCGCGCCGGCGCACTGGCGCCGCGTCGGCGACCGCTGGCAGATGCGCTGGTTCGACGCGTGGCTGCCGCTCGAGGCGTACGCGCCGATCGTGCACGTCGACGCGCACGAGGCCGAGGCGTGGTGCGCCTGGGCCGACCGCCGACTGCCGACCGAGGCCGAGTGGGAGCACGCGGCCGCGTCGCTCGACGGCTTCGACTGGGGCGACACCGTGTGGGAGTGGACCGCCTCGACGCTGGCGCCCTACCCCGGCTACCGGCCCGACCCCGAGGACGGCCCCGCGCCCTTCGGCACGCACCGCGTCGCGCGCGGCGGCTCGTTCGCGACCCCGCGCGACCGGCTCGACCGCCGGCAGCGCCGGCCGCTCGAGCCGACGCGCGCCGACGCGTTCGTCGGCTTCCGCAGCTGCGCGCTCGACTGACGCGGGCGCACCGCACGGGGTCGGCCGGCGGCGGCCTGCCGCCCGCGCCGGTTCGGCCGCACGCCGGCGCCGGCTACACTGGACGCATGCACGTCGACCTTCACTCCGGCATCCGCATCGAGTACGACCGCTCGGGCCCCGCGGACGCGCCGGCGATCCTCCTGGTGATGGGCCTGGGCATGCAGATGATCGCGTGGCCGCCATCCCTGGTCGCGGGACTCGTCGCGCGCGGCTTCCAGGTGATCCGCTTCGACAACCGCGACGTCGGGCTGTCGACGCACGTGACCCCGGGCCGGCGCGTGGACATGCGCGCGGCCGCGGTGCGCTCGATGCTCGGCTTCTCGGTGAACCCGCCGTACACGCTCGAGGACATGGCCGGCGACGCGATCGGGCTGCTCGACGCATTGCACGTCGGGCGCGCGCACGTCGTAGGCGTGTCGATGGGCGGGATGATCGCGCAGGTGCTCGCCGCGGGCTGGCCCGCGCGCGTCGCGACGATGACCTCGATCATGTCGTCGAGCGGCGCGCCGCGCTTCAACTTCCACTGGACGCCGGCGACCCGCGCGCTGCTGACGCCGCCGCCGAAGGGCGCCGACGAGGCCGCGCTGCTCCAGCACATGGAGAAGCTCTGGATGCTGATCGGCAGCCCGGGCATGCAGCCTTCGAAGGAGGCGCTGCGCGGCCGGCTGCGCACCAGCCTGCACCGCGCCTACGACCCGGGCGGCGTCGCGCGCCAGCTGCTCGCGATCATGGCGAGCGGCGACCGGCGCAAGCTGCTCAAGCGGATCACGGTGCGCTCGCTCGTGATCCACGGCGAGGCCGATCCGCTGGTGCCGATTGGCGCAGGCCGCGACACCGCGGCGAACATCCCCGGAGCGACCTTCCGCCCGATCCCGGGCATGGGCCACGACCTGCCCGAGGCGCTGGTGCCGCGGCTGGTCGACGAGATCGCCGCGCACTGCGGCGAGGCCGGGCGGCGCGAAGCGGCCTGAGCGCGCGGGCCCGAGCCGCGCGAAGGGTCTTGGGCCGGCCCGTATCATCGGCCTTCCACCTCTCGAACAACCCCGCGGCGCGGCCACCGAGGCCGTGCCCGCCCCCGGAGCCCCACGCATGTCCGATGCCGTCGCGCCGCCCGCCGGCGAGCGGCGCGCCGCCGCCCCCGCCGGCGCGCCCGCGGCCCCGCCGGTGCTCGCGATCGTCCACCTGCACAAGCGCTTCGGTCCCGACCGCGAAGTGCTCGCGGACCTGTCGCTCGAGCTGCGCGCGGGCGAGCGCATCGCGCTGCTCGGCGAGTCGGGCGTCGGCAAGTCGACGCTGCTGAACCTGGTCGCCGGGCTGGAGCGGCCGGACTCGGGCGAGATCCTGGTGTCGGGCCGGCCGATCCACGCGCTGCCCGAGAACGAGGCGGCGAGGCTGCGCGCGCGCGAGATCGGCTTCGTATTCCAGGCCTTCCACCTGCTGCCTCACCTGCGGCTGTGGCAGAACGTCGCTGTGCCGCTGCTCCTGAACGGCGTCGACGCGGCCGAGGCGCGCCCGGTCGCCGAGGCGATGCTCGCGCGCGTCGGGCTGGGCGACCGGGCGGCCTCGCTGCCGCGCGAGCTGTCCGGCGGCGAGCAGCAGCGCGTCGCGCTCGCACGCGCGCTGGTGCACCGGCCGCGACTGATCCTCGCCGACGAGCCGACCGGCAACCTCGACCCGCGCACCGGCGGCGCGGCGCTCGCGCTGATCGAAGAGCAGGTGCGCGCGCACGGCGCGGCGCTGCTGATGGTCACGCACTCGGCGCAGGCCGCGGCGATCGCGCAGCGGCGGCTGCGGCTGACCCCTGCGGGGCTCGAGGAGGCGCCTTGAGCGCGCCGCCGCGGGTCGCCGGCGACGGGCGGCCGACCGGCACGGGCGCCGACTCGCCGACGGCGGACGGTGGCTCGCCCGCCCGGCGTCCGCGTGCCGCCACGCTGCGCTGGTGGGCGTGGCTCGCGCTCGGCCAATGGCGCGCGGCCCCCGGCCGCGCGGCGACCTCGGTGCTCGCGGTGGCGATCGGCGTCGCGCTCGCGCTCGCGATCCACCTCGTCAACGCGTCGGCGCTCGAGGAGTTCCGGCAGGCGATCGCGACGGTCAACGGCGAAGCGCACGCGCAGGTCCGCGCGCGGGGCGAGGCGTTCGACGAGGCCGCGTGGGCACGGCTCGCCGACCCGCCGATCGCGGGCATCGCGGCAGCGAGCCCGGTGCTCGAGGCGGAGCTCGCCCTCGTGCCGCGTGCGGGGGCGGGCGCGGCCGCTCGCCCGGACACTTCGGGAACCTCGGGCGCTCCGGCCGCGTCGAGCGCGCCGCGCACGCTGCGCGTCGTCGCGCTCGACCCGTTCGCCGCGGCCGCGGTGACGCCCGCGCTGCTGCCCCAGGCCGGCCGCGCCGGCGGCGCCGACTCGCCGCTCTTCGACCCCGACGCGATCTTCCTGTCGCAGGCCGCGCTCGAGGCGCTCGGGCTCGCCGAGGGCGACGCGCTCGAGGTCCGCGTCGGGCTGGCGATCGTCGCGCTGCGCGTGGCCGGCACGGTGCCGGGCGCCGCGCCCGGACAGCGCCTCGCGGTGATGGACCTCGGCACCGCGCAGTGGCGGCTCGGCGCGATCGGGCGGCTCACGCGGATCGACCTGCGGCTCGCCGAGGGCGCCGACGGGACCGCCGTGCGGCGCGCGGTCGAGGCGCGGCTGCCGCCCGACGCGCGCTGGACGACGCCCGACGCCGCCGAGCAGCGGATGTCGAACGTGTCGCGGGCGTACCGCGTCAACCTGAACGTGCTCGCGCTCGTCGCGCTCTTCACCGGCGCGTTCCTGGTGTTCGCGACCACCGCGCTGTCGGTCGTGCGCCAGCAGGGCGAGCTCGCGCTGCTCGGCGTGCTCGGCGCGCCGCGCCGCACCCGGCTCGGCGCGGTGCTCGCGCAGGGCGTCGCGATCGGCGCGCTCGGCGCGGCGCTCGGCACCGCTGCCGGCATCGCGCTCGCCGCGGCGCTGCTCGCCGCGGTCGGCGGCGACCTCGGCGGCGGCTACTTCAGCGGCTCGCGGCCGCGGCTCGCGCTGCCGCCGTTCGAGATCGCGGCGTTCGCGGCGCTCGGCCTCGCGGTCGGCACGCTCGGCGCGGCGCTGCCGGCCTGGGCGTCGTCGCGGATCGCGCCGGCGCGCGCGCTCAGGCACGGCAGCGCCGAGGACACGCTCGCCGGCCTCGCGCGCGGGCGGCTCGCGGCGGTGCTCGCGATCGCGGGCGCGCTGCTGCTGCTGCTGCCGCCGATCGGCGGGCTGCCGCTCGCGGCCTACGCCGCGATCGCCGCGTGGCTGCTCGCCGGGGTCGCATGCGTGCCCCTGCTGGTGCGCCTGCTCGGCCGCGCACTGGCGCGCGTCGCCGACCGTGCGCTCTGGAGCGTGCCCGCCGCGTGGCTCGCGACGACGCGCATCGCGCAGTCGCCCGGCACGGTCGCCGCGGGCCTGGCCGGCGTGGTCGCGGCCTTCGCGCTGTCCTCGGCGATGGCGATCATGGTCAGCAGCTTCCGCGTGTCGGTCGCCGACTGGCTCGACGCGGTGCTGCCGGCCGACGTCTACGCTCGCGTGCCCTCCGCATCGGGCGCCCCGCTCGACGACGCGCTGCGCCGCGCGATCGCCGAGTCGTCCGGCGTCGTACGCGCCGAGTTCCTGCGGGTCGTGGACCTGAGCCTCGACGACGCGCGCCCGCCGGTCGCGCTGCTTGTCCGTGACCTCGACCCCGCCCACCCGCAGCACCGGCTTCCTTTGACCGGCGAGGCGCTCGCACCGCCCGCCGGCGCGGTGGCGGTGTGGATCTCCGAGCCGATGCTCGATCGCTACCGGCTCGCGCCCGGCCAACGGATCGAGCTGCCGATCGGCACGCCGCCGCCCGCCGGTGCGCCGCCCCGCTTCTTCGTCGCCGGCGTCTGGCGCGACTACGCGCGCCAGCACGGCGCGGTCGCGATCGCGTCCGACGACTGGCGTGCGCTCGGCGGCGACGCCGGCGCGTCCGACGTCGCGCTCTGGCTCGCCCCCGGCGCGCGGCCCGACGACGCGATCGCGGCGATCGCCGCGCGCACGCCGGCGCTCGCCGCGCTCGAGTGGCGCAGCTCGGCCGAGCTGCGCGCGCTGAGCCTGCGGATCTTCGACCGCAGCTTCGCGGTCACCTACGCGCTCGAGGCGATCGCGATCCTCGTCGGCCTGTTCGGCGTCGCGGCCGCCTGCGCCGGCGAGGCGCTGGTGCGCGCGCGCGAGTTCGGCATGCTGCGGCACGTCGGCGCGCGGCGGCGCCAGGTCGTCGCGCAGCTCGCGATCGAGTCGGCGCTGACCGTGTCGGTGGCCGTCGCCTGGGGCGGCGCGATCGGCGCGGCGATCGGGCTGGTGCTGATCGAGCGCGTCAACCCGCAGTCCTTCCATTGGACGATGGACGTGCACTGGCCGCTCGGCCTGCTCGCCGCGAGTGGCGGCGCGCTGGTCGCAGCGGCGGTCGCGAGCGCGCTGCTCGCCGCGCGCGGGGCGCTCGGCGCCGGGCCGCTCGCGGCGGTGAGGCAGGACTGGTGAGCGGCGTGCGCGACGGCTCGGATCCGGTGCAGCACGCGCCGGCGGGCACGGTCGCGCCGCTGCGCCGGCGGCTGCTGCGGGCGGCGTCGCTGCCGGCCGTCGTGCTCGCCGCCGGCACGGCCGGCAACCGCTCGTGGGCCTCGCCAGGCACGTCGGGCACGTCCGGCTCGACCGCCTCGTCCGGCTCGCCGGGAGCACCCGGCTCGTCGGCCCCGACCGGGGCCTCCGCCCCCGCACCAACCGGCACGCGCCCGTTCGACTGGGCCCCGGTCCGACGCGACCCGCCGATGACCTTCCCCGCGGACTTCGGCGCCCACCCCGACCACCGCACCGAGTGGTGGTACGTGACCGGGTGGCTCGAGCGCCCTGGCGCGGCCGACGCCGGCTTCCAGCTGACCTTCTTCCGCAGCCGCACCGCGCACCCGGCCGCCAACCCCAGCCGCTTCGCGCCGACGCAGCTCGTGCTCGCGCACGCCGCGCTCGCGCTGCCCGAGCGCGGCCGGCTGC
>JBILTM010000336.1:0-3327 GCA_044371545.1 Burkholderiaceae bacterium
CGCGGCCCGGCGACGGCGGCTTCGAGCCTGGCGACATCGCGTGCGACGTCGGCTCGGACGCCCGCAAGGTCCCTTGCAAGCGCGGCCTGCGCCGGGCACCTCGACTTCGATGCCCCGAACCCGGCGGGGCCGGGGCGGCGCGGACCGATGGCCGGCGTGCCGGTGAACGCACGGTAACGCCGGTAACGGTTCGCGCCATCCCGTTCCCAAACGCCCCCGAGCGGGCTTAGAGTCGGTGCAGCGGAGGTGGACGATGGGTGTTGCGGACGGCAGGCAGGCGGACTCGACGCGGATCGGGTGCGGGGACCCGGAGCGGGTCGGCACGGCGTCGCGGCGCGGTGCGGCGTGGCGGCACGGGCAGCCGCCCGGCGCGACGCCGGACCGGCCGCGGGACGCGGATCGACCCGCGCGGCGCCCGGGGCGCGGGCGGGTCGCGGCCTCGCTCGGCGCGATGGCGCTCGTGCTGGCGGCGTGCGGCGGCGGTGGCGGCGGCGTCGCGCCGGGCCCCTCGGGCGCCGCCGCGCCCCCGCAAGCGCCCGCGCCCTCGCCGCCCGCGGCGTCGGCGGGGGACGGCGTCGAGCAGGAGAAGGCCCTGCTGCAGCGGGTCGACGCGATCATGGCGCCCGCGTTCGCCCCGACGCCCGCCGACCTCGAGCAGTGCGTCGGCGGCGTGGCCGTGGTCGTCACGCCCACGCGGGAGCTCGTGCGCGGCTACGGGGCGACCGCCCTCGGCGGCACGACGGCGCCCGGCGGGACGACGCTGTTCCAGATCGGCTCGATCTCCAAGGCGTTCACCGGGATCGCGATGGCCCGCCTGGTCGAGGAGGGTGCCTTCGGGCCCGGTACCTCGGTCGGCGCGCTGCTCGGGGCGGACCTGCGCGACGCGGCGGCGAGCTGGCCGACGCTGGGGGCGCTGATCAGCCATCGCAGCGGCCTGCCGGAGATGCCGGCGAACTTCGTCGACCGCGACGGCGACGGCCGGCCCGACGCGGGCATCGACCTGCGCAGCCCCGGCACCGGGTACTCGCGTGCCGACCTGCGCTCGGCGCTGCAGGGCTGGCGTGCGCCGGCAAGCGCGGGCTACCGGTATTCGAACCTCGGGATCGGTCTGGTGGCGGTCGGCCTCCAGGACCATCTCGGCCTCGGCGGCCACCACGCGACGATGCGTCGCCTCGTCACCGACGCGCTCGGCATGCGCGACACCTGGGGCGAGGTCGACGCGATCCCGCCCGCCGCCCTCGAGCGGCTCGCGACCGGGCACGTCGTGGACGGCACGCGGCGCGTGCCCGGCATTGTCGGTCGGATGGGGGTGCTCGCCGGCGCCGGCGAGATCGTGACCACCGGCGAGGACATGCTCCGCCTGCTGCGCGCGGTGACGGGGCGCGAGGCGAGCCCGCTCGCGCCCGCGATCGCCCGCGCGACCGTGCCGCTCAACACCGGGCCGGGGCCGCGGCAGATCGGCTACGCGATCGAGATCGACCGGCAGATCGCCGGGCTCGAGCGCTTCCTCAAGGGCGGCGAGACGACCGGCTTCTCCGCCTACCTGCAGTGGTCCGCCGCGCCGCGCGCGGGCGTCGCGGTCCTCACCGCCTGCGGCGGCTTCCGGCGCGTCGTCGAGCTCGCAGAGGCGCTGCACGAGGCGGCGCGCACGCTGCCTTGAGCCGGACGCCGGCGCGTCGCCCGGGAGGCGGTCGGCCCCGCTACGACCCGTCGGCGAGGACGGGGTGGAGCAGGTCGTATCCGGTCCAGGCGAGCAGGGCGAACGCGGCGAGGGCCACGAGCGCGGCGGGGCCCCACGGGGCGTCGTCGTCCGACGCGGCGGCGAGCGCCGCCGCGAGGCGGCCGTGCAGCGCGAGCAGCCCCACGGCGACCGACGGGACGACGTCCGGTCGCGCAGGTCGGGCGGTCGGGGCCTCGCCTCGGCCGCCGGTCCGCCCCGGCGTCACTTCCCGCGCAGCTTCCTGATCGCCGCGATCTGCGCCATCGCCGCTGCGAGCTCGGCCTGCGCCTTCGCGTAGTCGATGTCGGCCGAGCGGTTGGCCAGTGCCTCCTCGGCGGCCTTGCGGGCCTCCTCGGCCTTCGCCTCGTCGAGGTCGTGGCCGCGGATCGCGGTGTCGGCGAGCACCGTCACGCGGTTCGGCTGCACCTCGAGGATGCCGCCGGCCACGAAGACGAACTCCTCGTCGCTGCGGCCGGCCACCTTGATGCGCACCGCCCCCGGACGGATGCGGGTGATCAGCGGGGTGTGCTGCGGATAGATCCCCAGCTCGCCCGCCTCGCCCGGCAGCGCGACGAATTCCGCCTCGCCTTCGAAGATCGACTCCTCGGCGCTGACGACGTCGACTTTGATGGTGTTCATCGATGGGCTCCGGTCACTTCATCGACTTGGCTTTCTCGAACGCCTCGTCGATCGTGCCGACCATGTAGAACGCCTGCTCGGGCAGCGCGTCGCACTCGCCGTCGACGATCATCTTGAAGCCGCGCAGCGTCTCGTTCAGCGGCACGAACTTGCCCGGCGAGCCGGTGAACACCTCGGCCACGTGGAACGGCTGCGACAGGAAGCGCTGGATCTTGCGCGCGCGGGCCACGGCCAGCTTGTCGTCCGGCGAGAGCTCGTCCATGCCCAGGATCGCGATGATGTCGCGCAGCTCCTTGTAGCGCTGCAGCGTCGCCTGCACCCGGCGGGTGATCGTGTAGTGCTCCTCGCCGATGATGTACGGGTCGACCTGGCGCGAGGTCGAGTCGAGCGGGTCGACCGCCGGGTAGATGCCCAGCGCGGCGATGTCGCGCGACAGCACGACGGTCGCGTCGAGGTGGGCGAAGGTCGTCGCCGGCGACGGGTCGGTCAGGTCGTCCGCCGGCACGTACACCGCCTGGATCGAGGTGATCGAGCCGGTCTTGGTCGAGGTGATCCGCTCCTGCAGGCGGCCCATCTCCTCGGCCAGCGTCGGCTGGTAGCCCACCGCCGACGGCATCCGGCCCAGCAGCGCGGACACCTCGGTGCCGGCCAGCGTGTAGCGGTAGATGTTGTCGACGAAGAAGAGGATGTCCTTGCCCTCGTCGCGGAAGCGCTCGGCCATCGTGAGGCCGGTCAGCGCCACGCGCAGGCGGTTGCCCGGGGGCTCGTTCATCTGGCCGAACACCATCGCGACCTTGTCGAGCACGTTCGACTCTTCCATCTCGTGGTAGAAGTCGTTGCCCTCGCGGGTGCGCTCGCCCACGCCGGCGAACACCGAGTAGCCCGAGTACTGCTTCGCGATGTTGTTGATCAGCTCCATCATGTTCACGGTCTTGCCGACGCCGGCGCCGCCGAACAGGCCGATCTTG
>JBILTM010000168.1:0-11501 GCA_044371545.1 Burkholderiaceae bacterium
TGTAAGCCGCGCGTTCGGCCTCGACGAACTCGCGCTCGAACAGCACGATCTCCTCGGGGTAGTAGAACTCGACGATGTTGGTCGTGTGCCCCGGGCCCCGGGGGAGCAGGTGCGAGACGACCAGCACGTGCGGGTACCACTCGACCATCACGTTCGGGTAGTAGGTGAGCCAGATCGCGCCGTGCTTCGGCGGCTGGCCTTCCCGGAAGCGCAGCACCTCGTCGTGCCAGCGCTTGTAGATCGCGCTGCCCGGCTTGCCGAGGCCGCGGTGCACGCCCACGGTCTGCACCGACCACCAGTCGCCGAACTCCCAGTTCAGGTCGTCGCACTCGACGAACTTGCCCAGCCCGGGATGGAAGGGCTCGACGTGGTAGTCCTCGAGGTAGACCTCGATGAAGGTCTTCCAGTTGTACGCGCACTCGTGGACCTCGACGTGGTCGAGCATGTAGCCCGCGAAGTCGAGGTCGCCGCGCGCGCCCATCCGGGCGAGGTCGGCCGCGACGTCGCGCTGGCCCGAGAACAGCAGCCCGTTCCAGTTCCGGATCGGGCTGCGGCCCAGGTTCAGGCAGGGCTGCTCGTCGAAGTGCGGCGCACCCAGCAGGCGGCCCTGCAGGTCGTAGGTCCAGCGGTGCAGCGGGCAGACGATCTGCTGCGCGTTGCCGCGGCCGTTCAGCATGACCGCCTGGCGATGTCGGCAGACGTTGGACAGGAGCTCGATGCCCTGTTCGCCCCGCACGAGGAGCCGGCCCTCCTTCTCGGCCGGGAGTGCGAAGTAGTCGCCCGTGTTCGGGACCATCAGCTCGTGGCCGATGTAGCCGGGGCCCTGTTTGAACAGTAGCTCGATCTCGCGCTCGTAGAGCGCCTGATCGAAATACGCCGAAACCGGAAGCTGGGCTGCAGAGCGCTGCAGGTGATCCCGACGCCCGATGTCCGACATGATCAGACCTCCTGGTCCTGGAAAGCCGCGTGGAAGGGCAACCCCCGAAGGTGTTGGGTTGGAAAAGGACCGGCGAGTCTACCCTCGAACGGCACCCCGGGGCACCCTCGGCCGGGCCGCGCGACGTCCCGGCGGGGACGCGGCCTGCGTCCGGTCCAGGCCGGGCGCGGGCCGGCGGGCGGCCCCGGGCGGTGGGGTGGCGTAAAATCCGGGTTTTCTCCGGGACGGCGAGGGGTCTTTCCAGGCTCCGGCGCCGGCGATCGACGATGGCGAAGACTCCCTCCGCCGCCGACGCCCCGGCCTCGTTCGAGGCCGCGCTCGGCGAGCTCGAGACGCTCGTGCAGAAGATGGAGGCCGGCACCCTGACGCTCGAGCAGTCGCTCGACGCGTACCGGCGGGGCGCCCGGCTGGTCGGGTTCTGCCGCGACAGCCTCGCGACGGTGCAGCAGCAGGTGAAGGTGCTGGAGGGCGACCTGCTGAAGCCGTTCGAGTCCGACGCCCGGGCCGACGGATGAGCGGCGCCCCGTTCGGCGACTGGTCGTCCGCGGTGCTCGCGCGGACCGAGTCCGCGCTCGACCTGCTGCTGCCCCCGGCCGACGGCGTCGGCGCGCTCGCTCGGCTGCACGAGGCGATGCGCTACGCGGTGCTGGGCGGCGGCAAGCGCGTGCGGCCGCTGCTCGCGCACGCGGCCGGCGAGCTCACCGGCGCGCCCGCGGCCGCGCTCGACCGGGCCGGCTGCGCGGTCGAGCTGATCCACGCCTACTCGCTCGTCCACGACGACCTGCCGTGCATGGACGACGACGTGCTGCGCCGCGGCAAGCTGACCGTCCACGTGGCCTACGGCGAGGCCCTGGCGATGCTCACCGGCGACGCGCTGCAGGCGCTCGCGTTCCGGGCGGCCGCCGAGACCGCCGCGCACGGCGTCGCGCCGGCCGCCGCGGTCCGGATGTGCGCCGAGCTGGCCGACGCCGCCGGCTCGGTCGGCATGGCGGGCGGCCAGGCGATCGACCTCGCCGCGGTCGGCGGGGCGCTCGACCGGGCGTCGCTCGAGGACATGCACCGGCGCAAGACCGGCGCGATGCTGCGCGCCTCGGTGCGGCTCGGCGCCTGGTGCGGCGCGCCGCTCGACGCGGCCGCGTCGGTCGCGCTCGACGACTACTGCGCCGCGGTCGGGCTCGCGTTCCAGGTGGTCGACGACGTGCTCGACGTCGAGGCCGACAGCGCGACGCTCGGCAAGACCGCCGGCAAGGACGCGGCCAACGACAAGCCCACCTTCGTCTCGCTGCTCGGCCTGGACGGCGCCCGCCGGCTGGCGACCGAGCTGCGCGCCCGGGCCCACGGCTCGCTCGAAGGATTCGGCACGCGGGCCGGGCGGCTCGCGGCGCTTGCCGACCTCATCGTCGACAGGCGCTCTTGACGGATCGCTCGTGTAAGCGAAGCATGACACATCGTACCGATATCCCGACCGACATGAACGACGACTCCCCGCTGCTCGAGCGCATCGACGACCCGGCCGTGCTGCGCCAGCTCGAGCGGGCCAAGCTGCCGGTGCTCGCCGACGAGCTCCGCGCCTTCCTGCTCGAGTCGGTCGCCAAGACCGGCGGCCACCTGTCGTCGAACCTCGGCACGGTCGAGCTCTCGATCGCGCTGCACTACGTGTTCCACACGCCACGCGACCGGATCGTCTGGGACGTCGGCCACCAGTCGTACCCGCACAAGATCCTGACCGGGCGCCGCCAGGGGATGTCGAAGCTGCGCCAGCACGGCGGCATCTCGGGCTTCCCGCGCCGCGTCGAGAGCGAGTACGACACCTTCGGCACCGCGCACTCGTCGACCTCGATCTCGGCCGCGCTCGGCATGGCGGTCGCGTCGCGCAACAAGGGCGAGAACAAGGGGCCGAACCGGCGCCGCCACGTCGCGGTGATCGGCGACGGCGCGATGACCGCCGGCATGGCGTTCGAGGCGATGAACAACGCGGGCGTGACGCCCGACATCGACCTGCTCGTCGTGCTGAACGACAACGACATGTCGATCTCGCCGCCGGTGGGCGCGCTGAACAAGTACCTCGCGCGGATCCTGTCGGGCCGCCAGGTCTCGTCGGTGCGCGACATCGCGCGCTCGGTGCTCTCGAAGGTGCCGCCGGTCTACGAGCTGGCCCGCCGCCTCGAGGAGCACGCCAAGGGCATGGTCGTGCCGGCGACGATGTTCGAGGAGTTCGGCTTCACCTACTTCGGCCCGATCGACGGGCACGACCTCGACGCGCTGGTGCCGACGCTGCAGAACCTGCGGGAGATGCACGGCCCGGTGTTCCTGCACGTGATCACCCGCAAGGGACAGGGCTACAAGCTCGCCGAGGCGGACCCGATCCTGTACCACGGCCCCGGCAAGTTCGACCCCTCGCAGGGCATCCAGAAGCCCGCCGCGCCGTCGAAGCCGACCTACACGCAGGTCTTCGGCGACTGGCTGTGCGACATGGCCGCGCTCGACGAGCGGCTGGTCGGCATCACGCCGGCGATGCGCGAGGGCTCGGGCATGGTCGAGTTCGAGCGGCGCTTCCCGACCCGCTACTTCGATGTCGGCATCGCCGAGCAGCACGCGGTGACCTTCGGCGCGGGCCTCGCCTGCGAGGGCATGAAGCCGGTCGTCGCGATCTACTCGACGTTCCTGCAGCGCGGCTACGACCAGCTGATCCACGACGTCGCGCTGCAGAACCTGCCGGTGGTGTTCGCGCTCGACCGAGCCGGGCTGGTCGGCGCCGACGGCGCGACCCACGCGGGCGCGTACGACTACGCGTACCTGCGCTGCGTGCCGAACATGATCCTGCTCGCGCCGTCCGACGAGAACGAGTGCCGGCAGATGCTCTACACCGCGTTCCGCCACGACGGACCGAGCGCGGTCCGGTATCCGCGCGGCTCGGGCCCGGGCGTCGAGTGCCGCAGGGACCTGACCGAGCTGCCGTTCGGCAAGGGCGAGGTGCGCCGCAAGGGGCGCCGCATCGCGGTGCTCGCGTTCGGCTCGATGGTCCATCCGGCGATCGCCGCCGGCGAGGCGATCGATGCGACCGTGGTCAACATGCGCTGGGTCAAGCCGCTCGACGCCGACCTGATCGAGGAGCTCGCCCGGACCCACGACGCGTTCGTGACCGTCGAGGAGCACGCGGTGCCGGGCGGGGCGGGCAGCGCCTGCCTCGAGGTCATGGCCGCCCGCGCGATCGTGCGGCCGGTGCTGCAGCTCGGGCTTCCGGACCGCTTCGTCGACCACGGCGACCCGGCGCTGCTGCTGCGCCTGGAAGGCCTGGATGCGGCCGGCATCGAGCGCTCGATCCGGGCGCGCTTCGCCGACCTGCTGGCCTCGGAGGGGTCGCCCCGGCTGGTGGCGAGCCGCTGAGCAGGGCCACGCCGGGCTGCGCTACAGTAGACGCTCGCCCCACCGGGCCGGCCCGCCGGCCCGTTCCCCAGGAGCTGAGATGAATTCCCGCGATCCCAGCGTCGCGCTGCCCGGGTCCGTCGACCGGGCGATGCCCGACGTCCAGGGCAGCGCCGACCACCGCCGCCAGCCGATCCACCGCGTCGGCGTGCGCGGGTTGCGCTACCCGATGCTGTGGCGCGACGGCGCCGCCGCGACGCCGACGGTCGCGGTCTGGGGACTGTTCGTCGCGCTGCCGGCCGAGCAGAAGGGCACCCACATGTCGCGCTTCGTCGCGCTGCTCGAGCGCCGCGCGCGCGAGCTGTCGCTCGACGCGCTGCGGCCGCTGCACGCCGAGATGCTCGAGCTGCTGCAGGCGGACTCGGGCCGCTACGAGCTCGCCTTCCCGCTGTTCGTCTCGAAGACGGCGCCGGTCTCGGGCGTGTCGTCCACGCTCGACTACGAGGTGTCGATCGCCGTCGACGGCCCGTGCGACGCGGCGCTGATCGACGTGAAGGTCGTCGTGCCGGTCACCAGCCTGTGCCCGTGCTCGAAGGAGATCTCCGACTACGGCGCGCACAACCAGCGCTCGCACGTCACCGTCGAGGCCCGCCTCGCCGAGGGCGCCGCGCTCGACCTGCCGGCGCTGATCGCGCGGATCGAGGCGCAGGCCTCGTGCGAGCTCTACGGGCTGCTCAAGCGCGTCGACGAGAAGCTCGTGACCGAGCGTGCCTACGACAACCCGAAGTTCGTCGAGGACCTGGTGCGCGACGTGGCCGCTGCGGTTCGCGAGGCACCCGGCGTGGCGTCGTTCGTCGTCGAGGGCGAGAACTTCGAGTCGATCCACAACCACTCGGCGTACGCGCGGATCGAGTCCTGATCCGCGGCGGCGCGGAGTCCGCGCCGCACGACGCTACATCCGCTTGATCAGCACCAGCCGGTCGCCGTCGCGGCGCAGGTCGGTGCGCGACAGGAAGCTCATGCCGAGCAGCGCCTTGTCGCCGAGGCCGTCCTGCAGGATCGCGTCGACCTGGTAGAGCGTCATCTCGCCGATCGACACGCTGTCGAGGCGCAGGCGCCGCCCCTTCACGACGCCGTTGGCGGTCTGCACCTGCACCGCCTCGCCGCGCGAGGGATCGACGCCGATCGAGCGTGCGAACGCGAGCGGCAGCGTCACCGCGGTCGCGCCGGTGTCGACGAGGAAGCGCACCGGCGCGCCGTTGACCGCGCCCTGGGCGAGGTAGTGGCCGCGCGCGTCGGGCGCGAGCACGACCTTCGACGCGGTGGACGGATCGCGGCGGATCGGGGCGCTGCCGACCGGCAGGGACACGCGCTTGCCGTCGACCTCCAGCACCGCGCCGCCGTCGTCGACCGAGCGCACGCGCACGGACCCCTTCGACGCGCCGACCGGGACCGTGAAGGGTCCGTCGCCGTCGATGACGAGCACTGCCTTGGAGGGAGGAAAAACGCCCACCACCGCGACCTCGGCAGCTCCGGCGGCCGCGGTGGTGAGAAAGATGAAACCAGGAGAAAGAAGAAATCGCAGGTTCACGGATGTCCACAGGTGTCCACCCGTGAACCCCATGGTATGCCGCGGCGCGCGGCCGCGGAGGGCCGCCCGTCGGTGCGCGAAGCCCGGCCGGCCGCGCGGGCGGTTCAGCGCGTCCCGGCGAGCCAGCCGAGCCGGTGGAGCAGCGCGAGCGTCGCCTGCGCGCCGTCGCGCGTCCAGCCGCCGGCCTCGATCGAGGCGAGCGCCTCGGTCGGGCGCATCGCGAACACCTCGGCATGCTCGCCGTCGGCCGGCACCGGCGCGAAGTCGTCCGGCAGCGCGAGGTCGTGCAGCTCGACCCGCTCGCGGTGCACGACCGGCACGCCGTCGTCGACCGCCGGCACGCAGAGCTCGAGCGTCCCCGCCGGTCGGGCGCGCCCGGCGAGCTCGGCCGGGATGCCCGCCTCCTCGGCGCACTCGCGCAGCAGCGTCGACCACGGGGTGTCGAAACCCGCGATGCCTCCGGCGACCAGCGCGTCGAGCCGGCCCGGGTCGACCGGCTTGTGCTCGGCCCGGCGCGCGACCCACAGGCGGGGGCCGTCCGGGCCGGTCGCGTACGCGCAGGCCTGGACCGAGCGCAGCAGCAGGCCGAGCGGGCGCAGCAGCGCTCGCTCGATGCCCGCGAGCGGCCGGCCGTCGCGCTCGTCTCGGATCACGACGCGCTCGTCGCGCCAGCCGGGCACGTCCCAGCGCGCTCGGGCCGCGTCGGCCCAGGCGGCGAGCGCGGCCGAGCGGCCCGCGAAGGTCGCGAGCGCGGGCATCAGCCGCACCGGGCCGTCGCCGGCGCGTTCGAACGGCGTCGGCGCCTCGAGCACGCGCTCGAGCCAGGCCTCGGTCAGGCAGCCGACCTCGACGTCGTCGACGACGAGCGGGACGGTGCCGTCGGGGCGGTCGATCGTCATCGCGCCGCCGCGCGCAGGGTCAGTCGCGGAAGTTGCCGCAGGCGAGCGGCAGCTCGGTGAACTCCTTGCGGATCAGCGCGATCGCCGCCTGCAGGTCGTCCCGCTTCGCGCCGGTCACGCGCACCGCATCGCCCTGGATCGACGCCTGGACCTTCATCTTCGCGTCCTTGAGCGCCCGCACGATCTTCTTGCCGGTCTCGGACGGCACGCCGTGCCGGATCCTGATCGGCTGCTTGAGCTTGTCGCCGCCCACGCGCTCGGGCGTGCCGTAGTCGAGGAATCGCACGTCGACGTTGCGCTTGGCGAGCTTGCCGAGCAGCACGTCGCGGACCTGGCCGAGCTTGAAGTCGTCGTCGGCGAACGCCGTCAGCGTCTTGTCGGCGAGCTCGAAGCGCGCGTCCGAGCCCTTGAAGTCGAAGCGGTTCGCGATCTCCTTGTTCGCCTGGTCGACGGCGTTGCGGATCTCGACCTGGTTGGCCTCGAGGGTCACGTCGAAGGAGGGCATGTCACGGTGCTCCGGTTCAGGTGAGCCACTTCTCGAAGAAGGTCGCGCGGCCCATCGCGGGGTCGAGCTCGTAGGCGACGAAGCCGACGCTGCGGTACAGGCCGATCGCGGTGGCGTTGCCCTCGAGCGCCTCGAGGGTCAGCTTGCAGCAGCCGCGCGCGCGGGCGAGCGACTCGGCGGCCGCGAGCAGCGCGCGGCCGACGCCGCGGCCGCGGTGGCTCGCGGCAACCGCGATGTCGTGGATGTTCAGCAGCGGGCGCGCCTTGAAGGTCGACACGCCCTCGAACGCGTTGACCAGGCCGACCGGGCGGTCGCCGTCCCAGGCGAGCAGGCCGGCGTAGTGCGCACGGCTCGCGAGCAGGCCGGGCAGCCGCGCCTTCGCGTCGTCGGCCAGCGGCGTGCCGCCCCCGGTGGGGTCGCGCGCGTACTCGTCGAGCAGCGCGACCAGCGCCGCGGCGTCGCGCGACGAGGTCGGGTCGAGCGGCTCGATGCGCAGCGCGCGCACGCGGTCGTCGGGTCGTGGCATGGGGGGTGACGGGCCGGCGGGAGGGGGCCTGGGACCGCCATTCTGCCAGTTTCGGAAAGGGGGCCGGGCAAGGGTGCGTGCGACAATCCGGGCATGATCCGAACCGACCGCCCCGCCTCGCCCGGCCCGCGTCCCGGGGGCCGCATCCTCGTCGACCAGCTGCTCGCGCATGGCGCGACACGCGCGTTCTGCGTGCCCGGCGAGAGCTTCCTCGCGGTGCTCGACGCACTGCACGACGTCCGCGACCGGCTGCCGCTGGTGGTCTGTCGCCAGGAGGGCGGGGCCGCCAACATGGCCGAGGCCTGGGGCAAGCTGACCGGCGAGCCCGGGATCTGCTTCGCCACCCGCGGCCCGGGCGCGACCAACGCGTCGATCGGCGTGCACACCGCCTACCAGGACTCGACGCCGATGATCCTGTTCATCGGCCAGGTCGGCACCGACTTCGTCGAGCGCGAGGCGTTCCAGGAGGTCGACTACCGGCGGATGTTCGGGCAGATGGCCAAGTGGGTCGCCTCGATCGACCGCGCCGACCGGATCCCCGAGTTCGTCCAGCACGCCTACCACGTCGCGACGTCCGGGCGGCCCGGGCCGGTCGTGCTCGCGCTCCCGGAGGACGTGCTCGTGCAGGTCGCCGACGTGCCCGACGCCAGGCGCTACCTGAGCACGCAGGCCGCGCCGTCGGCGGAGCAGCTCGAGCGCCTCGGCGCGCTGCTGGCGCAGGCCGAGCGACCGCTGCTGCTGGTCGGCGGCTCGTCCTGGGACGACGCCTCGCGCGCCTCGGTGCAGGCGTTCGCACGGCGCTTCGGCCTGCCGGTCGCCTGCGCGTGGCGCTTCCAGGACGCCTACGACAACGGCCACCCGCTGTACGTCGGCGAGGTGGGCATCGGCGTGAACCCGAAGCTCGGCGCGCGCGTGAAGGAGGCCGACCTGCTGGTCGCGGTCGGCGTGAGGCTCGGCGAGATGACCACCAACGGCTACACGCTGGTCGAGTCGCCGACGCCGGCGCAGTGCCTGGTGCACGTGTTCCCCGGGGCGGACGAGCTCGGGCGCGTGTTCCGCGCCGAGCTCCCGATCGCGGCCGGCAACCGCGAGTTCGCCGCGGCGCTCGACGGGCTGGCGCCCGCGTCGGCCGACCTGCCGGCGCGCTGGGCCGGCTGGCTCGCCGATGCGCAGCGCGACTACGCCGACTGGCGCGTGCCGCGCGCGCAGCCGGGCGCGCTCAGCTACCCCGAGTGCGTGCTGCACCTCGAGCGCACGCTGCCGCACGACGCGATCCTGACCAACGGCGCCGGCAACTTCGCGACGCCCGTGCACCGCTTCCACCGGCACCGCCGGCACAAGACGCAGCTCGCGCCGACGTCCGGCGCGATGGGCTACGGGGTACCGGCCGCGGTCGCCGCCGCGCTCGCGCACCCCGACCGCGTGGTCGTCGCGTTCACCGGCGACGGCGACTTCATGATGACCGGCCAGGAGCTCGCGACCGCGGTGCAGTACGGCGCGAACCCGATCGTCGTGCTGGTCAACAACGGCATGTACGGCACGATCCGGATGCACCAGGAGCGCGAGTATCCGGCGCGGGTCTACGGCACCGCGCTGCGCAACCCGGACTTCGTCAAGCTCGCGCAGGCGTACGGCTGCCACGGCGAGCGCGTCACCGAGACCGAGCAGTTCGCCGGCGCGTTCGAGCGCGCGCGGGCCGCGGGCACGCCGGCACTGATCGAGCTGGTGATCGATCCGCAGGCGATCACCGCCGGGCAGACGATCGACGAGATCCGGGCGAAGGCGCTGGCGTCGCGAGGCTGAGCGCGGCCGCGGCGCGCGTCGCGGCCTTCAGGGACCGACCGAGCAGTCCAGCACCGCCGCGCCGGTGATCCGCCCGTCGCGCAGCCGCTCGAGCGCCTCGTTGGCGTCGGCGAGCGCGAAGGTCTCGGTCTCCATGGCGAAGTCCGACTCGGCGGCGAGCGCCATGAAGCCGGTCGCATCGGCGCGGGTCAGGTTCGCGACCGAGCGCACGACGCGCTCCTCCCACAGGATCCGGTAGGGGAAGGACGGGATGTCGCTCATGTGGATCCCGCCGCAGACCACGGTGCCGCCCGGTGCGAGGTCGGCGAGCGCCTTGGGCACCAGCGCGCCGACCGGGGCGAACAGCAGCGCCGCGTCGAGCGGCTCGGGCGCGGGCTGCGACGAGCCGCCGGCCCAGCGCGCGCCGAGCCGCAGCGCGAGTGCCTGCGCGGCGGTGTCGCCGTCGCGCGTGAACGCCCAGACCTCGCGGCCTTGGTGGATCGCCGCCTGCGCGACGAGGTGGCCGGCGGCACCGAAGCCGTAGACGCCGATGCGCCGGGCGTCCTCGCCCGCCATCCGCAGCGTGCGCAAGCCGATCAGCCCGGCGCACAGCAGCGGCGCGGCGCGCACGTCGTCGTAGCGAGCGGGCAGCGCGACGCAGAACCGCGCGTCGACGCTCGCATGCGTCGCGTAGCCGCCGTGCACGTGCAGGCCGTTGAATCGCGCGTCGCGGCACAGGTTCTCGCGGCCGGCGTCGCACCAGCGGCAGTGCAGGCAGCTGTCGTGCAGCCAGACCGCCCCGACGCGGTCGCCCACCTCGAAGGCGGTGACCGCAGCGCCGCGCGCGAGCACCGTGCCGACGATCTCGTGGCCGGGCACGACCGGCAGGCGCGGCGGCGCCAGGTCGCCGTCGACCAGGTGCAGATCGGTCCGGCACACGCCGCAGGTACGCACCCGCAGCACCAGTTCGTGCGGCCCCGGCGGCGCGAGCGGCAGCTCGACCGGGCGAAGCCGCCGCCCGCCGTCGAACGCCATCGCGTGCAACGTCGGCGGCAGCACCGTCAATGCGCGAACAGCACCGGCACCGTCATCGACTCGAGCAGCGTGCGGGTCGCGCCGCCCATCACGAACTCGTAGGCGCGCGAGTGGCCGTAGCCGCCCATCACGATCAGGTCGGCCTGGAAGTCGTCGGCGCGCGACAGGATCTGGTTGCCGATGTCGACGTCCTTGGCGCTGGTGCCGGACACATTGGCCTTGACGCCGTGGCGCGCGAGGTAGGCCGCGATGTCGGCGCCCGGCACGTCGCCGTGGCCGCCGCGCCCGCCGCGCGCGTTGAAGGTGGTCACCTGCACCTCGTCGGCCCGGCGCAGCAGCGGCATCGACGAGCTGACCGCACGCGCCGCCTCGCGGCTCGCGTTCCACGCCACCATCGGGCGGCGGCCGATCGGCTTCGCCTCGCCGGTGTACGGCAGGACCAGCACCGGCCGGCCCGAGCCCATGATGACGCGGCCGATGAAGTCGGGCGTCACGTCGTTGGCCGCGTCGTCGTCGTATTGCCCGAGCACGACCAGGTCGGCGTAGCGGGCGTGCTCGTTGACGACCGAGGCGGGGTCTCCGGCCGCGGCGCGCCACTCGCAGGGGCGGGGCAGGGACGGCGCGACCTTGTCGAACACGGCGCGGGCCTCGGCGTCCTTGCGCTCCTGGAAGCGCAGCAGCTCCTGCGCGACGAAGGCGCCGCCGTCGGCGACGAAGGGCTCGCTGTAGAGCGGCGACATGATGCTGTAGACCGCGGCGAGGTGCGCGTCGAAGTCCTCCGCGAGCGCCGCGGCGGCGCGCAGGCGGCGGTCGGCGCGCTCGGTCGAGTCGAAGTGCGCGAGGATGGTCTTGTAGCCGAA
>JBILTM010000169.1:0-11496 GCA_044371545.1 Burkholderiaceae bacterium
CGCATCGAGCGCGGCACCGCCCAGCGAGTCGATCGCGCCCGACCAGGTCGCGGCCTCGAGCGGGCGCGTGCCGACGGTGAGCGGCGGCACGACGGCCGCGGCGCCCAGCGCGCGCAGCCAGCCGTCGTCCGGCTGGCGGGTCAGCGCGTGCACCTCGGCGCCGAGCCCCGCGAGCATGTCGATCGCGAGCGAGGCGACGCCGCCGGTCGCACCGTTGACCGCGACCGGGCCGGCCGACGGCGTCCAGCCGTTCGCCTGCATCGCGTCGATCGCGAGCGCCGCGGTGTAGCCGGCGACGCCGACCGTCGCCGCCTCGGCGAGCGGCAGCCCCGCCGGCAGCGGCACGATGCGGTCCGCGGGCGCCTGCAACCACTCCGAGAAGCCGCCGTCGCGCTCGGCGGCGAGGCCGAAGCCGTGGACGATCACTGCGTCGCCCGGCGCGAAGCCCGGGTCGTCGGACGCCTCGACGACGCCGACGTGCTCGATGCCGAGCGTGCACGGGAAGGTCCGCACGATCTTCCCGCGACCCGCGGCCGACAGCGCGTCCTTGTAGTTGACGCCCGCGTACGCGCCGCGCACCAGCACCCCGCCCGCCTCGCGCAGCGGCGCGAGCGGCAGATCGCGCAGCGCGCCGAGGCCCGGCTCGCCCTCGCGCTCGACGCGCCACGCCCGATAGGTTCCGCTCACCCTCGTCTCCTCGTGTCCCGCTCGCGGCCCGCGCCGTCGGCGCGGGTCCGCCCTGCCCCGCCCGGGTCGTCACGACCGTGACGACCGGGCGCCCTCCCCGTCAGATCACGCCGTCGCGCCGCAACGCCTCGAGCGCCGCCGCATCCAGCCCCAGTTCGCCCCACACCGCGTCGTTGTGCTCGCCGGGCAGCGGCCCGGTGCGCGGCACCGGCAGCGGCGCGGCGCCCATCGCACGCGGCACCACGGCCGGCGCCGGCAGGCTGCCGAGCTGCGGATCGGGCAGCCGCACGATCGCGCCGCGCGCGGCGAGATGCGGATCGGCCATCACCGTCGCGACGTCGGCGACGCGCGCGAGCGGCACGCCCTCGCGCTCGCAGGCGGCAAGCGCGCCGGCGGCCGGCGTGCGCGCGAACCACGCCGCGATCGCAGAGTCGAGCGCGTCGACGTTCGCCACCCGCGCGCGCATCGTCGCGAAGCGCGGGTCCTCGGCCATCGCCGGCGCGTCCATCGCCCGGCACAGGCGCCCGAAGATCGCGTCGGACGACGCGACCAGCGACATCCACGCGCCGTCCGCGGTCCGGTACATGTTCGACGGCGCGGTGTACGACGCGCGATTGCCGGTGCGCCCGCGGACCTCGCCGGTGCGCTCGTGCTCGACCGGCAGCGCGTCGAGCACGCGCAGCAGCGACTCGGTCGCAGACAGGTCGAGCTCGGCCGGCGCCTCGTCGGGATGGGCGCGCCGGCGCGCGACCGCCGCCGCGATCGCGAACGCGCCGAACGCGCCGGCGATCACGTCGCCCATCGGATAGTTCGCATGCTGCGGCGCGCCGTCGGGCGAGCCGACCAGGTGCGCGAAGCCGCTCATCGCCTCGAACACGCGGGCGAAGCCGGGGCGGTCCGACAGCGGCCCGGTCTGCCCGAAGCCGGTCAGCCGCAGCACCACGAGCCCGGGGTTCGCCGCGCGCAGCGTCGCGAGGTCGAGGCCCCAGCGGTCCATCGTGCCCGGACGGAAGTTCTCCACCAGCACGTCGAAGCGCGGCAGCAGCTTCAGGAACAGCTCGCGTCCCGCCGGCCTGCGCACGTCGAGCGTGATGCCGCGCTTGCCGCGGTTCGCGACCTTCCACCACAGCGCGTGCCCGTCCTGCACAGGAGACAGCCGGCGCAGCGGGTCGCTGCCGTCGGGCAGCTCGAGCTTCACCACCTCGGCGCCGAGGTCCCCGCACAGGGTCGCCGCGAACGGCGCGGCGAGCACGGTCGCCATGTCGAGGATGCGGACGCCTTCGAGCAGCGCTGCGGACGGCGGGTTCATGCGACGCGGGACGGGTCGGGACGGGCGGCCGTTATCGCACGCGGGGGGACGGTGCGTCGCCGGGCGTTCCGCAGAGCGAAACATGTGTGCCGCAGGCAGCGTCCGGCGGTTGACCCCGACGGGAGCGCGGCGCCACCATCGGTCGGCAGGAGGAGACGACGTGCGCGGCACGGCATCGATGCGGACACCGGCGACCCGGGCGGGAGCGGCACGCGCCCCGGTGCCCGGGCTCGCCCGGATCGCCGACGCGACGGGCGACCGCCAGTTCGCGATCGCGCTCGCGCGTGGGCTCGAGGTGCTGCGTGCGTTCGGCCCCGGCGACCGCGCGCTGTCGAACCGCGAGCTGTGCGACCGCACCGGGCTGCCCAAGGCCACCGTCTCGAGGATGACCCACACGCTGACGCTGCTCGGCTACCTGTCGCGCGGCGCGGACCAGCGGGTCTCGCTCGGCGCGGGCGTGCTCGCGCTCGGCTACCCGCTGCTCGCGGGCCTGCCGGTCCGCCAGGTCGCCCGCCCCTGGCTCGAGCGCCTCGCCCGCGAGACCGGCTGCACGGTCAACCTCGGCACGCGCGACCGGCTGAGCGCGGTCTACCTCGACAGCTGCCGCGTCGACCGCGCGAACCCGTGGGTGCCCGACATCGGCAGCCCGCTGCCGCTGCTGACCTCCGCGATGGGTCGCGCGCTGATCCTCGCGCGGCCGGCTGCGGAGCAGGCGACGATCCTCAACCGGCTGAAGGTCGACGATGCGCGCCGCTTCCGCGACGAGCGCGCGCTGCTCGACGCCGAACGCGAGCCGTTCCGCCGCCGCGGCTTCACGCACTCGACCGGCCAGTGGCGGCCCGACGTGCACGCGGTCGCGGTCGCGCTGCGGCCCTCGCCGCGCGACGAGTGGGTCGCCCTCAACTGCACGCTGAGCCTGCACGGCGCGCACCGCCGTGCCGCCGACGCCGCGCGCCTCGTCGACGAGGTCGCGCCCGCGATGATCGAGACCGCGCGCCGCATCGAGGCGGCGTGCCGCGCCGAAGGCGCGCCCGACAGGAGCCCCCGACCGTGATCCGTGACGCCGCCCGACTCGACGCCCTGCTCGCGACGCTGCGCGCGTTCGTGCGCGAAGAGTGCTTCCCGATGGAGGCGCGGATCGACCGCGAGGACGCGATCCCCGAGCCGCTGGTCGAGCGGATGCGCGCGCTGGGCCTCTTCGGCCACAGCATTCCCGAGGCCTACGGCGGCGCCGGGCTCACGACCGAGGAACTCGCGCGCGTCAACATCGAGGTCTCGCAGGCCGCGCCGGTGTTCCGCGCACGCTTCGGCGGCAACACCGGCATCGCGTCGGAGGCGCTGATCGCCGACGGGCTGCCCGAGCAGAAGCGGCAGTGGCTGCCCAGGCTCGCGAGCGGCGAGATCACCGGCTGCTTCGCGCTGACCGAGCCGGAGGCCGGCTCCGACGCCACCGCGCTGCGGACCCGCGCGGTGCCGTCGCTCGGCCCCGGCGGGCGCACCGGCTGGCGGATCGACGGCCGCAAGTGCTACATCACCAACGCGCCGATTGCCGACCTGTTCACCGTCTTCGCCCGCACCGACGACGCGCCGCGCGGCGCCTCGGGCATCACAGCGTTCCTGATGCCGCGCGGCACGCCCGGCCTGTCGACCGGGCCGGCGTACCGCAAGCTCGGCCAGCACGGTTCGCCGGTCGGCGAGGTGATCCTCGAGGACGTCTGGGTGCCCGACGATGCGGTGCTCGGCGGCCGCCCCGGCGAGGGCTTCCGCTCGGCGATGCGCGCGCTCAACAAGCAGCGCATCAACCTCGCCGGGCTGTGCGTGGGCCCGGCGATCCGGCTGCTCGACGAGGCGATCGCGCACGCGCGCACCCGCCAGCAGTTCGGCCAGCCGATCGGCGAGTTCCAGCTGGTGCAGGCGATGCTCGCCGACAGCGCGACCGAGATCGCCGCCGCGCGTGCGCTGGTGCTCGAGACGGCGAGGAAGCGCGACGCGGGCGAGGACGTGACGATGGACGTCTCGATGTGCAAGCTGCTCGCCTCCGAGACCTGCGGGCGCGTCGCCGACCGCGCGGTGCAGATCCTGGGCGGCGCCGGCTACGTCGAGGACCACGCGATCGTGCGGCTCTATCGCGACGTGCGGCTCTTCCGGCTCTACGAGGGCACCAGCCAGATCCACCAGGTCAACATCGCGAAGCACCTGCTGCGGGGACACGCGTGAGCGCGGCGAACGCCGCGGCGACCCGCGCGGGCTGGACGACCACCCGCGAGGCGGCGCTCGTCGCGGCCGCGCGCGCGCTCGCCGACGGCCCGATCGGCGCACGCGCGAACGCGGTCGGCGAAGTCGACGACTTCGCGTGGGACACCTTCCGCGACCTGTGCGCGTCGGACATCGTCGCGAGCGGCTTCCCGCTCGCGCACGGCGGCACCGAGGCGCCGATGCGGGTGCGGGTGCGCGTGATCGAAGCGCTCGCGCGGGTGTGCAGCGCGGCCGCGTCGATGGTCACCGGCACCGACCTCGCCGGCCGCCCGATCGCGGCCGGCGCGTCGCCCGCGCTCGCCGCCGAGTGGGTGCCGCGCCTCGCGCGCGGCGACGCGCAGTCGGCGTTCGCGCTGACCGAGCGGCTCGCCGGCTCCGACGTCGCCGGCCTGTCGACCGTCGCGCGGCCCGAGGGCGACGGATGGGTGCTCGACGGCGTGAAGCGCTACATCACCCGCGCGCCGGTCGCCGACGCGTTCGTCGTCGTCGCCCGCGTGGCGGCCGGCAAAGGCAACGGCGCCGACGCCGCGGCACCCGCGCGCGGCGCGGCCGGACTGACCGGCTTCCTCGTGCCGCGCGACGCGCCGGGCCTCTCGGTCGGCCCGATCCAGCCGAAGCTCGGCTGGTCCGGCGTGCCGGTCGCCGAGGTGTTCCTGCGCGGCGTGCGCGTGCCGCGCACCCACCTGCTCGGCGCCGAGGGCGGCGGCATGGCGCTCGCGCAGGACACGCTGGTGCGCGCGCGGATCGGCCATGCGGCGATCGCGCTCGGCCGCGCGGGCGGCGCGCTCGAGATGGCCGCGCAGTGGTGCGGCCGGCGCCGCACCTTCGGCGCCCGGCTCGGCGAGCACCAGGGCGTGCAGTGGATGCTCGCCGAGATGGCGACGCGCCTCGAGGCCGCGCGCTGCCTGGTGCACGCGGTCGCCGACGCCTACGACGCCGGCGCGCCGGACGTGCCGGTGCGCGCGTCGATGGCGAAGCTCCACGCGACCGACCTCGGCATGCAGGTCACCGTCGACTGCCTGCAGCTGTTCGGCGGCAACGGCTACCTGAAGGAGTTCCCGCTCGAGCGCTTCATGCGCGACGCGAAGCTGAACCAGATCGGCGAGGGCGCGAGCGAGATCCACAAGACGCTGATCGGCCGGCACGTGCTGCGCGAGCACGCGGGCACGCGCCACCCCTGCCTCGACCTCGACGCGTTCGACGCGCGGATGGCCGACCCGGAGCCGACGCGATGAGCGCCCTGCCCTGGCGCACGCCGGTCTGCGACCGCCTCGGCATGGCGGTGCCGATCTTCGGCTTCTCGCACTCGCTCGAGGTGGTCGCCGCGATCGCGCGGGCCGGCGGCTACGGCGTGTTCGGCGTCGCGCGCGAGCTGCCCGACGCGATCCCCGGGCTCCTCGCGCGGCTGCGCGACGCGATCGGCGACGCGCCGTTCGCGGTCGACCTGATGCTGCCCGCGGGCATGCCCGCCGACGACGCCGAGGCCGAGGCCGGCCGCGCGGCGATCCCCGAGGCGCACCGCGCGTTCGTCGACGGGCTGCGCCGCCGCTGGGCCGTGCCGCCGGCGACGCGGCCGAACTTCTTCTCCCGGACGATCCGCACGCGCGCGCTGTTCGCCGAGCAGGTCGACGCGGTGCTTGCCTCGGACGTCGACGCGGTCGCGACCGCGGTCGGGCTGCCGATCGAGGTCGTGGCGCGCGTGCGCGCGTCGGGCAAGACGACGATCGCGCTCGTCGGCACGCCGAAGCACGCGCGCGCCGCGCTCGCGGCCGGCGCCGAGGTGCTGGTCGCGCAGGGCTACGACGCGGGGGGACACACCGGCACGATCGGCACGCTGTCGCTGGTGCCGCAGGTGGTCGAGCTCGCGGGCGACGTGCCGGTGATCGCCGCCGGCGGCATCGCCTGCGGCGCGCAGGTCGCGGCAGCGCTCGCACTCGGCGCGCAGGGCGCGTGGCTCGGCACCGCGTGGCTCGGCGCCGCCGAGGCGCACGTGCCCGCCGCGCTGCGCGCGAAGCTGATCGCGGCCGGCAGCGACGACACCACGATCACCCGCGCGCACAGCGGCAAGCCCTGCCGCGTCGTGAGGAGCGCCTGGAGCGACGCATGGGGCCAGCCCGGCGCGCCCGAGCCGCTGCCGATGCCGTGGCAACACGCGCTGACCGGCGAGCTGCTCGCGGCGATCGAGGAGCACGAGGTCGCCGACCCGATCTACGAGGCCGCCGGCCAGAGCGTCGCATGGTTGCGCGACGTCGAGCCGACCGCGACGATCCTCGCGCGGCTCGTCGACGAGACCGGCGCGGCGCTCGCACGGCTCTCCGAGCCCGCGATGCGGTCCGCGCGGGCCGCGGGCGAGCGAGCCGTGCCCGCAGCGCCACCCGATCCCTCCGCGGCCCGCACGCCGCACCGCGCCTGACCGCACACCCCGACCCGCACACACCGAGGAGACACCATGGCCCCCACCGACCGCACCCGCCGCCGCCTCGTCGCCGCAGCCGCCGCGGCTGCCGCAGCGCCCTTCGCCGGCCTGCCGCTCGCCGCACGCGCCCAGGACGCCTGGCCGAGCAAGCCCGTCCGCGTGATCGTGCCCTTCCCCGCCGGCGGCGTGGTCGACCTCGTCACCCGCGCGGTCACCGACCGGCTCGCGGTGGTGCTGAAGCAGCCCTTCGTCGTCGAGCCGCGGCCCGGGGCGAACGGCAACATCGGCACCGAGGCCGCCGCGCGCGCCGCGCCCGACGGCTACACGCTGGTCACCGCGACGCCGGCGACGGTCACGCAGCCGCTGCTGTCGCAGGCCGCGCGGTTCAAGACGAGCGACTTCGTCGGCGTCGGCCTGATCGGCGCGCCGCCGAACCTCTTCGTCGTGACGCCCTCGCTGCCGGTGAAGTCGGTGAAGGAACTCGTCGAGCACGCGCGCGCGCAGCCCGGCAAGCTGTCGGTGACCAATCCCGGCGTCGGCACCTCGAACCACCTCGGCCAGGAACTGTTCTTCTCGCAGACGAAGCTGCAGATGGTCGACGTCCGCTACCCGGGCCAGCCGCAGATGATCCCGGACATCGCGAGCGGCCAGGTCCATTTCGGGCTGGTGACCGCGGCGCTCGCGCTGCCGCACGTGCGCGAGGGCCGGCTGCGCGCGCTCGCGATCTCGGCGCCGAAGCGCTGGGGCGAGCTGCCGGACGTGCCGACGGTCGCGGAGGCCGGCTTCCCCGAGGCGATGTTCCTGCCGTGGTACGGCATCGCCGCGCCCGCAGGCACGCCGGCGCCGATCGTCAAGCGCCTGTCCGACGAGATCCTGGCCGCGCTCGCGACGCCGGACGTCGCCGCGCGGCTCGACAAGATGGGCACGCAGGTCACGCCCGGATCGGCATCGGAGTTCGACGCGCTGATGAAGAGCGAGGTCGAGCGCTGGGGCCGCGTGATCAAGGAGCGGAACATCCGCGGCGAAAGCTGACCGATCCGCGCTAGAGTCGCCCCATTCGCATACCGACCGGAGCGGGGCGCATGGGCGCGATCGAGGAACTGGGCCGTTACCTGCCGCAGATGACCGAGTGGCGGCGCCACATCCACTCGAACCCCGAGACCGCGTTCGAGGAGGTCGGCACCGCGCGCTTCGTCGCCGAGCGGCTGCGCTCGTTCGGCGTCGACGAGGTCCACGAGGGGATCGCGAAGACCGGCGTGGTCGGCGTCATCCGCGCGGGCTCCGGCCCGCGCGCGATCGGGCTGCGCGCCGACCTCGACGCGCTCGACATGCAGGAGGGCACCGGCGTGGCGTGGGCGTCGCGCAACCCGGGCAAGCACCACGCCTGCGGCCACGACGGCCACACGACGATGCTGCTCGGCGCCGCGCGCCACCTCGCGGCCACCCGCGCGTTCGACGGCACGGTGTACGTGATCTTCCAGCCGGCCGAGGAGAACGAGGGCGGCGGGCGGGTCATGGTCGAGGAAGGCCTCTTCGAGCGCTTCCCGATGGAGTCGGTCTTCGGGATGCACAACATCCCGGGGATGGAGGCGGGCACCTTCGCGATCCGGCCCGGCCCGATGATGGCGTCCTACGACATCTTCGAGATCACGATCACCGGGCGCGGCGCGCACGGCGCGATGCCCCATCACGGCATCGACCCGATCACCACCGGCGCCGAGCTCGTGCAGAAGCTGCAGACCATCGTCAGCCGCAACGTCGACCCGCTCGAGCCGGCGGTGCTGTCGGTGACCAAGTTCCACTCTGGCACCGCGTGGAACATCATCCCCAATGACGCGGTGATCGGCGGCACGGTGCGCGCGTTCAGCGAGGCGGTGCAGGCCCAGGTCGAGCAGCGGATCCGCGCGCTGTGCGAGGGCACGGCCGCGTCGCACGGCGCGACGATCGCGGTCCGCTACGAGCGGCGCTACCCGCCCACGGTCAACAGCGCGGCCGAGGCCGAGCTGTGCGCGAAGGTCGCCGAGTCGCTGGTCGGCGCGGACCGCGTCGCGCGCGACAACAAGCCGGCGATGGGCTCCGAGGACTTCGCGTGGATGCTGCGCGCGCGGCCGGGCGCCTACATGTGGATCGGCAACGGCACCGGCAGCCGCGGCGGCTGCATGGTGCACAACCCGGGCTACGACTTCAACGACGCGGTGCTGCCGATCGGCGCCGCCTACTGGGTCCGGCTCGCCGAGACCGCGCTCGCACGACGCTGAGTCTTTGACGGCGCGCGCGAGCGGACCGAGAATCCGTCGATGCGTCCGGACAGGCTCGACACCGGCTCCCGCCTCCACACCACCGACGACCGCGAACGCTTCCGCGAGCTGTTCGAGTCGCTCGCGGTCGGGGTGGTGGTCCACGCCGCCGACGGCACGATCGTCAGCTGCAACCCCGCCGCCGAGTCGATCCTCGGGTTGAGCCTCGACCAGATGCTCGGCCGCACGCCGACCGATCCGCGCTGGCGCGCGTTGCGGGCCGACGGCTCGCCGTTCCCGGGCGACGAGCATCCGGCGACGGTCGCGCTGCTCACCGGCCGGCCGGTGCGCGACGCGCTGATGCACGTCGCGCTGCCGGACGATGCCCGCCGCTGGCTGTCGATCAACGCCCAGCCGCTGTCGCCCGGCGCGGACGGCCGCGCGCGCGGCGTCATCGCGTCGTTCGCCGACATCACCAGCCTGGTCGAGGCGCGGCGCCGGGCCGAGGACCTCGGCGAGCGGCTCGCGCTCGCGACCGGCGCCGCGGAGATCGGCATCGTCGAGTGGGACATCGTGCGCGATCGCGTGACGCTCGATGCGGTCGCCGCGCGGCTGTTCGACCTGCCGGTGCGCGACGAGCCGTTCGCCGCGGCCGACGTGCTCGCGCGCTTCGAGTCGCCCTACCGCGAGGCACTCGAGACGCGGATCGCCGAGGACTTCCCCGGCCGGCTGCCGCTCGGCATCGCGTACTGGATCCGCACGGAGGCCGGCGAGCGGCGTCGCGTGTCGACGCGCTCGCTGGTCCATCGCGACGCGACCGGCCGGGCGGTGCGCCTGCTCGGTACCGTGCACGACGCCACCGCGGAGGCGGCGCTGCAGGACGCGCAGCTCGCGCGCGTCGCGGCCGAGAGCGAGTCGCGGGCGAAGTCGATGCTGCTCGCCCGCGTCAGCCACGACCTGCGCACGCCGCTCAACGCGATCCTCGGCTTCGCGCAGCTGCTCGAGCTGAGCCCAGAGCAGCCACCGGCCGCGATCCGCGAGCAGGCCGGCCAGATCCGCGCGGCCGGCCGGCACCTGCTCGCGGTCGTCACCGACCTGCTCGACGCGGCGCGGCTCGACGCGGGCGCCATGGTCGTCGAGATGGCGCCGACGCCGCTCGAGCCGCTGCTCGATTCGGTGCACGCGCTGATGACCGCCGAGGCCGGGGCCGCCGGCATCGGGCTGTGGCGCGAGCCCGCGCCCGGGCTGACGGTGCTCGCCGACGCGACCCGGCTGCGACAGGCGCTGTGCAACCTGGTCGCCAACGGCATCCGCTACAACCGCGAGGGCGGCCGCGTGTCCGTCGCGGCCCGGCCGATCGGCGACTCGGTCAGGATCGACGTCACCGATACCGGCCGCGGCATCGCCACCGAGGACCTCGAGCGGATCTTCGAGCCGTTCCAGCGGCTGCCGAGCGCCGCACCGCTCGGCGGGGTCGAGGGCACGGGGCTGGGCCTGACGATCTGCCGCGGCATCGTCGAGCGGATGGACGGACACATCACGGTCCAGAGCCGGCCGGGCGCCGGCAGCGTCTTCAGCGTGTACCTGAAGTCGGCGTCGCCGGGCTGAGCGCCATCGCGGCCGCCCAGGCGCGGAACTGGTTACGGATCAGCCGCTCGTCGGTGCCGCCGACGTCGGCCGTGTCGCCGTCGCGCTCCGACCCCGCCAGGCCGCGCCGCAGGCTGACCCACGGGTTGCCGTCTGCGCGCAGTGCGTGCTGGATCGTCTCGAACACGTGCAGGTCGTCGTGCGCCAGCACCGACATCGGCGAGAACACCAGCCGGTTGTAGGTCACCGCGCGGCGCGACAGCAGCTCGGGCGCGCCCTCGGGCTGGAACGCCCAGGCCTCGACGACGGTGCGGTCGACCGCGACGGGACGGATGACGCGGATCGCCTGCGGCGTCGCCTTCATCGACACCGACGGATAGAGCACCGCGTTCTGCGGCGCGAACGCCAGCACCTCGCGCGCACGCGCCTCGCCGTGCGCGGCCAGCAGCGCGGCCTCGTAGCCCTCGAGCCCTTCGTACGACGAGTGGATGCTGGCTTGCGTGCCGAGCAGGCTGTGGCCCGAGGGGAGCACGCGCCCGCCCATGCGCTCGAAGAAGTCCCAGCCCGAGCCGAAGGGCAGCAGCAGCTGCATCGACATCGGCTTCGGTGCGTCGGCGGGCCGGCCGGCCCAGATGGCCGCCGCCGCGTCGTTCGCCGACTGGTGCGTCGCCGGCGGATGCACGGTGTCGTTGATGTTCTCGATGTAGGCCTTCCAGTTCGCGCGGAAGGTCGAGCGGATCGGCGCACCGACGACGCGCAGCGTGCCGCGCGGCGAGCGGTCCGCGATCGCGTCGATCACAGCGCGCATCGGGCCGGCCCAGTCGTCGAACGACGGCCCGTCGCCCTCGAGCCGTGCGAACACGAAGCCGCGGTGCACCGCGACGCCGGCCGGCGCCGACAGGCCGCCGGCGGCCTCGGACGTCGCGAGACCGGTCTGCTCGTAGCCCGACCTGAGCGGCACCGCCCTCACCTTCCCGTCCAGGTCGTACGCCCACGCGTGGTAC
>JBILTM010000021.1:0-37884 GCA_044371545.1 Burkholderiaceae bacterium
CGCCGTCCGCCCAGCCCTCGCGACGGTCGAACTCGGCGAGCAGCACGAGGAAGCGGTGGGTCGCGGCGTTCAGGTGGCCGGCGAGCTCGGTGAGGCGGGCTTCGAGCTCGGGCAGCGGCAGCGCGGGCGAGGCGGACACATCGACGGGATCGAGGCGCAGGACGGCCGGCGTGGCGGGCGCAGCGCAGGCATCGGAGGCATCGGAGGCATCGGAGGCATCGAGTGCGTCGAACGCATCGAAGCCCCGTTCCATCGGCATCGCGAAGGCATCGGACATGGCGGCCTCGATACTGTTCTGACGTACAGTATTCTACCTCGACCGCATCACGACGGAAAGTGCCCGGAAGCCTGGAGATCGTTCATCCATGAGGATCTCCGGGCTTAGGCCCTCTGGTCGATCGCCTCGCCCGCCCGCCCGCGGAGCCCCCCTCAGAACAGCCCGGTGATCCGCCCGTCGTCGTCGACGTCGATCGCATGCGCGGCCGGCACCTTCGGCAGGCCGGGCATCGTCATCACGTCGCCGCAGATCATCACGACGAAGCGCGCGCCGGCCGCGAGCCGCACCTCGCGCACGCGGACCGTGTGCCCCGAGGGCGCGCCGCGCAGCGTCGGGTCGGTCGAGAACGAGTACTGGGTCTTCGCGACGCAGACCGGCCAGCGGCCGTAGCCGTCGGCCTGCAGGCGCTCGACCTGCGCGCGGACCTTGGCGTCGGCCTCGATGCCGGCCGCGCCGTAGACCTTCGTCGCGATCGCCGCCATCTTGTCCCACAGCGGCGTGTCGTCCTCGTAGGTGAAGCGAAGCGGCGCCGGACCCGGCTCGGCCGCCGCGACGACCGCGCGCGCGAGCGACTCGGCGCCCGCGCCGCCGTCGGCGTAGTGGCGCCCGACCTCGACCGGCACGCCGAGCGCGCCGACGCGGCGTGCGAGCAGCTCGAGCTCGGCCGCGGTGTCGTGCGCGCGGTGGTTGATCGCGACCACGCAGGGCAGCCCGAACGCCTTCATGTTGCGCAGGTGGCGCTCGAGGTTCGGCAGCCCGCGCTCGAGCGCGGCGAGGTCCTCGCGTTCCACGTCCTTGACCTCGACGCCGCCGTGGTACTTCAGCGCGCGCACCGTCGCGACGACGACCGCCGCCGAAGGCCTCAGCCCCGAAGCGCGGCACTTGATGTCGACGAACTTCTCCGCGCCCAGGTCGGCGCCGAAGCCCGCCTCGGTCACCGCGTACTCGCCGAGCTTGAGCGCCGTGCGCGTCGCGATCACCGAGTTGCAGCCGTGCGCGATGTTCGCGAACGGGCCGAGGTGGACCAGCGCCGGCGTGCCCTCGAGCGACTGCACCAGGTTCGGCTGGATCGCGTCGCGCAGCAGCGCGGCCATCGCGCCGACCGCGCCCAGCTCGCGTGCGCGGATCGGCGCGCCGTCGGCGCGGTGTCCGACGACGATCTCGGCAAGCCGCGCCTTCAGGTCGGCGAGCCCGTCGGCGAGGCACAGGATCGCCATGATTTCCGAGGCGACGACGATGTCGAAGCCGGTCTCGCGCGGCACGCCGTTCGCCGTACCGCCCAGGCCGACGACGATGTCGCGCAGCGCGCGGTCGTTCATGTCGACGACGCGGCGCCACGCGATGCGCCGCAGGTCGAAGCCGAGCGCGTTGCCGTGGTGGACGTGATTGTCGATCAGCGCGGCGAGCAGGTTGTGCGCGAGCGCGATCGCGCCGAAGTCGCCGGTGAAGTGCAGGTTGATCTCGTCCATCGGCGCGAGCATCGCGCGGCCGCCGCCGGTCGCGCCGCCCTTCATGCCGAAGACCGGGCCGAGCGACGGCTCGCGCAGCGCGATCACCGCGCGTCGCCCGATGCGGTTGAGGCCGTCGGCCAGCCCGATCGTCGTCGTCGTCTTGCCCTCGCCCGCGGGCGTCGGCGAGATCGCGGTCACGAGGATCAGACGGCCGTCGGGCTTCGCGCGCAGCGACTCGACGAGCCGCGTCGACAGCTTCGCCTTGTAGTGGCCGTATGGCGAGAGGTCGTCGTCGGCCACGCCGAGGCGGTCGCGGGCGAGGTCGGCGATGCGGTGCAGGGCGGGAGACGAGGAGAGGTCGGGCATCGTCGGGCACGCGGGATCCGGAATCGACGGAGCGTACCCGCGCGCGGCCGGATCGCGGCGAGTGGCCGACCGGCGGGGCGGGGCGATCGCGGGACTGGCGCTCGAGGCGTTGCCGGTGTGCAATGGCGCGGAGCGCGCATCCCGATCGGGCGCGGCGCACGACCACGAGCCCGGGAGGCCGCCTTGAAGCCGATTCTCCGCACCGTCCAAGTCGCCCTGGTCGCGTGGGCCGCTTTCTCCGGGACCGGGGCCCGGGCGGATTGCGTCGACGGCGTGCGCGAGCTGTCTCCCGCCGAGCGAGCCTACTTCCACCGGACGCAGGCCGCGCTCGCCGCCGCCCTGCCGGCCCCGCCCCCGAACTTCCGGCGCAACGAGACGCCGTACGACTTCCGGGCGACGCCGTCGTACCCGCTGCAGTGCAAGGAGCAGAAGGCCGGAACGTTCGACGTGGACGTCATCGCGCGCTACGCGTACACGCACCCGCGCACCCCGGGCGACCCGGAGGGCGGCACCGTCCGCGACTTCGACGTGCGGATCGCGGTGAACCTGCGACGGCTGCCCCCGCCCGGCAGCACGCCGAACAGCGACTTCGGCGCGTGGGGGACGCCCACCACGGTCCGCAGCGCGGACCTCAAGGTGCACAACGTCGCGTTCGGCGTCAACGGTCCCCAGGTGCCGGCGCGCAAGGCGCTGCTCGACCTCGTCGACACCGAGTGGTTGCAGGCGCTGGTGGGCAGGCCGGCGCCGGAGGTCGGCGCGTCGGCGGCGCAGGCCTCCAAGCAGGTCGCCCGCGCGCAGGTCGCAGTGGCGGCGCCCGCGACGGCCCCGGCGCCGTCCGCGCCCCCGGCCGCCGCGCCGATGCCGCCGGCCGCCTCGCCCGCGCCCCCGGCGGCCCCGCCGGCCGCCGGGCCGGCCGCGCCCTCTCCGGCGCCGGCCGCCGGGGGCGCGCCGGCCCCGGTGGCGGCGTCTCCGGCCCCCGCACCCGCTGCCCCGGCGCCGGCTCCCGCTCCGGCCCCCGCGGCCGGGTGCCCGCCGCGGGCCGACGGCGGCCAGGCCGCCAGCGCCGGGGCCGCGATCGGCGGCGCCGTGCTCGGCGGCGGATTCGGCCGCAACCTGGGCAGCATGATCGGCGGCGCGGTCGGCGCCGTGGCCGGATCGGCGCCGCCGGGCTGCCCGAACTGAGGCGGGCCGGCGGGCGCCCGCCGCGACGCCGCGGTTCGCCAGGAAGGAGGGGCTGGCGCGCCGAACAAGGCTTTGGCTACGATCCGGGGGCCGGCCGAGTCGAGCCGGTGCCTTCGAAGTGATGCGCCCGGCCGCGGGGCGTTGGAGTGTTCGATGTCCAAGTCCCTCCGTGTTCCGGGCCTCGTCGCGTTCGCGCTCGCCCTGGCGTGCCAGCCGCTGACCTCGCGTGCCGACTGCGTCGACGGCGTGCGCGACGCGACCGCCGGCGAACAGTCGTTCTCGGCGCGGGCTTCCGCGTCGCTCGCCGCCGCGATCCCGGCTCCGACGGTGAACGCGGTGAGGCGCGGCGCGCCTTTCAACTTCAAGGCACCGCCGCGGACGGGGGGTGGCTGCCGGGGGACACCGGAGGGTGGCTTCGAGGTGTCCGAGCAGGCCGGCTACCTGTACACGTTCCCGAGACACGAGCATGACCGCGTGGGCGCCGAACGCCGCGCGGTCGTCGAGCGCATCCGCGCGATCGAGGCGCTGCCGCCCGACAAGGAGGCCGAGCGCAAGGCGCTGGAGGACCAGGCGCGCGCCGTCTACGCGCAGGGGCCGCGTCGCAGCCGCAGAGACCCGCCGTTCACGGCCGAGCAGCAGGCCGAGTCCAACCGAAAGACCGCGGAGGGCGACGCGCTGATGCAGAAGTCGCGCGAGGTCACGTTCGAGCACGTGAAGTCCGTTCGAGCGCTGGTCGAGCCCCTGCGGGCCGAGGAGAAGCGCCTCGAGACGTTCCCCCAGGAGTTCGTCGTGAGCCTGCAGATGAACGTCGCGAAGCCGCCGTCGCCGGTCTCGGCCCTCGATCGCGATGTGATGGTGCTCGGCGCGCCGGCGCCCGCGCGCAGCGCCGGGTTCCGCGTCGTCAACGTCGTGCTCGAGCTCCGCGGACCGCAGGGTCCGGCGCGCAAGGCGCTGCTCGACTCGATCGACATGGCGTGGCTGCAGGGCCTGATCGGCAAGCCGCCGCCCGAGGTGGCCGCGTCGGAGGCGAACGCGGTGAGGCTCGCGGCGCTGCCGCCGGCGACGGTGGCCGCGGTGCCGTCGACGACGCTGGTCGCGCTGCCCGCGGCCGGTGCGCCGGCGGTCGCGCCGCAGCCGAGTGCCCCGCCCGCCGCGCCCCAGGCGTCGCCCGCGCCGAGCGCCCCTGCGCCGAGCGCCCCCACGCCGGCGGCGCAGCCCGCGCCCGCGCCCGCGCCGCCGGTCGCGAGCGCGCCCGCGCCCGCGCCCGCGCCCGCGCAGCCGGGCACGCCGCCCGCGAACTGCCCGCCCCCCGCGTCGGCCCAGGGCGGACAGGCGGCCAACGCGGGCGCCGCGATCGGCGGCGCCGTGCTCGGCGGCGGATTCGGCCGCAACCTGGGCAGCATGATCGGCGGCGCGGTCGGCGCCGTGACCGGGTCAGCCACGCCGGGCTGCCCGAACTGAGGCGGCCAATCCCCCGAACCGCCGCCGCCCTGGCGCTGCGGGCCCGCCGAGCGGTCCCGGCCCTTCAGCCCAGCAGGTCGCGCAGCGCGAACGCGTAGGTCGCGAAGTCGCTCTTGCTGACCGCGGCCGCGCGGCCGTAGAGCCGGCCGTCGACGACCTCGCCGCCGTACGGGTCGTGCGTCCAGCCCTCGCCGGGCGGCACGACGTCGCCGTGCGCGTTCAGCGCGAGCGTCGGGCCGTCGCCGAAGCGCCGGCGCACGACGAGGTTCGTGATCGACGCCATGCCCTGCGCGCGGACCGCATCGGGCGGCACCGGGTGCTTCTCGGCGGCCAGGCCCATCGCGGCGAGCAGCTCGGCGGTGCGCTCGGCGTGCGGCGCGTTGTCGCCGGGCGGCGTGTCGGTCGGCACGCGGACCAGCTGCTGCAGGAAGTGCACCTCGTCGTCGAAGTGCGCGTCGATCCAGGCGTCGAGTCGGTCGTGGTCGGTCATCGTCGGGGCGATCGGGCGCGGATCGGGGTCCGGGATCAGGCCGCGGCGGCCAGGTCGTCGAGCAGCGCGAGGAACGCGCGCACCACGAGCTCCGCGTCGTCGTTGGTGATCGCCTCGAGCGGGTTGTGGCTGATGCCCGAGTTCAGGCCGCGCACGAAGAGCATCGCCTGCGGCATCACCGTGTGCAGCATCATCGCGTCGTGGCCGGCGCCGCTCGGCATCCGGTGCACCGGCAGGCCGAGCGAGGCCACCGCACGCTCCCAGCGCGCCTGCCACGCCGCGTCGCTCGGCGCGGCCGGCGCGCGCATCGTCTCCTCGAGGGTGTACGTCACCGCGCGCCGCTCGCAGATCCGCGCGAGCTCGGCGAGCACGTCGTTCGCGCAGGCGTCGCGCGCGGCGTCGGTCGTCGCGCGGATGTCGAGGCTGAAGCGGCAGCGTCCGGGCACGACGTTGATCGAGCCCGCGGGCACCTCGAGCAGGCCGACCGTGCCGACCACTTCCGGCATCGCCGAGGCGCGCCGCTCGAGCGCCAGCACCAGCTCGGCGACCGCCGCGGCGGCGTCGCGCCGACGGCCCATCGGCGTGGTGCCCGCGTGCGAGGCCATGCCGATCCCCTCGCCGACGTAGCGCACGCTGCCGTTGATCGAGGTGACCACGCCCAGCGGCAGGTCGAGCTCGGCGAGCACCGGTCCCTGCTCGATGTGGACCTCGACGAAGCCGAGGTAGCGCGACGGGTCGCGGCGGATCGACGGGATGTCCTCGACGCGCAGGCCGGCGGCGCGCATCGCCTCGCGCATCGGCACGCCGGACGCGTCGGCCTGGTCGAGCCACGCCGGATCGAACCGGCCGACCAGCGCCCCCGAGCCGAGGAAGGTCGCCTTGTAGCGCTGGCCCTCCTCCTCGGCGAAGGCCACGACCTCGAGACCTAACGGCAGGCGGCGCCCCGCACGCGACAGCGCGCGCACGCAGGCGATCGGCACGAGGATGCCGAGCCGGCCGTCATGCCGCCCGCCGTTGCGCACGGTGTCGTAGTGACTGCCGGTCAGCAGCCGTCTCGCGTCGGGCCGCGCGCCGTGGTAGACGCCGACGACGTTGCCGACCGCGTCGTGCGTCACCTCGTCGAAGCCGGCCTCGCGCATCCACGCGTCGAGCTGCCGCGCGCACGCGCGGTGCGCGTCGGTCAGGTAGGTGACCGTCAGCTGCCCGCGCTCGGCGAAGCCCGGGTCGGAGTGCCCGGCGAGGGTGTCGGCGTCGTCGAGGATGCGGTCGCCGAGCGCCGGCACGTGGCCGAACTTGTCGTCCAGGCGCAGCTCGACGACGCGGTGCACCTGCCTCAGGCACTCGGCGAGCTCGTGGTCGACGGGGTTGGCGAGCCGCCGCTCGAATTCGGCGAGGATCTGCGCGCGCGTCAGCCCGGTGCCGCGGGGACCGCGCACCGCGAGCATGAACGGGAAGCCGAACTTCGCGTTCCACGCGGCGTTGAGCCGCTGCAGCGCCTCGAACTCCTGCGGCGTGCACTGCGTGAGCCCCGCGCGCGACTGCTCGTCGGTCGACTCGGCGGTCAGCGACTTCGCGACCATCGCGCGGCCGGCGAGCTCCGGGTGGGCGCGCAGCAGCGCGAGCCGCTCCGCGTCGCTCGCCTCGCGCACCACCCGAACCAGCGCGAGCTTGAGCTGCGCGAGGCTCGCGAACGGCCGCATCGACGCGGCCCGCTCGACGATCCACGGCGAGTGCTCGTAAGTGCCGGCGAGCAGCCCGGCGAACTCGGCGGGCGACGCGGCGTTCAGGCGGTCGAGGGTCAGGGACACGGCGGGCTCCGGGGCCGGAAGGCGGGGGAGGAAGCGGACAGGCGCCAGTGTAGGCGATGCCGGAACGCGGCCCCGCCGATGGCGCACGCCCGCGGGGGCGTGCGAGGATCCGTCGACACGGGAGGATCCACCATGACCACCGACGCGACCGCCGAGCGGTCCCGCGCGCACGCCGGCCCGGCATCGCGGGCCGGATCGGACACGGACTCGGCCCCGCTCGACGTGCTCGTCGTCGGCGCCGGCATCTCCGGCATCGGCGCGGCCTGGCACCTGCACACGCAGCGGCCGGGCACGCGCTTCCTGGTGCTCGAGTCGAAGGACACCTTCGGCGGCACCTGGGTCACGCACCGCTATCCCGGCATCCGCTCCGACAGCGACCTCTACACCTTCGGCTACCGGTTCAAGCCCTGGATGGGCAAGCCGATCGCGACGGCCGAAGAGATCCTGAGCTATCTCGGCGAGGTGATCGAGGAGGGCGGCCTCGCGCCGCGGATCCGCTATCGCCACGCGATCGAGCGCGCGAGCTGGTCGCAGGCGCGGCGTCTGTGGACGGTGGCCGTGCACCGCCTCGACACCGGCGAGCGCTTCGAGCTGTCGGCGCGCTTCCTGTGGATGTGCCAGGGCTACTACCGGCACGAGGGTTCGTACACGCCGTCCTGGCCGGGCATGGCCGACTTCAGGGGCCGCGTCGTCCATCCGCAGCACTGGCCCGACGAGCTGGACCTCGCGGGCAAGCGCGTCGTCGTGATCGGCTCGGGCGCCACCGCCGCGACGCTGGTGCCGGCGATCGCCGGGCGCTGCGCGCACGTGACGATGCTGCAGCGCTCGCCGACCTGGTTCATCACCGGCCGCAACGCGAACGCGCTCGCCGACACGCTGCGCGAGCTGGACCTGCCGCCCGAGTGGATCCACGAGATCGTCCGCCGCAAGATCCTGTTCGACCAGAAGCACCTGCAGCGCCGCTCGAAGGAGGATCCCGACGGGCTCGCGCGCGACCTGCTCGCCAACGTGCGCGCGCAGGCCGGCCCGGACGTCGACGTCGACCGGCACTTCACGCCGCGCTACCGCCCGTGGCAGCAGCGGATCGCGTTCGTGCCCGACGGCGACCTGTTCGCCGCGGTGCGCGCCGGCACCGCCTCGGTGGTCACCGACGTGATCGAGCGCTTCGTCCCGGGCGGCATCGAGCTGCGCTCGGGCGAGGTGCTCGAGGCCGACGTGATCGTGACCGCGACCGGCTTCGAGCTCAGCGTGATGGGCGACATCCCGTTCGACGTCGACGGCCGGCCGGTCGACTTCTCGCGCACCGTCGGCTGGCGCGGGCTGATGTTCACCGGCGTGCCGAACATGGCCTGGGTGTTCGGCTACTTCCGCGCGAGCTGGACGCTGCGGGTCGACATCGTCGCCGACTTCGTCTGCCGTCTGCTCGCGCACATGGAGGCGAGCGGGGCGACCCGCGTCGAGCCGCGCCTGCGCGAGGCCGAGCGCGACATGCCGCTGCGGCCGTGGGTCGACGAGGAGAACTTCAATCCCGGCTACCTGCAGCGCGGCATGGACCGGCTGCCGAGGCAGGGCGACCGCGCGCCGTGGCTGCACACCCAGGATTTCCACGTCGACCGCGAGGACCTGCCCGCCGCCGACCTCGACGACGGCTCGCTCGCGTTCGACTGAGCCCGGAGCGACGCGCCGGGCGCGACCCCTGCGACCCCCGGTCGTCCTGCCGCCCGTGCCCGAGCGGCCCCGTCGTCGTCGTCCGCCGGATGGTCTCGCGGCATGCAGGAATGCCTCACACCGACGAGACGCGCGGCCCGCGCGGGACGGCCATGCGGGGGCGACGGGCGGCCAGGGTGCCCGACGTGCCGGGTCGGTGCCCTGGAAACCGGCCGCGGGCACACGGTTCATTCGCACCGAGCCCGCGCTTGACATGCCCGGGCCCGCCCGCCACCGTGGCGCCCGCGGCATCGCCGCGACCCGGATGACCCGAGACGGAGACGGCGCAGCATGAGGATCGCGTTCCTGGGAATCGGCATGATGGGCCTGCCGATGGCCCGCCGGCTGTGCGAGGCCGGCCACGCGGTGCACGCGTGGAACCGCTCGCGAGATCGGGCCGAACCGCTCGCGGCCGTCGGCGCGACGGTGCACGACGCGGCGCGCGCCGCGGTCGACGGCGCCGAGCTGGTGATCTCGATCCTCGCCGACGGCGCGGTGACGGCCTCGGTGCTGTTCGATGCATCGAGCGGCGCGGCCGGCGCGATGCGGCCCGGCATGCTGGTCGTCGACATGGCGTCGATCCGGCCCGCCGAGGCGCGCGATCACGCCGCGCGGCTCGCGGCGCTCGGCGTCGCGCACGTCGACGCGCCGGTCTCGGGCGGCACGCTCGGCGCCGAGGCGGGCACGCTCGCGATCATGGCGGGCGGCGACGCGCCCGACGTCGAGCGCGCGCGGCCCGCGCTCGCGACGCTCGGCCGCGTCACGCACGTCGGCCCGCACGGCGCGGGCCAGCTCGCCAAGCTCGCCAACCAGATGATCGTCGGCATCACGATCGGCGCGGTCGCCGAGGCGCTGCTGCTCTGCGAGAAGGGCGGCGCCGACCCGGCGAAGGTGCGCGAGGCGATCTCCGGCGGCTTCGCCGACAGCCGCGTGCTGCAGGTCCACGGCCAGCGGATGGTGGAGCGCGACTTCGCGCCGCGCGCGCGGATGACCGTGCAGCTGAAGGACATGCGCAACGCGCTGGCGACGGCGTCCGAGATCGGGCTGCAGGCGCCGGTCACCGCGCTGTTCGAGGCGCTCTACGCCGACGCCGTCGCGCACGGCTTCGCCGACCTCGACCACTCCGGCCTCTTCGCGGAGCTGGCCGCCCGCAATGGACTGCGATGAGCCGAACGATGACCGATACCGCCTCCTTCCTCGTGCGCCACGCGCAGGTCTTCGACGGCACGGGTGCCGAGCCCGAGGTGCGCGACGTGCGCGTGCGCGACGGCGCGATCGCCGAGGTCGGCCGCGACCTGCGGCCCGACGGCGCGCGCGTCGTCGACGCCGACGGCCTCGCGCTGATGCCCGGCATCGTCGACAGCCACACCCACTTCGATGCGCAGGTCACCTGGGACCCGTTCGTGCGCCCGTCACCGGCGCTGGGCGTGACCACCGCGGTGATCGGCAACTGCGGCTTCACCATCGCGCCCTGCCGGCCCGCCGATCGCGAGATCACGATGCGCAACCTCGTGCAGGTCGAGGGCATGTCGCTCGAGGTGCTGCGCCGGGGCATCGACTGGGGCTTCGAGACCTTCCCGGAGTACCTCGCGCTGCTGCGCGGCAAGGGCAGCGCGGTGAACCTCGCCGCCTACGTCGGGCACTCGTCGGTGCGGACATGGGTGATGGGCGCCGACGCGACCGAGCGCGCGGCCACCGACGACGAGATCGCCGCGATGGCCCGCGTGGTCCGCGACGCGATGGCCGCCGGCGCGGTGGGCTTCGCGTCGAGCACCAGCCCCGCGCACAACGGCGAGGGCGGCACGCCGATGCCGTCGCGGCTCGCGAGCGACGCCGAGATGATGGCGCTCACCTGCGCGATGGGCGAGGGCGGGCGGGGCGTCTACATGGTGACCAAGGGCGGCCAGATGCCGGTGCCCTTCCTCGAGGAGATGTCGGCGCGCTCGGGCCGGCCCGTGATGATCGCCGCGCTGCTGCACAACGGCACCAACCCGCAGGCGGTGTTCCGCGACCTCGACGCGATCTCGGCGGCGAACGAGCGGGGCCGCAGGCTGATCGGCCAGGTCTCGTGCTGCCCGCTGTCGATGGACTTCACGCTCGCCTCGCCGTATCCGGTCGAGGGGCTCGCGAGCTGGCGGCCCGCGCTCGGCGCCTCGGGCGCCGCGCTGCGCGCGACGCTGGCCGACCCGTCGTTCCGCGACGCGGTGCGCGCCGAGCTGTCGGCGCCGGCGACGTTCCGCCTCTTCAACGGCGAGTGGGACAAGGTGCAGGTGACCGAGGTCGCCGAGCCCGCGCACGCGGCGCTCGAGCAGCGCACGATCGCCGACGTCGCTCGAGAGTCGGGGCGCGATCCGCTCGACGTCTTCCTCGACCTCGCGCTCGCCGAGGACCTGCGCACGGTGTTCACCGCGATGCTGCTGAACAGCGACGAGGACGCGGTCGGCCGGATGCTGGTGCACCCGCACGCGCTGGTGTCGCTGTCCGACGCCGGCGCGCACCTGACCTTCTTCAACGACGCCGGCTTCGGGCTGCACCTGATGGGGCACTGGGCGCGCGAGCGCGGCACGATGGGCATGGCCGACGCGGTGCGCCGGCTCACCGCGCAGCCCGCGTCGGTGTTCGGCATGACCGACCGGGGCCGGATCGCACCCGGGCTCGCGGCGGACCTGCTGCTGTTCGACCCGGCGAGCGTCGGGCGCGGTCCGAAGCGGCGCGTGTTCGACCTGCCCGGCGGCGCGCCGCGGCTGACCACCGACGCGCTCGGCGTGCACGGCGTCTGGGTCAACGGCCGGCAGGTCGCCGACGCGCGCGGCCTGCGCGAGGACGCGCCGCTCGCCGGGCGGCTGCTGACCGAGTTCGCGGCGTAGTCCGAGGGCGGCCGCGGCGCCCGGGGCTCACCGGCCGGCCGCCCGGCTCACTCCGGCAGCGCGTTCTGCAGGTACATGGCCTGCAGGGCGGGCGGCAGCGGCACGTTCGTGCCGAACGCGGCGCCGAACAGGTCGATCACGCGGCCGCTCCGATAGAGGTCCGAGAGTGCGCGGTCGACCTCGACGCGGAAGCGGGCGTCGCGCCGCATCATCAGCCCGTAGGTCTCGAGCGAGAAGAAGTCGTCGGACAGCTGCCAGGCCGTGCCGGCGCGGCCCGACGCGCGCGCCATCCCGACGAGGATCGTGCGGTCGCTGACGTAGGCGTCGATCCGGCCGTCGGCGAGCGCGGCGACGCCCTCGTCGTGCGTCTTCACCGGCACGAGCACGCCGCTGAAGCCGTCCTTCCCCTGCGCGGCCTTCAGCATCGTCTCGGTCGTCGTGCCGGGGATCACGCCGACGCGCTTGCCCGCGAGGTCGCGTCCGTTCTTCAGCCCCGACGAAGCGAGCGTGATGAAGCTGCTGCCCTCGATGAAGATAGGCAGGCTGAAGTCGACCCGCTCCATCCGCGACAGCGTCCGGGTCGTGCTGCCGCACTCGAGGTCGACCGTGCCGTTCTCGACCGACGCGATCCGCGACGCGACGGTCACCGGCACCCACTTGACCTCGAGCCTCGGCAGCTTCAGCCGCGTCTTCAGCGACTCGGCGACCTGCCGGCACAGCGCGACCGAGTAGCCGGCGGGGCGACCGTCGGGGCCGTCGAACGAGAACGGTGCGGAGTCCGCGCGGTAGCCGACGATCAGGGTGCCGGTCCGGGTCACGCGCTCGATCGTGTCGGCGGGCGGCGCGGCCCGGACCAGGACCGGGGCGGCGAGCGCGATCCCGAGCAGCACGGTGGACAGGATGCGGACGGGCGTGCGGATCATGGTCGGGCTCGGCGTGTGGGGGGCCGCATGATGCCACGGCGGGGTTCGCGGACGGCCCGGCGGACGTCGCGTTTGCGCGAGCGCCGCGGGATCGGGTCTACTGGCGCCCTCCGCGCCCGCACGGGGGATCGGCTCCCGGAGGCGGTGCGCACGCAATGGCGGAGGGGCGACATGAGGCAGCGGATCGGCATCGTGGGCATCGGGCTGATGGGGCACGGGATCGCGCGCAACGTCGCGAAGCACGGCCATCCGCTCGCGGTGCTGGACCACCCGGGCAACCAGCCGCTCGACGAGCTGCGCTCGATGGGCGCCGAGGTGCGGGCGACGCCGGCCGCGCTCGCCGCCGACGTCGACGTCGTGATCCTCTGCGTGACCGGCACGCCCGAGGTCGAGGCGGTGCTGACCGGACCGGACGGCGTGCTGAAGGGGCTGCGGCGCGGCGCGGTGGTGATCGACTGCTCGACCGCGGTGCCCGACTCGACGCTGCGCATGGCGAAGGCGGTGACCGATGCGGGCGGGCGCTTCGCCGACGCGCCGATGACGCGCACGCCGAAGCACGCGCACGAAGGCACGCTCAACCTGCTGGTCGGCGCCGACGACGCGCTCTTCGCCGAGATCCGGCCGCTGCTCGCGTGCTTCGCCGAGAACATCGCGCACGTCGGCCCGGTCGGTGCAGGGCACCGGATGAAGCTGGTCCACAACTACGTGTCGCTCGGCACGGTCGCGCTGATCGCCGAAGCCGCGGCGCTCGCCGAGCAGGCCGGGATCGCACCCGAGGTGCTGGTCGACGTGCTCGCGAAGGGCGGCGGCTACGGCGCCGCGCTCGATCGCCTGAAGCCCTACATGACCGCGCGCGATCCGTCGAACCTGCAGTTCTTCATGGCCAACGCGGTCAAGGACATGAGCTACTACGGCGAGATGGCCGGCCGCTCCGGGGCCGCGCACGCGATCGCCGACGCGGTGCTCGCGACCTACGGCGTGGGCGTGGAGCGCGGCGGGCCGAAGGCGCTGGTGCCGGAGCTGGTGTCGCTGCTGGCGGCCGGGCCGCGCTGAGCGCGGACCCTCGCCGGCGCGGCGGGCGCGGTCAGTTGACCCGCCGCGTCCGTCCTTCCCAGTACTTCGCCCGCAGCACCTTCTTGTCGGGCTTGCCGACCGGCGTCAGCGGCAGCGAGGGCACGACCTCGACCGTCTTCGGCGCCTGGATCGCGCCCTTGGCCGCGCGCACGCGCTCGACGAGCGCCTGCACGTCGACCGTCGCGCCGGGCCGTGCGACGACCAGCGCCTTCACCGCCTCGCCCCACTTGTCGTCGGGCACGCCGATCACCGCCGCCGCGGACACCGCCGGGTCCTGCGTCAGCACGTCCTCGATCTCGCGCGGGAACACGTTGAAGCCGCCGCTGACGATCATGTCCTTCTTGCGGTCGACGATGTGCAGGAAGCCTTCGGCGTCCTGCGTGCCGACGTCGCCGGTGTGCAGCCAGCCGCCGGCGAGCGTCTCGGCCGAGAGCTCCGGCTGCTTGAAGTAGCCCTGCATCACCGTCGCCGACTGCACGCAGATCTCGCCCGGCTCGCCGGCCGGCACCTCGCGGCCTTCGTCGTCGAGGATCGCGACGCGTGCGCCCGGCATCGCCTGCCCGCAGGAGGTGAGCCGGTGCAGGTCGCCGACGACGTGCTGGTGGCGCCACAGGCAGCTGACGATGCCGGCGCACTCGGTCTGGCCGTAGAGCTGCGAGAACACCGGGCCGATGCGCTCGATCCCCTCGACCAGCCGGCTCGGCGACATCGGCGAGGCGCCGTACATGATCGTCTCGAGCGACGACAGGTCGGCCTGCGCGAGGCCCGGCGCGTCGAGCAGCGCGTAGATCATCGTCGGCACCAGCAGGCTCATCGTGATCCGCTCGCGCGCGACCAGGTCCATCCAGCGCTGCGCGTCCCAGCCCTTCTGGAGCACCACCGTGCCGCCGCGCATCAGCGTCGGCACGATCATCATGCCGGCCGCGTGCGAGATCGGCGCGACCGCGAGGTAGCGGCGATCCGACGGCAGGTCCCAGCCGGTGGTCACGTTGAGGATCATCTGCCCGAGGCCGCCCTCGGTCAGCATCGCGGCCTTCGGCACGCCGGTGGTGCCGCCGGTGTAGAGCAGCCAGCTCGCCTGCTCGGCCGTGCCCGCGCTCGACGGCAGCGTGTACGAGGCCTCGGCCTCGACCATCGCGTTGACGTCGCGGCCGACGTCGCACGGGCCGAAGGTCAGCACGTGCTCGACCACGCCCGAGTGCTCGAGCAGTTCCGCGGCGCGCCCGGCGTAGGCCGGGTCGACCAGCAGCACGCGCAGCTCGGCCTCGCGGACCATGTACAGGTGGTCGTCGAGCGATCCGAGCGGGTGCAGCGCGGTGTAGCGCCCGCCGACCAGCGAGGGCGCGACCTGCCCGAGCCACACCTCGGGCCGGTTCGGCGACAGCAGCCCGACGCCGCGGCCCGGGCCGACGCCCACGCGTTTCAGCACCGCGCCCCAGCGCCCGAGCAGGTCGGCGACCTCGCGGTAGCGCCACGCGCGGTCGTCCTGGCGGAACGCCTCGCGGTCGGGGAAGCGGCGCAGCGCGCCGAGGACGAGGTCGAGCTGGGTGTGGACGTCGCGCAGCGCGGGCATCGGGCGGTCTCCTCCGGACGGGGCCGGCACGCGCGGTGCGGCGCCGGTCGATCCGCGGAGTCTAAGTCGCCGCTCGCGCGTGCGCCAAGGTCGGCCCCGGCGCGCCGTGCGCGGGGCGGACCGGCCCGGCCGGGCGCCTCACCAGACGAACGACGCCGCCACCATCGGCCCGCTGAAGCTCAACGACCGGATCGCCTCGTCCGACTTCATCGTGTAGTCGATGTGCCGCCACGCGACCAGCACCTCGCCCCAGTCGAACGCGCGGCCGGCGCCAAGCATCGCCTGCCAGACGAAGCGCGACTCGCCGGTGCCGACGTCCAGGTGGTACGGCACGAACCAGCGGCCGTCGGCGCCGAACGCCGCGCGTCCCCGCACGCCGACGAACGCGTCCCAGTGCTCGAGGTCGGCGGCGCGCGCGCCGCTGCGGTCGGCCGGCGAGATCGGGCCGAGATTCCCCGACAGCGTCCAGGAGAACGACTGATCGATGCCCAGCCGGCGGATGCCCGCGACCGCGTCGACCGTCGAGCGCGGGGTCGAGACGACGCGCCAGGCCGCGCCGAGCGTCCAGATCGAGCCCTTCAGGTCGATGCGGGCGCTCGCGGACGCGTCGGCCGGGATCGGCGTGCCGCCGATCGAGAACTCGCGGTACGCCGAGTTCGCCGCGCCGAAGTTCACGTACAGCAGGTCGGTGAACGCGCCCCATCGGCCGTTGTGCACCTCGAGCGCGCCCATGAACGCGCCCTCGAGCTTGTCGAGCAGCGTGGCGGTGTCGATGCTCGCCGAGCCGCCTCCCGAGCCGCCCCCCGAGCCGGCGCCTGGGAACGAGGTGGTGCCGCCGACGCTCGGCAGGTAGCCGTAGATCGACGCGCGCCAGGTCCAGCGGCCGTCGTCCTGGGCGGCGGCCGGCATCGGGGCGAGGCCGGCCGCGACGCCCGCCGCGAGGGCGAGGCGCACGGCGGCGGCGGCGCGAGGGCGGAGGGGGGGCGGGGCAGTGGGCATCGGGGCTCCGGGAGCGAGGGGTGCGAGCGGTGCGGTGCGGGCGTCGGGTGGCCATGGTGGACCGGTCGAGGCGCGCCGTACAGCACCGCTTCGTGCGGGGCGCGGAACACGGGGGGCCGGGCGGGCCCCCGCCCCGGGTCTGGCGCATCGGTCTCGAGCGTCCGTCCGGCCGCTCGACGACGACCGTCACCGGCCTGTCAGGAGCCGGCGCCTCGCGGCGCCCGCGGATTCAGGTCGGCCACGGCAGCGAGTACGTCTTCACGGTGGTGAAGCTGCGCATCGCCTCCTGGACGCCCTCCTTGTAGCCGAGGCCCGAGTCCTTGATGCCGCCGAACGGCGTCGACTCGAGCCGGTAGCCCGGCACCTCGCGCACGTTGACCGTGCCGACCTGGAGTTCGTCCACCAGCCGCGCGACGACGTCGAGCCGGTTCGTGCAGACCCCGGACGACAGTCCGTACGGCGAGCGGTTCACGATGTCGATCGCCTCGTCGAGCGTGCCGAAGCGGATGACCGGCGAGACCGGCCCGAACGTTTCCTCCCGGACCAACGTCATGTCGGGCGTCACGTGGTCGAGCACCGTCGGCGAGTACGACGCGCCGTCGCGGACGTTGCCGTGAAGCAGGTGGGCGCCGCGCCGGACCGCGTCGAGCACTCTGCTTTCGAACAGCCGTGCCGCGGCCTCGTCGATGACCGTGCCCATGTCGACCGTCGGGTCGCACGGGTCGCCGTGACGCCACCCGCGCGTGCGCTCGAGCAGCCGCTCGACGAACGCGTCGGCCACGGCCTCGTGGACAAGGATCCGCTTGACCGCGGTGCAGCGCTGCCCGGAGTTCCGGTAGGACCCGGACGCCGCCAGGTCGGCCGCCTCGTCGAGGTCGGCGTCGTCGAGCACGATCAGCGGGTCGTTGCCGCCGAGCTCGAGCACCAGGCGCCGGTAGCCGGCGACCGAGGCGATGTGCTTGCCCACCGGGACGCCGCCGGTGAAGGTCACCAGCTCGGCCGCGGCGTGCGTGACCAGCTCGGGCACGATCGCCGCCGGATCGCCGGTCAGGACCTGCAGCATCGGCGGCGGCAGGCCGGCCTCGTAGAGCAGGTCCGCGAGCCGCAGCGCCGACAGCGGCACCTTCTCCGAGGGCTTGAGCACGACGCGGTTGTTCGTCGCGATCGCCGGCGCGACCTTGTGGGCGACCTGGTTCATCGGGTGGTTGAACGGCGTGATCGCGACGATCACGCCGAGCAGCGGGTCCCGCTGCGTGTAGATGCGCCGCCGGCGGCCGTGCGGCGTCACGTCGCACGAGAAGACCTGGCCGTCGTCCAGCAGCGCGGCGTGCGCGGCGAACCGGAACACGTCGCGCACGCGCCCGACCTCGTAGCGCGAGTCCTTCAGGCAGAGCCCCGACTCGGCGGTGATCAGCGCGGAGAGCTCGTCGATCCGCCCGACGACCATCGTGGCCGCCCGCTCGAGGATCTCGGCGCGCTCGGCACGGGACAGCCGCGCGCGATGGCGGCGCGCCACGCCCATGGCGCGCTCGACGTCGTCGCGGCCGGCCTTGGGCACGGTGCCCACCAGCGCGTTCGACCACGGGTCGCGGACCTCGATCACGCCGCCGATCGCGCCGACGCGCTCGCCGGCGATGCGCATGGATTCCTCGAGCGGACGTCGTGTCGTCATCGCTGCCTCCGTGGAAGATCGGTGCCGGCCCCGCCGGCGAAGGTCATGGACGGTGCGTCCGACGCGATCGCATCCGCGAGCCGCGCGCGGCTGCGCGTGGCGTGTTCCACCAGCAGCCGCGAGGCCTCGTCCGCCCGGGCCGCGGCGATCGCCTCGACGATCGCGCGGTGCTCGGCGAGCGAGCGCTCGAGCGTGCCGAGGCGGTGCGCATGCACGTGTCGCCGCAGCAGCGCGAGCTCGGCGACGAGTCGCGCGTACGTCTCGTGCAGCCGCGCGTTGCCGCTCGAGCGGGCGAGCGCGTCGTGGAACGCGAGGTTCAGCGACGCGTACCGGTCCGCGTCGCGGGCCTCGGCGGCGAGCGCCATCGTGTCGACGAGGCCGCGCAGCGCGGCCAGCCCCGATGCGTCGATCGCGCGCACGACGCGTTCGCCGATCGCCGCCTCCAGCACGCACCGCACGTCGTAGATCTCGTCGGCCTCCTCGGGCCCGATCCTGCGCACGAACGCGCCGCAGTGCTTGACCACGGTCACGAGGCCCTTCTCCTCGAGCGCCCGCAGGGCCTCGCGCACCGGGCCGCGCGACACGCCGAGCCGGCGCGCGAGCGCGGACTCGCGCAGGGCGGCCCCGGGCTCGGCCTCGCCGCCGACGATCAGGCGCTCGATCTCGTCCTGGACCGCCGCCTGCAGAGAGCGGGAGCGCAGCAGGTCGAGCGCTTCGGAGGATGTCATTCGATTGTCACCGTCGAGGTGAATCATTCGCTCGTGGCGGCCTCTGTTGCGGATCGTCTGCAATCTGCGATCGCACGATCGTGAGCGGTCCGTGTTTCAGTTCGATGACGTCAGGGAGCGGGCGATGGCGAACGCGGTCGAGATCGAGCACCTCGTGAAGTCCTTCGGGGACAGGCGGGCCCTCGACGACGTGTCGATCACCATCGCCGACGGCGAGATGGTCGCGCTGATCGGCGCGTCGGGCTCGGGCAAGTCGACGCTGCTGCGGCACCTGCCGGGGTTCGTCGCCGCCGACTCGGGCAGCGTGCGGGTCTGCGGCCGCACCATGCAGGCCGACGGCCACATCGCCCCGGGCATCCGGCGCGAGCGCTGGCGGGTCGGCTTCGTGTTCCAGCAGTTCAACCTCGTCGGGCGGCTGCCGGTGATCGTCAACGTGATGGTCGGGCTGCTGCACCGCGCGACCTGGTGGCGTCGCATGACGATGCGCTTCACGCTCGACGAACGGCGCGAAGCGATGCGCGCGCTCGAGGCGGTCGGCATCGCCGAGACCGCGTGGCAGCGTGCATCGACGCTGTCGGGCGGCCAGCAGCAGCGTGCGGCGCTCGCGCGCTGCCTGGTGCAGAACGCCGAGCTCGTGCTCGCGGACGAGCCGATCGCCTCGCTGGACCCGGAGTCGTCGCGCAAGGTGATGGAGCTGTTCGCGACGCTGAACCGCGAGCACGCGTGCACAGTGCTGGTGTCGCTGCACCAGGTCGAGTTCGCGATCCGCTACTGCCCGCGCACGATCGCGCTGCGCGCCGGGCGCGTCGTCTACGACGGACCGTCCGCGCGGCTCACGCCGACCCTGCTCGGCGAGCTGTACGGCACCGAGGCGCGCGAGCTGTTCGGCGCCGCCTTCCCGATCGACACCACCCCGGCGAGTCCGGCGCCTGCCGCGCTGGCCGCCGCCTGATCCCCCACCTCCACGCACAGGGAATCCGACATGATCCGCACTCTGAAGGGCCTCGTCGCGGCCGCCGCGTTCACCGCCGCCGCAGCCGCCGGCGCGCAGGAGCTCAAGGAACTGAACTTCGGGGTCATCGCGACCGAGAAGGCCGGCGCGCTGCGCCAGATGTGGGAGCCGTTCCTCGAGGACATGTCGAAGGCGGTCGGCATGAAGGTCAACGGCTTCTACGCGACCGACTATGCCGGCATCATCGAGGCGCAGCGCTTCAACAAGGTCCAGATCGCCTGGTACGGCAACCGCTCGGCGATGGACGCGGTCGACCGGGCCGGCGGCGAGGTGTTCGCGCAGTTCGTCGATCTCGACGGCACGCCCGGCTACTACTCGTACCTGATCACCCACAAGGACTCGGGCATCACCTCGCTCGAGCAGGTGCTGAAGAACGGCAAGCAGTACTCGTTCGGGATCGGCGACCCGGCGTCGACCTCCGGGACGCTCGTTCCGACCTACTACGTGTTCACGATGAACAAGCTCGATCCGCGCACGCACTTCCGCGTCGTGCGCTCGTCGAACCACGAGGGCAACTTCCTCGCGGTGCTGAACCGGCAGGTCGACGTCGCGACCAGCAACAGCGAGATGACCGAGAAGGTCAAGGAGAAGACGCCCGAGCGGATGGAGCAGATCCGGATCCTCTGGACCTCGCCGCTGATCCCGCGCGACCCGCTGGTGTGGCGCAAGGACCTGCCCGCCGACGTCAAGAAGAAGGTCCGCGACTTCGTCGTGGGCTACGGCAAGGACGCGCGCGAGAAGGAGATCCTGAAGAACATGTATCGCCTCGCCGGGTTCAAGGCCTCGTCCGACGCGCAGCTGATCCCGATCCGCCAGCTCGAGCTCGCGAAGGACCGCCAGAAGCTGGTCGACGACGCGAACCTGTCGGAGGCGGACCGCAGCGCGCGGATCGCCGACATCGACGCGAAGCTCGCCGCGCTCGCCCGCCAGATGTGATCGCCCGACGTCCGCCCGCCGATGTCCGCCTCGCCCCCCGCCCCCCTGCCCGCCACGCCCGGGCTCGCGCCGCCGCGTACCCGGCTCACCACCCAGCTCGCCTGGGGGCTGCTGCTCGCCGCGCTGATCTGGTCGTGGGAGGGCGCGGAGATCCGGCCGTGGGCGCTGTGGACGGACGCCGGCAACATGGCGATCTTCGCGAAGGACTTCTTCCCGCCGGACTTCCACGACTGGCGGGTCTACCTGCGCGAGATGGTGATCACGATCCACATCGCGATCTGGGGCACGGTGCTCGCGGTCGTCTGCGCGGTCCCGCTCGGGCTGCTGTCCTCCGAGAACCTCGTGCCGCGCTGGGTGTACCAGCCGGTGCGCCGGCTGATGGACGCGTGCCGGGCGATCAACGAGATGGTCTTCGCGATGCTGTTCATCGTCGCGGTCGGGCTCGGCCCGTTCGCCGGCGTGCTCGCGCTGTGGGTGCACACCACCGGCGTGCTCGCGAAGCTGTTCGCCGAGGCGGTCGAGGCGGTCGACCCCAGGCCGGTCGAGGGCGTGCGGGCGACGGGCGCGCACCCGGTCGAGGAGGTGCTCTATGGCGTGATCCCGCAGGTGCTGCCGCTGTGGATCTCCTATTCGCTGTACCGCTTCGAGTCGAACGTGCGCTCGGCCTCGGTGGTGGGCATGGTCGGTGCGGGCGGCATCGGCGTGATCCTGCACGAGGTGATCCGCGGGTTCGAGTACGCGCAGACCTCGGCGGTGCTGCTGATCATCGTCGGCTCGGTCACGCTGATCGACCTGGTCTCGGCCCGCATCCGCCAGTGGGCGATCTGACGACGCCTTCCCGAACGAGGAGCAGTTCCCGATGAGCCGCGTCGTCAGCGTGAACGGCACCGCCTACCGATGGCCCCGGAAACCGGTGGCCGTCGTCTGCATCGACGGCGGCGATCCCGCCTACTTCGAGCACGGCTTGCGCGAGGGCCTGCTGCCCAACGTGGCGCGGTTCGTCCGCGACGGCTTCTCCGCCGTCGCCGAAGGGACCGTGCCGAGCTTCACCTGCCCGAACAACATGTCGCTGGTGACCGGCGCGCCGCCGTCGGTGCACGGGATCTCGGGCAACTTCTACCTGGACGCGCGCACCGGCGAGGCGGTCGTGATGACCGGCCCGGAGCTGATGCGCTGCCCGACGGTCCTCGCGGCCTTCGCGGACGCCGGGGCGCGCGTCGTCGCGATCACCGCGAAGGACAAGCTGCGGCGCCAGCTCGGCAAGGGGCTCGATCCGTCGCGCGGCAACGTGTGCTTCTCCTCGGAGCTCGCCGGGACGTGCACGCCCGGCGAGCACGGCATCGAGGACGTCCTGGCCCTGGTCGGCATGCCGCAGCCCGACGTCTACTCGCCGGAGCTGTCGCTGTTCGTGCTCGAGGCGGGCATCCGGCTGCTCGAGCGGGACCGTCCCGAGCTGTCGTTCCTGTCGCTCACCGACTTCGTGCAGCACAAGCACGCGCCGGGCACGCCCGAGGCCGACGCGTTCTACCGGCGGCTCGACGACTGCTTCGGGCGCCTGGCCGCGCTCGGCGCGCTCGTCGCGCTGACCGCCGACCACGGCATGAGCGACATGTCGACGCCCGACGGCAGGCCGAACGTCGTCTACCTGCAGGACCTGCTCGACGCGCGCTTCGGCGCGGGCACGACCCGCGTGATCTGCCCGATCACCGACGCGTTCGTGCGGCACCACGGTGCGCTCGGCGGGTTCGTGCGGATCTGGCGCTCCGACGCGCGCGTGCCCGTCGACGAGATCGTGCGCTTCGTGCGGGGCGTGCCCGGCGTGGGCGAGGCGCTCGACCGGGAGGCCGCGTGCGCGCGCTTCTCGCTGCCGCCGGACCGCGAGGGCGACGTGGCGGTGGTCGCCGCCCCGGGCACGGCGCTGGGCGGGGCCGAGCGCGACCACGACCTGTCCGCGCTGCGCGGCGAGCGGCTGCGCACGCACGGCGGCACGGCCGAGTCGCGCGTGCCGTTCGTGCTGAGCGAGCCGCTGAACGCGGACTACCGGTCGATCGCCTCGAAGGGGCCCCTCGAGAGCCGGCGGATCTTCGAGTTCGCACTGAACGGGACGCACTGACGTGGCGAGCGCGACGTCCCTGCCCGAGACCGGTCGCGTCGCGGTGTTCGACGTGCCGAACGGTCCGTTCCGCATCGCGTCCTACCCGCTGCGCGCGCCTGCCCGCGACGAGGTGCTCGTCCGGGTGCGGATGTCGACGATCTGTCGCTCCGACATCCACTCGTACGAGGGGCGCCGACCCTCGCCGTGCCCCGGGCTGCTCGGCCACGAGATCGTCGGCACCGTGGTCGCGCTCGGCGCGGATGCGGATCGGGACATGCGCGATGCGCCGCTCGCGATCGGCGACCGCGTGACGTGGAGCGAGTACTTCGTCCCGGGCCGCAGCCACGCGCGCGAGGTGCTCGACCTTCCGCAGAAGGCGCCGGGCGTCGACAAGTACGGCCACCTGTCGAGCGAGACGCCACCCCACCACCACGGCGGGTTCGGCGAGTTCTGCTACATCCGTCCGGACTCCTGGATCCTGAAGCTGCCGGACACGCTGAGCGACGCCGAGGCGACGCCGATCAACTGCGGCGTGGCGACGATGTGCGCGGTCATCGAGGCCGCCTGCGTCGGCCTGGGCGACACCGTGGTCGTCGTCGGCCTCGGACTGCTCGGCCTGTACGGCGCCGCGCTCGCCCGCACGCTCGGCGCCTCGCGGGTGGTGGGCATCGACGCGGTGCCGGCGCGGCGCGAGCTCGCGCGCCGCTTCGGCGTCGACGTCGCGATCGCGCCCGGCGAGGCCGTGGCGCTCGACGCGGGCGCCGACGCGGTGATCGAGGTCTGCGGCGACGCGTCGGTGATCGCCGCCGCGCTCGGCTGGGTGCGGCCGGGCGGGCGCGTCGTCGTCGCCGGCACGGTGAATCCGGGCTCGATGGTCCACCTCGACGCGAACCTCGTGCTGCGCCGCTGCGCGACGATCGTCGGCGTGCACAACTACCATCCGCGTCACCTGCTGCAGGCGCTCGCGTTCGTCGCCGGGCAGCGCGACCGGTTCCCGTTCGAGTCGCTGGTCGACGGCCGCTACCCGCTCGAGGACGTCGGCCGCGCGATGGCCGACGCCGCGGCGCACCGCGTGCTGCGCGCGGCGATCGTGCCGTGAGGCGAACGCCGATCCGAACCGGATCCGTCGAGCAGCAGGTGCTCGACACGCTCCTCGACCTGTACGAGGGCCGCGCGCGGCGCCCCTACGGCCTGTCGCGGGTCGATCAGCGCGCGCACGCGGTCCAGGCGGGCTGGCACGCACGCGAGCAGGGTGCGCCCGCGTCGCTCGTCGCGGCCGCACTGCTGCACGACGTCGGCCACATGGTCCACGACCTCGGCGAGCATCCCGCCGCGCACGGGATCGACGACCGGCACGAGGCGGTCGGCGCCGCGTGGCTCGCCCGCTGGTTCGGGCCCGCCGTGGTCGAGCCGGTGCGGCTGCACGTCGCCGCCAAGCGCTACCTGTGCGCGGTCGAGCCGGGCTACCTCGAGCGGCTGACCCGCGACTCCATCGAGAGCCTCGCGCTGCAGGGCGGGCCGATGTCCGGGGACGAGGTCGACGCCTTCCTCGCGCTGCCCTACGCCTCGGACGCGGTCGCGCTGCGGCGGCTCGACGAGGCGGCGAAGGATCCGTCGGCACCGATGCCGCCCTTCGAGTCGTTCAGGGACGTCCTGCTCGCGGCGCTGCGAGGGTCCTGACGCGGCGCCGCGGCGGGCGGCCGGGCGAGCTCGGCCCGCACGCGTCGCCGATCCGATCATCCGGTCCGCCTGGAGTGCCCCGGCGCCCGGGACGGCCCGTGAGACTCGCGTGGTCACACGGCAGGATCGTGACGGTCCCGGGGACGCGTGCGCGGGCGCTCGAAGCGTCCGAGCACGACGAAGGTCACCCAGCCGATCAACCCGGCGACCGTGACGAACGCACCGTAGGCGAACGGCCAGGCGATCCCTTCCGTCATCATCGAGAACTCGGACATGCCGCCGATGCCCGCGAGGATGTTGATCGGCATGAAGACCACGCTGAAGACCGTGAGCTGGCTGACGCGGCGGTTCTGGTTGACGTTGATGAAGCCGATCGTCGCGTCCATCAGGAAATTGACCTTGTCGAACAGGTAGGCGGTGTGGCCGTTGAGCGACTCGATGTCGTGCAGCGTGCGCTTCGCGTCCTCGGCCTGCTGGGGCGAAGGGACGCGGTGCCGCAGCAGGAAGCCGATCGCCCGCTGGGTGTCGAGCACGTTGCTGCGGATGCGACCGATCCGCGCTTCCTCCTCGGCGATCAGCGCCAGCGTCGCGGCCGCTTCCCGGTCGCTGACCGCCTGGCCGAGGACCATCCGTCCCACGCGCTCGAGGGCCGCGTAGGTCCGCTCCAGCGCGTCGGCCGAGCGCTCGACGTCGGCCGCGAGCAGGTCGAGCAGGACCTGCGTGCCGTCGAGCCCCGCACCCGGCGCCGGCGGCGCCGACGCGAACGTGTCGAAGCTCGGCAGCGGCGCGGCGCGGACCGAGACCAGCAGCCCGGCGCGCAGGTGGAACGCGACCGGCACCGTTCGCGGACCGCCGTCGGCATCGTCGAGGAAGTTGGCCGCGATGCGCAGGGTGCCGTCCTCGTCGATCGTGAAGCGCGCGCTGACCTGGAGTTCGGTCTCGAGCACGGGCACGTCCAGTTGCATGTGCAGCAGCGAACCGATCCGCGCGCGTTCGGCCCGCGTCGTGGCGACGAGGTCGATCCACACCGCGCCGGCGGAGACCAGGTCGGCGGCGTCCGACAGCGGTGCGGTCCGCAGCCGGCCGTCGCCCGAGGTGAACACCCGGACGTGCCCCGGATCCAGCCGATGCGGATGCCGCGGATCGAGCGCCTCGAGGCGAGGGCCCGCGATCTCGCGCGCGAGCTCGCCGCGTCGCGATTCCGGCACGTGCATCCAGAGCAGCCGTGCCTGCTCGAGGTCGAGCGACTCGATCGCCGCGCCGAGCTCGGCGACGGTGCACCCTGCGACGGCCACCTCGAGCTCGCCGTCGTGCTGTCGGCGCACCAGCGTCTCGACCAGCGGCCCGTTCGGCACCGCCTGGCTGCGCATCAGGCCGTCGACCCGTCGGTGGCGCTCGAGGAGTTCCCTGATCCGGTCTGTCATCGTTCGGTCGGCCCCGGACACCGAGTGCGTACGCCACTGTGTGACGGTTCGATGACGGGGCGATGACCGGCGCGAGGCGTTGACGGTCTTCGACGCCGCGTCAAGAATGGAAGCATGGACGAGGATGCTGCCGTGACCGCGCTGGCCGCGCTGGCGCAGGAGGCCCGCCTGCGGGTGTTCCGCGCGCTGGTCGGTGCCGGTCCCGAGGGCCTGACGCCGGGCGCGCTGTCGGCGAGGCTCGACATTCCCGCCTCGACGCTGTCGTTCCATCTCAAGGGACTGGTGCACGCCGGACTGGTGACGGCCGAACGCGAGAGCCGCAACCTGCACTACCGCCCGGTGATCGGGCGGATGAACGACCTGATCGGCTACCTCACCGATCACTGCTGCGACGGCGCGGCCTGCGATCCCGCGGCCACGGCGTACCGCCTCGCCTGCCGATGACGAGGACGCCACGGCAGCCTGGCGCCGCGTCCGGGCGGCGGGCTGTCATCGCGGTGTCACACGACGCTCCTATCTTTCCAGTGATGTAGAAACGAGCCGGCCGCGAGCCGGCGATTCCACGTCCGGCCCCGGAAGACCCACACATGCGAGTCGGCATCAACGGCATGGGCCGCATCGGCCGCCTGGCGCTGCGCGCGGCCCTCGGCGCGGCAGAGCGGCCACCGGACGACCCCCGCGCGGGCAATCGCCTGGAGGTGGTCCACCTGAACGAGATCAAGGGGGGCGCAGGCGCGGCGGCACACCTGCTCGCGTTCGACAGCGTGCAGGGCCGCTGGCGCACCCCGATCCGGGCCGAAGGCGAGGACGCGGTCCGGATCGGCGACGCGCGGCTGGGCTTCTCCGCGCACGCGTCGCCCGCCGGAATACCGTGGGGCGATCTCGGTGTCGACCTGGTGCTCGAGTGCACCGGGAAGTTCCTGACGCCGGACGTGCTGCAGGGGCACCTCGACCGCGGCGCGAAGCGCGTGATCGTCGCCGCGCCGGTCAAGGTCGGCGACGTGCCGAACATCGTCGTCGGCGTCAACGACGGCGCGTACGATCCGGACCGCCACCGCATCGCGACCGCCGCGTCGTGCACCACCAACTGCCTGGCGCCGGTGGTGAAGGTCGTGCACGAGGCGATCGGCATCCGCCATGGCCAGATCACGACGATCCACGACCCCACGAACACCAACGTCGTGGTCGACGCGCCCCACAAGGACCTGCGGCGTGCGCGCAGCGCGATGACGAGCCTCGCGCCCACCACGACCGGCAGCGCGACCGCGATCGCGCTGATCTATCCTGAACTGAAGGGCCGGCTGAACGGACATGCGGTGCGCGCCCCGGTGCTCAACGCGTCGCTGACGGACTGCGTGTTCGAGTTGCGGCGCGAGACCACCGCGGAGGAGGTCAACCGCCTGTTCGCCGAGGCGGCTCGCGGACCGCTCGCCGGCATCCTCGGCTACGAGGAGCTGCCGCTGGTCAGCGCCGACTACGCGCGCGACACCCGCAGCGCGATCGTGGACGCACCGTCCACGATGGTCACCGACGGCACCCTGCTGAAGGTCTACGCGTGGTACGACAACGAGATGGGGTACGCGTGCCGGATGGTCGACCTCGCGTGCCACCTGCAACGGCTCGGCGTGTAGCCGGGGGTCGAGTCCGATGAGCCCGGGCACGCGCAACTACGCGGTCGTCACCGCGGCCTACTGGGGGTTCACGCTCACCGACGGCGCGCTGCGCATGCTGGTGCTGCTGCACTTCTACCGGCTCGGCTACTCGCCGTTCACGCTCGCGTTCCTGTTCCTGCTGTACGAGGCGGCCGGCGTGCTCGCCAACCTGATCGGCGGCTGGCTCGCGACCCGGTTCGGGATCGCCCGGATGCTGACCGTCGGACTCGCCACGCAGATCGTCGGCTTCCTGCTGCTGTCGGCGCTGCAGCCCGGCTGGACCGCGGCGATGTCGGTCGCGTGGGTGGTGGTCGCGCAGGGCGTGTGCGGCGTCGCCAAGGACCTGACCAAGACCGCGAGCAAGTCGGCGATCAAGCTGACCGCGGGCGACGCGTCGGGGCGGCTCTTCCGCTGGGTGGCGTTCTTCACCGGCAGCAAGAACGCGATGAAGGGCGCGGGGTTCTTCCTGGGCGGGGTCCTGCTGCAGGCGCTCGGGTTCCGTGCCTCGCTGTGGGCGATGGCGGCGCTGCTCGCCGTGGTGCTCGCGGGCGTGGTCGCGTTCGTGCCGCCGCTGATGGGCAAGGCGAAGGGCTCCGCCTCGGCGCGCGAACTCTTCGCGAAGAACCGCGGCATCAACCTGCTGGCCGCGGCACGCGTGGCACTGTTCGGTGCCCGCGACGTCTGGTTCGTGGTCGGCGTGCCGGTGTTCCTCTACGCGTCGGGTTGGACCTTCACGATGGTCGGCGCCTTCCTCGCCGCCTGGACGATCGGCTACGGCGTCGTGCAGGCGGCCGCGCCCGCGATCGTGTCGCGCAGCGTCGACGGGCTGTCGCGCGAGGTGCCCGCCGCGCGGCTGTGGTCGGGTGTGCTCGCGGTGGTGCCGGCGGCGCTGGCGGCGCTGGTCGTCGCCGACGTGCAGCCGCTCGAGTGGATCGTCGTCGCGGGGCTCGGTGTCTTCGGCTTCGCGTTCGCGGTGAACTCGTCGGTGCACTCCTACCTGGTGCTCGCGTACGCCGGATCCGAGAAGGCCGCCGAGGACGTCGGCTTCTACTACGCGGCGAACGCGCTCGGCCGCTTCCTCGGCACGCTGCTGTCGGGGCTGCTCTACCAGTGGGGCGGACTCGCATGGTCGCTCGCCGGCTCGGCCGCGATGCTCGCGGCCTGCTGGCTGGTGACGCTCGCGCTGCCGGTCGCGCTCGCGCTGCCCGGTGCGGCCGAGGATGCCGACTCGGAGCCCGCCCGCACCCCGACTTGAACGAACCGCACGACCGCGTGAGCCCGCAGGGAGCCTCCATGTCCGAACCGACCTACGCCGCCCTCTTCATCTGCACCCACAACTCCGCGCGGTCCATCATGGCCGAGGCCATCCTGAATGCGGCGGGCCGCGGTCGTTTCCGGGCGTATTCCGCCGGCAGTTCGCCCTCGGGCCGTGTGCACCCGCTGGCGCTCGAGACGCTCGCGTCGATGCACCTGCCGACCGAAGGCTTCCGCAGCAAGGACTGGTCGGAGTTCGCGCGGCCCGACGCGCCGAAGCTCGACTTCGTCTTCACGGTCTGCGACAAGGCCGCCGGCGAGACCTGCCCGGTGTGGCCCGGCCAGCCGATGACCGCGCACTGGGGCGTCGAGGACCCGTCAGCCGTCGAGGGCGACGAGGACGCGAGGCGCAGGGTCTTCCGCGACACCGGCACGGTGCTCAAGCGGCGCATCGACCTGATGCTGTCGCTGCCGCTGCAGACCCTCGACCGGATGTCGCTGCAGCACCACCTCGACGACATCGGCCGCCGAGGGCGCGGATGAGCGCGGCGCCGCCGGTGCCCGCCGACGCGGGTCCGGCGGGTGGTTCGCGCTGCACCGCACCAATAGACCCCCGGCTCTAATCGCCCGCCGCCCGTCCCTTTCCGATTGACAATCCGGGCTCGCGCGGAAATAGTACGAACGTTCGTATTTCGAACGACCGTTCGTTTTTCCGCGCCACCCGCCCCGGACCCGAATGCGCAAAGGTGAACAGACCCGCTCCGCGATCGTCGCCGCCGCCTGCGAGCTCGCCGCACGCGACGGCCTCGAGGGCCTGACGATCGGCGCGCTCGCCGAGCGGATGGGCATGTCGAAGAGCGGCGTGTTCGCGCACTTCGGCTCGCGCGAGGACCTGCAGATCGCGGTGCTGAAGGCCTACGAGCAGCGCTTCGTCGACGACGTGCTCAAGCCCGGCCTCGAGGCGCCGCGCGGCCTCGCCCGGCTGCGCGCGATCTTCGGCAACTGGCTCGACCGCACCGCGGTCGAGGCGGCGAGCGCCTGCATCTGGATCTCCGGCGCGACCGAGTACGACGACCGGCCGGGTTCGGTCCGCGACGAGCTGGTCGGCATGGTGCGCTCTTGGCAGCGCGAGCTGGTCCGCGCGATCCGGCATGCGATCGACACCGGCGAGCTGCGGGCCGACACCGATCCGGGCGAGCTGGTCTTCGACCTGTACGGCGTGATCCTGGTGCTGCACCACGACGCGCGCCTGATGGACAGCCCCGACGCGCCGGCCCGTGCCCGACGCGCCTTCGACCGGCTGATCGACGCGCATCGCGTGCCGGTCGCCACCCCCTCCACCCGCCGGGCGACGCGCACCGCGCGTGCCTCGGCGGCCTGACCCCGTTCCTCACCCTCGACACCCCGAGACCATCCCAGGAGTCCAGACGATGGCCCAGTACACGCCCCCGCTTCGCGACATGCAGTTCGTGATGCACGAAGTCCACGGCACGATCGACGCGCTGCGCGAGCTGCCCCCGCACGCCGAGCTCAACCGCGAGCTCGCCGACCAGGTCCTCGAGGAAGGCGGCAAGTTCTGCGCCGAGGTGCTGTTCCCGATCAACCGCTCCGGCGACGAGGAAGGCTGCACCTACGCCGGCGACGGCGTCGTGAAGACGCCGAAGGGCTTCAAGGAGGCCTGGCGGCAGTTCAAGGAGGGCGGCTGGCCGACGCTGACCTGCACGCCGGAGTACGGCGGCCAGGGCCTGCCGCACGCGGTCGGCATGGCGTTCCAGGAGATGATGAACTCGGCCAACCAGGCCTGGACGATGTACCCGGGCCTCACGCACGGCGCCTACGACTGCCTGAAGGCGCACGGCACCGATGCGCAGAAGGCGCTCTACCTGCCTCGCTTCGTGTCGGGCGAGTGGACCGGCACGATGTGCCTGACCGAGCCGCACTGCGGCACCGACCTCGGCATGCTGCGCAGCAAGGCCGAGCCGAACCCGGACGGCAGCTTCGCGATCACCGGCACGAAGATCTTCATCTCGTCGGGCGAGCACGACATGGCGGACAACATCGTCCACCTGGTGCTCGCGCGCCTTCCCGACGCGCCGCAGGGCACGAAGGGCATCTCGCTGTTCATCGTCCCGAAGTTCGTCCCGAACGCGGACGGCTCGCTCGGCGCGCGCAACGGCATCAAGTGCGGCCGCATCGAGGAGAAGATGGGCATCCACGGCAACGCGACCTGCGAGATGAACCTGCTGGGCGCGACCGGCTGGCTGGTCGGCGAGCCCAACAAGGGCCTGAACGCGATGTTCGTGATGATGAACGCCGCGCGCATCGGCGTCGGCATGCAGTCGCTCGGACTGATGGAGGTCGCCTACCAGAACTCGCTCGCCTACGCGAAGGACCGCCTGCAGTCGCGCTCGCTGACCGGCCCGAAGGCGCCGGACAAGCCCGCCGACCCGATCATCGTGCACCCGGACGTGCGCCGGATGCTGCTGACCCAGAAGGCCTACACGGAAGGTGCGCGCTGCTTCGCGTACTGGCTCGCGCTGCAGGCCGACGTCGCCGAGTCGCACCCCGACGCGGACGAGCGACGCGCCGCCCACGACATGCTGTCGCTGCTGACGCCGATCGTGAAGGCGTTCATCACCGACAACGCGTTCCTGACGACCAACCTCGCGCTGCAGGTCCACGGCGGGCACGGCTACATCCGCGAGTGGGGGATGGAGCAGTACGTGCGCGATGCGCGGATCAACATGATCTACGAGGGCACCAACACCATCCAGTCGCTCGACCTGCTCGGGCGCAAGGTGCTCGGCGACGGCGGGGCGAAGCTGCGCGCGTTCGGCAAGCTCGTGACCGACTTCGTCGAGGAGCACGGCACGAACGACGACATGGCCGAGTTCGTGAACCCGCTCGCCGAGCTCGGCGACAAGTTCACCAAGTTCTCGATGGAGCTCGGCATGAAGGGCATGGGCAACGCCGACGAGGTCGGCGCGGCCGCGGTCGACTACCTGCGCGTGGCCGGCCACCTCGTCATGTCGTATTTCTGGGCGAAGATGGCGAAGGTCGCGCTCGACCGGGTGCAGGCCGACGGCGATGCCGTCGAGCCGTTCTACACCGCCAAGCTCGCGACCGCGCGCTTCTACTTCGCGAAGCTGCAGCCCGAGACCGCGGGCCTGATGCGCAGCGCCCGCACCGGCGCGGCGACGCTGATGGCGCTCGAGCCCGAGCTGTTCTGACCGACGACGACACCGACCCACCCAGACAGAGGAGATCACGATGCGCACGATCCTGCGTTCCGCCGCCTTCGGCGCGATGCTCGCCGGCCTGCTCGCGCCGGCCGCGGGCGTCGCCCAATCGCTCGACACCCCGATCGGGCTGTGGAAGAACATCGACGACGAGACCAAGCAGCCCAAGGCGCTGATCCGGATCGTCGAGCAGGGCGGGGCGCTCGTCGGACGCATCGAGAAGATCCTGACCGACAAGGCCGACGCGGTCTGCGAGAAGTGCAGCGACGACCGCAAGGGCAAGCCGGTGCAGGGCATGACGATCCTCACCGGCCTGAAGAAGGACGGCGACGAGTGGAACGGGGGCGAGATCCTCGATCCGAACAACGGCAAGGTCTACAAGGCGAAGGTCAAGCTCGCCGACGCCGGCCGCAAGCTCGACGTGCGCGGCTTCGTCGGCATCGCGCTCGTCGGCCGCACGCAGACCTGGGTCCGCGAGCAGTGAGCGCGGGCCGCCGCCGCTGACCCCGACACACCCCCGACATTCCACGGAGTCCCCATGACCGCATTCATCGTCCGCAAGGTCGCCGTGCTCGGCGCCGGCGTGATGGGCGCCCAGATCGCGGCGCACCTCGTCAACGCCCAGGTCGAGGTGCTGCTGTACGACCTGCCGGCGAAGGATGGCGACAAGAGCGCGATCGCCCGCAAGGCGATCGCGGGCCTTGCCAAGCTGAACCCGGCGCCGCTGGGCCATCCGGACCTCGCGAGCTTCATCGTGCCGGCCAACTACGAGGATGACCTTGCCCGGCTCGGCGAGTGCGACCTGGTGATCGAGGCGATCGCCGAGCGGATGGACTGGAAGCACGACCTGTACCGCAAGGTGGCGCCGGCGCTTGGCGCCCACGCGATCTTCGCGACCAACACCTCGGGGCTGTCGATCGCCGGGCTGTCGGAGGGCTTCGACGCCACGCTTGCGAAGCGCTTCTGCGGCGTGCACTTCTTCAACCCGCCGCGCTACATGCACCTGGTCGAGCTGATCGCGACGCCGGGCACCGAGCCGGCGATCCTCGACGCGCTCGAGACCTTCCTCACCTCGACGCTCGGCAAGGGCGTGGTGCGCGCGAAGGACACGCCCAACTTCATCGCCAACCGGATCGGCACCTACGGGATGCTGGCGACGATGGCCGAGGCGGCGAAGTTCGGCCTGTCGGTCGACGTCGTCGACGACCTGACCGGCGAGAAGCTGGGCCGCGCGAAGTCGGGCACGTTCCGCACCGCCGACGTGGTCGGCCTGGACACGCTCGGCCACGTGATCGGCACGCTGCAGTCGACGCTGAAGGGCGACGCGTTCGAGGCGGTGTACGCGACGCCGCCGCTGCTCAAGGGCCTGATCGACAAGGGCGCGCTCGGCCAGAAGGCGGGCGCGGGCTTCTACCGCAAGGTGGGCAAGGACATCCTGCGGATCGACGCGGCGAAGGCCGACTACGTGCCGGCCGGCGGCAAGGCCGACGAGACGGTCGCGCGGATCCTGAAGAAGAAGGACCCCGCGGAGCGCATCAAGCTGCTGCGCGAGTCGAAGAACCCGCAGGCGCAGTTCGTCTGGTCGATCCTGCGCGACTCGTGGCACTACGCCGCGATCAACCTCGAGACGATCGCCGACAACGCGCGCGACGTCGATCACGCGATGCGCTGGGGCTTCGCGATGAAGGAGGGCCCGTTCGAGGCCTGGCAGGCGGCCGGCTGGACGCAGGTCGCGCAGTGGATCGCCGAGGACGTGGCGGCGGGCGCGACGCTCGCGCAGGTGCCGCTGCCCGCGTGGGTGCTCGACGGCCCGGTCGCCGAGCGCGGCGGGCCGCACCAGCCCGAGGGCTCGTGGTCGCCCGGTGCGCGCGCGTTCGTCGCGCCCCGCGAGCTGCCGGTCTACGCGAAGCAGCTCTTCCGCCAGTCGGTGAAGGGCGCGAACGCACCCGACGCGAAGCTCGCCGGCCACACGGTGCACGAGGACGACGCGGTGCGGCTGTGGACGCTCGACGGCCGCGGGGTCGACGACGTGCTGGTGATGTCGATCAAGACCAAGGTCCACGCGATCGGCCCGGGCGTCATCGAGGGGCTGCTGAAGGGCCTCGAGCTCGCCGAGCGGCAGTACAAGGGCCTGGTGGTCTGGTCGCCCGACGAGCCGTTCTCGTACGGCGCCGACGTGCAGGCGATGGTGCCCGCGTTCATGCAGGGCGGCCCGAAGGCGATCGCCGAGCTGGTCAAGGGCCTGCAGGACGCGATGCTGCGGCTGCGCTACGCGCAGGTGCCGACGATCGCCGCGGTGTCGGGCATCGCGCTCGGCGGCGGCCTCGAGCTCGCGCTGTACTGCTCGCGACGGGTGGTCGCGCTCGAGAGCTACATGGGCCTGCCCGAGATCGGCCTGGGCCTGCTGCCCGCCGGCGGCGGCCTGACCCACGGCGCGCGCTCGGCGGCCGAGGAGGCGGGCGCCGCGCCCGACGCCTACCTGCTGCACTTCCTCACCAAGTACTTCACCGCAGCGGCCACCGCACAGGTCTCGAAGTCGGCGATCGAGGCGCAGCGCATGGGCTACCTGAAGGCGACCGACCGGATCGTCTTCAACGGCAACGAGCTGCTGTACCAGGCGGTCCGCGAAGCCAAGGCGATGCACGACGCCGGCTGGCGGCCGCCGCGCCGGGCGACGTTCAGGGTGATGGGGCGCGCGGGCCTGGCGACGATCACCGCGCAGCTGGTCAACATGCGCGACGGCGGCTTCATCAGCGCGCACGACTACCACTGCGCGCGGACCATCGCCGACATCGTCTGCGGCGGTGACGTCGAGGCGGGCTCGGTGGTCGACGAGGCGTGGGTGATGGCACTCGAGCGCAAGGGCTTCACCGCGCTGCTGTCGCACCCCAAGACCCAGGAACGGCTGATGTCGATGGTCCAGACCGGCAAGCCGGTGCGCAACTGAGCGACCGAGGAGCAATGCAATGAGCAAGCAAGTCCAGGACGCCTACATCGTCGCCGCCTCGCGCACGCCGATCGGCAAGGCCCCGAAGGGCACGTTCCGCAACGTCCGACCCGACGACCTGCTGGTGCGGGCGATGCAGGCCGCGCTCGCGCAGGTGCCGTCGCTCGACCCGAAGACCATCGAGGACGCGATCGTCGGCTGCTCGTTCCCCGAGGGCGAGCAGGGCGCGAACATGGCGCGGCTCGGGGTGCTGCTCGCCGGCCTGCCGAACACGGTGGGCGGCGTGACGGTCAACCGCTTCTGCGCCTCGGGCCTGACCGCGCTCGCGATGGCGGCCGACCGGATCCGCGTCGGCGAGGCCGAGGTGATGATCGCGGCCGGCGCCGAGTCGATGAGCATGATCCCGATGAGCGGCTCGAAGCCCTCGTTCAACCCGCGCGCGTTCGAGCGCGACGAGAACGTCGGCATCGCCTACGGCATGGGCATGACCGCGGAGAAGGTCGCCGCGCAGTGGAAGGTCTCGCGCGCCGACCAGGACGCGTTCTCGCTCGAGTCGCATCGCCGCGCACTCGCCGCGCAGGCCGCCGGCGAGTTCGCCGACGAGATCTGCCCGGTGGAGGTCGTCGAGCGCTTCCCCGACCTCGCGAGCGGCCAGGTCGCGACCAAGACCCGCACGGTGAGCCTCGACGAGGGCCCGCGCCCCGACACCTCGCTGGAAGGCCTCGGCAAGCTGCGCCCGGTGTTCGCCGCCAAGGGCAGCGTCACCGCCGGCAACAGCTCGCAGACCTCCGACGGCGCGGGCGCGCTGATCGTCGTGTCGGAACGGATCCTGAAGCAGTTCGACCTGAAGCCGCTCGCGCGCTTCGTGTCCTTCTCGGTCCGCGGCGTGCCGCCCGAGATCATGGGCATCGGGCCGAAGGAGGCGATCCCCGCGGCGCTGAAGTCGGCGGGGCTGAAGCAGGACGACCTCGGCTGGATCGAGCTCAACGAGGCTTTCGCCGCGCAGGCGCTGGCCGTCATCCGCGACCTCGGGCTGGATCCGGCGAAGGTCAACCCGATGGGCGGCGCGATCGCGCTCGGCCACCCGCTGGGCGCGACCGGCGCGATCCGATCGGCGACCGTCGTGCACGCGCTGCGCCGCAGGAACCTGAAGTACGGCATGGTGACGATGTGCGTCGGCACCGGCATGGGCGCGGCGGGCATCCTCGAGCGGATCTGATCACGCACCGAACCGGAAGGAGACCCGATGAGCATCGACGTCCGCACCGAGGGCGGCATCGCGACGATCGCGTTCGCGCGCCCCGACAAGAAGAACGCGATCACCGCGGCGATGTACGCGGCAATGGCCGATGGGCTCGTCGCCGCGGCCGCCGATCCCGCGACCCGCGTCGTGCTGCTCGCCGGCAGCGACGCCTGCTTCACCGCCGGCAACGACCTGCAGGACTTCCTCGCGAACCCGCCGTCCGGCGACGACAGCCCGGTGTTCCGCTTCCTGCACGCGCTCGCCGCGTGCCCGAAGCCGGTCGTCGCCGCGCCCTGCGGCCCGGCGGTCGGCGTGGGCACGACGATGCTGCTGCACTGCGACCTGGTCTACGCCGGCGACAACGCGCGCTTCTCGGTGCCGTTCGCGCAGCTCGGCCTGTGCCCCGAGGCCGCCTCGAGCCTGCTGCTGCCGGCGATCGCCGGCTGGCAGCGCGCGGCCGAGAAGCTGCTGCTCGGCGAGCCCTTCGGCGCCGACGAGGCGCGCGAGATGGGCATCGTCAACCGCGTGCTGCCGGCCGCCGAGGCGATCGGCTTCGCGCGCACGCAGGCGGCGAAGCTCGCCGCGCTGCCGGCCTCGTCGCTGCGAGAGACCAAGCGACTGATGAAGCGCGCGCTCGGCGACGCGATCCCCGCGCAGATGGCCGCCGAAGGCCAGGTGTTCGGCCGGATGCTGCGTGCGCCCGAGGCGCGCGAGGCGTTCACGGCGTTCTTCGAGAAGCGGCGGCCGGATTTCTCGTCGTTCTCGTGAACGCGGCCGGGGCGTGGCGCGTCGCGGTGCGGCGTCACCGGACGGACTGACGGGCCGGCCCGGCGAATGAAGGCACATGTCGGGCTCGCGGCCGCGCTGCCGATCGCCCCGCTGCTGCTGTGGCAGGGCCGGCGGGTGCGCCGCGACACGCCGAAGCTGCCCGAGGCCGACGGTCCGCGCGAGGGCGTCCTCGGCGCGGAGCGGCCCGGCCGGCCGCTGCGGCTGCTGATCGTCGGCGACTCGTCGGCGGCCGGCGTGGGCGTCGCGATGCAGGACGAGGCGCTGTCAGGTCGGCTGTGCGGACGGCTGTCCGCACGGCTCGCGCGGCCGCTCGCGTGGCGGCTGGTCGCGCGCACCGGCACGACGACCCGCGAGGCGCTCGCGCTGATCGACGCGGGCGAGGCCGATCGCTTCGACGTCGCCGTCGTCGCGCTCGGCGTCAACGACGTGACCGCGCTGCGTCCGGTGCCGCGCTGGCTCGCCGACGTCGAGCGGGTGCATGCGCGGCTGCACGAGCGCCACCGCGTACGCCGGGTGCTGTGGTCGGGGCTGCCGCCGATGCACCGCTTCCCCGCGCTGCCGCAGCCGCTGCGCGGCGTGATGGGGCTGCACGCGCGTGCGCTCGACGCGGCGCTCGGCCGCTGGTGCGCGGCGCGTCCGGGCGGCGCGCTGCCGCGCGCGACGCACGTGCCGCTGCCGGCGATGACCGATCCGTCGCTGGTCGCGAGCGACGGGTTCCATCCGGGGCCTGGGGCGTACGTCGTGTGGGCCGACGCGCTGGCGCCGCAGGTGCTCGGGCGGCACGGCTGACGCGCGACGGCGCGGCGGGTCGCGGTCACGCCGGGTCGCGCCGTCTTGGCCGGGGCGTTTCCGCGGAAACGTCCGTGCCGCGGGAACGTTTCCGCGGAAACGTCCGCGGGCTCGCAGGTGCTGCGACCGACGGTCGTCTCGACCGCCGCGCTCCACGATCCGCCCCGGACGTTTTCCTGCCCGGGCCGGATCGTGCGAGCATCGGGCATGGACGAATTCGTGCTCGAGACCCGCGACGGCGCCGTC
>JBILTM010000223.1:0-7829 GCA_044371545.1 Burkholderiaceae bacterium
TTGCATGGCGACGCCCGTGGGCGTGGCGTGGGCCAGGACCGGCCGCCGCAACGCCCGCGCGCCCGCGCTGCAGACCGCGGCACGACGGCCGAAGATGAAACGACCCCGCGCGTCCCGTTCGCCCCTCCTCCCCGTCCTCCCCGACCGTACCGACAGCACCGACAGCACGATGACCGTCCCCTTGCCCGCATCGCCGCCGCGCACCGCCGGCCCCGCCCCCGGGAACGAGGCGTCGCTCGAGGCCGAGCTCGCCGCGCTTCGTGCGCTGCACCGGCGGCGGGCCGCAGGGCGATGACCTGTAGCGACTGCTGCTCGGCCGCGCGCCGCGGGAGCTGCCGGCGACCGTCCCGATGTCCGGCGGGTGGGACGCCCTGCACTCGCTCCTCGAGGCGGGCCGGCCGTTCGCCGACGCTGTCTGCGTGACCCGCGTGCTCGGTGGTGTCGGCGAGCGCCACGTCGCGTTCAGCGGTGACCCGCTCGCGGCGGGGCCCGGCGCGCAGCGCGTGTGGCACGGCATCGCGCGCGACGTCAGCGAGGCGGACCGCGGGCAGGAGCGGCTGCGCCACCTCGCGCACCGAGACCGGCAGACCAGCCTGCCGATCCGCGCCGCGACCGAGTCGGCGCCGCACCAGATGCTCGAGGACGCTGCGCAAGACGGCTTGGGCGTGCACGTGATGTTCGTCGACCTCGACGGCTTCAAGGCGGTCAACGACCGGCACGGCCACACGGCCGGCGACCGCGTGCTGCAGCAGTCGGCGAACCGGCTGCGCGCCGTGCTGCGCGACGAGGACGTGCTCGGGCGCTTCGGCGGCGACGAGTCCGTCGTCGTGCTGTTCGAGCAGCGCTCGGCCGGTGACGACCTCGCCGCACGCGTGCTCCTGCGGCTGCGCGACCCGATCGTGCCGCCGATCCCGGTCGACGGCGCGCCGCGCCAGCTCGTGCCAGCATCGGGGTCGCGACCTTTCCCGACGACGCGCGCGACCTGCAGGTGCTGCCGCAGTGCGCAGACGCCGCGATGTACGACGCGAAGCGCGTGTGTTGCGCAACCCCTCCGCGCTGAGCGCGTCGCGGCCGACAGACGCGCCCGCCGCCGCCTGTACCCCGAGGGCCGCCGTTCGTCCCCGCTCGGCCTCGCCGCCGTTTCCAGCGACCCGCCCGCACGCCACACTCACACGCGTGATGATCCGACCGCCTTCGAGGGCCCTCGCATGAGCGTGGCCGCCCCCGCCGCCGACAGCGTCCTGCTTTCCGGGCTCGCGCGCGCACTCGTCCAGCACGACCTGCTGCAGCTCGAGCAGGCCGTCGCGGTCCAGAAGAAGGCCGACGCCGCCGACGCCGAATTCATCGACGAGGTGGTGTCCGGCGGCACGATGCCGGCAGCCCGGCTCGCCCGCTTCGCGGCCGACACCTTCGGCCTGCCGCTGGTGGACCTCGCGGCGCTCGACGCGACCGCGATCCCGGCGGACCTGATCGACACGAAGCTGCTGGCCGAGAGCCCCATCCTGCCGATTGCCAAGCGAGGCAACCGGCTGACCGTGCTGCTGTCGGACCCGACCGACCTGCAGGCGATCGACCGCGTCAAGTTCCGGGCGCAGGCAACGGTCGATCCGATCGTCGTCGAACACGACAAGCTGCTGAAACTCGTCGAGCGGCTGTCCCGCTCGTTGGCCAACCAGACGGACGCTGCGGACGACGACTCCAGCGACTTCCAGCTCGAGGAAACCGACCGAGCCGGGTCGATGGGCGCCGCCGCGGGCGACACCATGCTGTCCGGCCTCGCCCGCGCCATGGTGCAGCACCAGCTGCTGGGCCTGGACCAGGCCGTCGCGGTCCAGAAGAAGGCCGACGCCGCCGACGCCAAATTCATCGACGAGGTGGTGTCCGGCGGCACGATGCCGGCAGCCCGGCTCGCCCGCTTCGCGGCCGACACCTTCGGCCTGCCGCTGGTGGACCTCGCGGCGCTCGACGCGACCGCGATCCCGGCGGACCTGATCGACACGAAGCTGCTGGCCGAGAGCCTCATCCTGCCGATTGCCAAGCAAGGCAACCGGCTGACCGTGCTGCTGTCGGACCCGACCGACCTGCAGGCGATCGACCGCGTCAAGTTCCTGGCGCAGGCAACGGTCGATCCGATCGTCGTCGAGCACGGCAAGCTGCTGAAACTCGTCGAGCGGCTGTCCCGCTCGTTGGCCGACCAGACGGACGCTGCGGACGACGACTCCAGCGACTTCCAGCTCGAGGAAACCGACCGAGCCGGGTCGATGGGCGCCGCCGCGGGCGACACCGTGCTGTCCAGCCTCGCCCGCGCGTTGGTGCAGCACCAGCTGGTCCGCCCTGAGCAGGCCACGGCCATACAAAGGACGGCCGATGCCGCGCAGCGCAAGTTCATCGACGAGCTCGTCTCCAGCGGGCAGCTGCGCGCGGTGACGCTCGCGCGCTTCGCATCGGACACCTTCGGCCTGCCGCTGATGGACCTCGCGGCGCTCGACGCGGACATACTGCTAACGGACCTGATCGACACGAAGCTGCTGGCCGAGACCCTCATCCTGCCGATTGCCAAGCGAGGCAACCGGCTGACCGTGCTGCTGTCGGACCCGACCGACCTGCAGGCGATCGACCGCGTCAAGTTCCGGGCGCAGGCAACGGTCGATCCGATCGTCGTCGAGCACGACAGGCTGCTGAAATTCGTCGAACAGCTGTCGCAGTCGTTGGCCGACCAGTTGGAACCGGTGGAAGAAGACTTCTTCCAGGACCTCCCGATGGGGATCGAAGAAGGCGACATCCGGGTGTTCGATGAAAACGCGCCCCTGCGGTCAGCGACCCCCAAATGAGAACGCGCTGGTCGACGACGAGCTCAGCATCTTCCAGCTCGAGGAGGCCAACGAACGCCTGGAGCTGCCCCGTTTGGTTGCTTGCAGCCGACTCGGGGTCATGTGGGCTGAACGGAGGAAGTCGACGGTCCAGAGGAAGCAGCCGCGGCAGTACACGCCGGATCGACAGCGCTCGGCTGAACCCTTCGGAGCCCTTCTTCTTCAATGCTGCCGCGGGCTCGAGGATGTTTGGCACACCCACCCGATGGGTGAAGCCGATGAACCGAGGAAGACCGTGCTGACGCAGGCCAGTGAGGACGCGACGGTGATCGACACGATGGCCGGGCGTGTGCACGTGCGCCGGGACGAGACGACCCCGTCGCCGGTGCTCACGGTACCAGAGTAACTGCTACTTCTAGGACTGAACGGTGTATGGCGATTCGAGATAGTTCCAACCAGCAGGCGCCCACCGAGGACACCTCGGCGGTCGACGACGCGCCCGTCGTCCGGTTCCTGCAAAAGGTGCTGATGGACGCGATCAACGGCGGCGCGTCGGACATCCACTTCGAGCCCTACGAGAAGTACTACCGGATCCGCTACCGGATCGACGGCGAGCTGCGCGAGGTCTCGAAGCCGCCGCTGGAGATCAAGGAGACGCTCGCGTCGCGGATCAAGGTGATCTCGAAGCTCGACATCTCAGAAAAGCGGATCCCGCAGGACGGGCGCATGAGGCTCGTGTTGTCGGCGCAGCGCACGATCGACTTCCGGGTCTCGACGTTGCCCACGCTGTTCGGCGAGAAGATCGTGATGCGGATCCTGGATCCGTCGTCGGCGAAGCTCGGCATCGACGCGCTCGGCTACGACCCCGACCAGAAGGAGGCGCTGCTGGCCGCGGTCAACCGCCCCTACGGGATGGTGCTGGTCACCGGCCCGACCGGCTCGGGCAAGACGGTGTCGCTCTACACCTGCCTGAACATCCTGAACAAGCCGGGCACCAACATCTCGACCGCGGAGGACCCGGCCGAGATCAACCTGCCCGGCGTGAACCAGGTCAACGTCAACGACAAGGCCGGCCTGAGCTTCGCGGCCGCGCTCAAGTCCTTCCTGAGGCAGGATCCGGACGTGATCATGGTCGGCGAGATCCGCGACCTCGAGACCGCCGACATTTCGATCAAGGCCGCGCAGACCGGGCACATGGTGCTGTCCACGCTGCACACCAACGACGCACCGACCACGCTCACACGGATGATGAACATGGGCATCGCGCCCTTCAACATCGCCTCGGCCGTGATCATGATCACCGCGCAGCGCCTCGCGCGCCGCCTGTGCAACTGCAAGGCCGAGATCCCGATCGACGAGGATGCGATGCTCGCCGCCGGCTTCAAGGCCGCCGACCTGGACGGCTCCTGGAAGCCCTATCGCCCGGTCGGCTGCGAGCGCTGCGGCGGGGGTGGCTTCAAGGGCCGCGTGGGCATCTACCAGGTGATGCCGATCACCGAGGAGATCCAGCGGATCATCCTCGCCGGGGGCAACGCGATGGAGATCGCGGCGCAGGCCAAGCGCGAAGGCGTGTCGGACCTGCGCCAGTCCGGGCTGCGCAAGGTGAAGCAGGGCCTGACCACGATCGAGGAAGTCCTCGGTTGCACCAACGAATAGGGCGGGGCGATCCATGGCCAGCAAAGCGCTGACGTCCCCGACCCGTGAGGGGATCAAGGAGCACACCTTCCTGTGGGAAGGCCGGGACCGCAAGGGCAAGACGGTGCGAGGCGAGATGCGCGCCGGCGGCGAGGCGGTCGTCGGCTCGACGCTGCGCCGCCAGGGCATCACCGTCGTCAAGATCAGGAAGCAGCGCTACAAGCGCGGGCGCAAGATCAGCGAGAAGGACATCACGCTGTTCACGCGCCAGCTCTCGACGATGATGAAGGCGGGCGTGCCGCTGCTGCAGGCGTTCGACATCGTCGCCAAGGGCACCGACAACGCGTCGGTCGCCAAGCTCTTCATGGAGATCAAGGGCGACGTCGAGACCGGCACCGCGCTGTCGCAGGCGTTCCGCAAGTACCCGCTGCACTTCGACTCGCTGTTCTGCAACCTGGTGGGCGCCGGCGAACAGGCCGGTATCCTGGACGATCTGCTGGACCGGCTGGCCGTCTACAAGGAGAAGATGCTCGCCATCAAGGGCAAGATCAAGTCGGCCCTCTTCTACCCGGCCGCCGTGCTCGTGGTCGCGGCGATCGTGGTGGTGGTGATCATGCTGTTCGTGATCCCGGCGTTCAAGGGCGTGTTCGCGAGCTTCGGCGCCGACCTGCCCGCCCCGACGCTGATGGTCATGGCGATGTCGGATTTCTTCGTCGCCAACTGGTACCTGCTCTTCGGCGTGATCGGGGGCGCGTTCTACTTCCTGATGCAGGCGTGGAGGCGAAGTCCCGCGGTGCAGATCGCGATGGACCGGCTGTTCCTGAAGCTGCCGGTCTTCGGCGAGGTGATCCGCAAGGCGACGATCGCGCGCTGGCTGCGCACGCTGTCGACGATGTTCGCCGCCGGCGTGCCGCTGGTCGAGGCGCTCGACTCGGTGGGCGGCGCGTCGGGCAACCACGTCTACCTCGAGGCGACCAAGAAGATCCAGCAGGAGGTCGCGACCGGCACGAGCCTCACCGTCGCGATGCAGAACGCCAAGGTCTTCCCGAACATGGTGCTGCAGATGTCGGCGATCGGCGAGGAGTCGGGTTCGCTCGACGCGATGCTCGGCAAGTCGGCCGACATCTACGAGCGCGAGGTCGACGAGGCGGTCGAGAGCCTGTCCTCGCTGCTCGAGCCGATGATCATGGTGTTCCTCGGCACGATCATCGGCGGCCTGGTGGTGGCCATGTACCTGCCGATCTTCAAGCTGGGGCAGGTGGTCTAGGCCCGCGCCACGACGGTGTACCCCACCCTGGGGAGATGCACCGTCGTCTCCCCGAGCCGCGCGTCGCGCCGCTGCACCGCGACGTCGAACGCCCCGACCCACGCGAGCGTCCCGGTCACCGGCTCGGTCTCGTAGCCGTCCGGCGAGACCGCGACCGGCGTGCCGGGCGGCGGCAGCGAGTCGTCGTCGATCGACGCGGGCAGCGATGACGGCGACGCGCCCGCCGCGACCTCGAGCGCCTCGCGCGCCGTCATCGGCTCGGGGCGACCGTGCCCGATCGCGGCGACCCGCGCCATCCACGCCCGCGTCGCAGGGCAGCCGTCGAGCTCGCCCGAGCAGTCGATCGGCATCGCCGACAGGAACCACAGCCCGTGATGGACCGCGAGGTCGGCCTGCGTCGGCCGGTCCGAGATCAGGAACGGTCGTCCGTCGGCGAGCATCGCCTCGACGACGCGCAGCTGCGGCCGCACTGCCCCGAGCTCGCGACGCGCGACCGTGCGCAGCCGCTCGTGGCTCGGCGGGCGCTTGCCGCGCATCGCCGCGCGGTCGACGTGGAGGCGGGGGTCGACCCGGTCCGCGTTGATGCCGCTCACGAAGCGCGCGATGGGCCAGAACAGGTCGCGCTCGGCCCAGGCCTCGATCGCGGTGGCGACGCCCGCGCACGTCGCGGGCAGCAGCGGCGACGACGGCCATCGGGCGTCGAGCTCGCGCGCGATGCGCCGCGTGTCGCAATAGACGTCCGCGCCGATCTGCATGACCGGGATGTGCCGGTAGCCGCCGGTCAGCGCGACCAGGTCCGGCTTGGGCATCACCGACGGCGCGTCGACCGAGCGCCACGCGAGGCCCTTCAGGCCGAACGCGAGACGGATCTTCTCGGCGAACGGCGAGAAGTCGTAGTGGTGGAGGATCGGGGTCGGGTCGGAGGCGGGCATCGCGTCGGGACTCGGGCGGCCCCGCGGAGCCTACGCCGTCGGGGTGACCGACGCGAGCTCGGCGCGCCGTACCGACACGCGCGCGCCGCCGGCGAGGTCGTCGGGCGGCCCGGCTGCCGACCCCGGATCGGCGTCGACCGTCAGCGGTCGTGCCGCCGCATCCAGCGGAACGCCAGGGGCACGAACCACGGATCGCCCCGGTAGAACGGCGCCGTCCTGAACGGGCGATCGAAGGCGCTGTCGCCACCGGCACGGCCGAGCACTCGCGAGGCGAGCTTGCGGCCGAACAGCGTGCCCATCGGCACGCCGACGAAGCAGTAGCCGCCGGCGTAGTGGATGCCGTCGTGCAGGCCGATCCGCGGCTCGAAGTCGAAGGTGCCCGCGCACCGCCCGGTCCAGACGTGCGAGACCGCCAGGTCCCCGAGGTCCGGGAAGATCCGCAGCATCCGCGCGCGCAGCCGCCTCGCGATCGAGCGCAGGTCCTCGTTGCGGCCACCGGTGAGTCCGCCGAACTGGATGCGCGACGGGTCGTCCGGCACGCGCCGGAACCAGTCGACGTCGAAGTTCCAGTCGATGAAGGTACGGTCGCCCGCGAGCAGCGCGGCGACCCGGGCCTCGCCGAGCGGCGCCGACACCGCCTGGTACGCGTCGAACGGGATCACGCGCCGCTGCAGCCAGCGCCACGCGGGGCCGGTGTAGCCGTTGGTCGCCACGATCGCGTCGCGCGCGACGAGGCGCCGCCCGTCGCGCAGGTGCAGCGCGACCCCGTCGATGTCGCGGCCCAATGCGCTCACCTCGCAGCCGCCGCACACCGTCGCGCCGGCCCGCCGCGCGGCCTCGAGCAGCCCGCGGTGGTAGAGCCCGGGATGCAGCCCGGCGTGGTCGTCGATCCGCACGCCGCCGTGGTAGTGGTCGGTGGCCAGCTCGGCGCGCTGCTCGGTACGGCTCAGGACGGTATGGGCCTCGCCGGCGTGCCGCTCGCGCAGCGCGTACTCGCGTCGCAGCGCATCGAGCATCGCGGGCGTCGTCGCGAGCAGCAGCCGCCCCTGGCGCCGGTAGTGGCAGTCGATCGCGTGCCGCTCGACGGTCTCGCCGACGGCCTCCGACGCCTCGCGCAGCTCGCGGTAGACGCGCACCGCACGCTCGAGACCGTCGCGCTCGGCGATCTCGCCGATGCCGTGCTTG
>JBILTM010000329.1:0-3536 GCA_044371545.1 Burkholderiaceae bacterium
CGGCGTTGCGGGTGCTCGCGCCCAGCCCCGGCGGGTCGCGGTCGAGCACGACGACGTGCCGCCCGGACCGGGCGAGCTCGATCGCCGCGACCAGCCCGGTGATGCCCGAGCCGACGATCGCCACGTCGGCGCGCCCGGGCGGCGGCGGACCCGCGTCGGCCGACGGCGGCGCGGCGCGCCACCACCACGGATCGAACGAGGGCGGCGCTTCGCCGACGACCGAGGCCGCGGGCACGGCTCAGTCCCGGTCGCTCCGCCCCGCCCGGTCGACCTTCAGCCAGCGGAACAGCTCCTCCATCCGCGCGGCCACCAGCGCCTCGCCGTCGCGACGCGACCAGTCGTGCACGCCACGCCCGGTGCCGAGGCCGTCGAAGCCCCGCGCGACGAGGTCGGCCACGGCGGCGGGCGGCTCCGCGCCGGTGTCGAGGTGGGGCAGCAGCGATCGGGCGAAGTGGTACATCGTGCGCAGCCCGCCGACGTCGGCCGACTCGAGCGGCCCGGTGATGCCGACGCGCCGGCCGAAGCTGTTGCGCACGACCGTGTCGATCGCCTCGGCGCTCGCCGCGCCGGACGCCCACAGCGCCCACGCCTCGCGCAGCATCGCGAACTGCAGGCGGTTGCCGATGAAGCCGGGGATCTCCTTCTCGATCAGCGCCGGCTCCTTGCCGGCCGCCTTCAGCGCCGCGCAGGTCCACGCGACAACGCCGGGATCGGTGGCCGGCCCCGCGCAGACCTCCACCAGCGGGATCAGCTGCGGCGGGTACCAGAAGTGCGTCGCGATGACCCGCTCCGGGTGCGCGACCCGCTCGAGCAGCGCGCTCGCCGGCTGCCCGCTCGACGAGCCGAGCACGGTCGGGAGCGGGCAGATCGCGTCGAGGCGTCCGAACAGCTCGCGCTTGAGCGCGAGATCCTCGGTGACCGCCTCGATCACCAGCTGCGCCTGCGCCGCGTCCTCGAGCCGGACCGAGGTGCGCACCCGGGCGAGGATCCGCGGCGACTCGGCCTCGTCCACCAGGCCGTGCCTCACGAAGTCCCGCAGGCTCGCCGCGATCCGTTCGGTCGCGCGTGCGAGGGACGCCGGATCGCGGCCGATCATGATCACCGAGCGCCCCGCCGCGGCGAACACCTGCGCGACCCCGTGGCCGATGATGCCGTTGCCGATGACGGCGACGGTCTGCAGCGTGCTGGGCTCCATCGTCTCCTCCGTGGAATCGGGCGAGGTGAACGATACCAGCGGCCGGTCATGCGCGTGCGGCGACCCGCGCGGCCGGGCGCCCCGCCGCCGCGAGGCCTCAGGGTGTGATCGCCACCTTCAGCACGCCGTCGCGCTGGTGCGAGAACAGCTCGTAGGCCTGCTCGATGTCTTCGAGCCGGAAGCGGTGCGTGACCATCGGCCCCAGGTCCAGTCGCCCGGCCTCGATCACCGCCATCAGCCGGCGCATGCGCTCCTTGCCGCCCGGGCACAGCGTGGTGACGATCCGGTGGTCGCCCAGCCCGGCGGCGAACGCGCCGAGCGGGATCTTCAGGTCCGTCGAGTACACGCCGAGGCTCGACAGCGTGCCGCCCGGCCTGAGCACCCGCAGGCAGGCCTCGAAGGTGTCCTGGATGCCGAGTGCCTCGATCGCGACGTCGACGCCGCGGCCGTTGGTGAGCCGCAGGATCGCCTCCACCGGATCCTCGCGGCTCGAGTCGACGACGACGTCGGCGCCCATGCGGCGCGCGATCTCCAGGCGCCCGGCGATGCGGTCGACGCCGATCACGGTGGTCGCGCCGCTCAGCTTGGCGCCCGCGGCCGCGCACAGGCCGATCGGGCCCTGCGCGAACACCGCGACGGTGTCGCCGATGCGGATGCCGCCGCTCTCGGCACCACCGAAGCCGGTCGACATGATGTCGGGGCACATCAGCACCTGCTCGTCGGTGAGTCCGTCGGGCACGACCGCCAGATTGACCATCGCGTCGGGCACGAGCACGTACTCGGCCTGGCAGCCGTCGATGGTGTTGCCGAAGCGCCAGCCGCCCAGCGGCTTCCAGCCGTGCGCGGTGCCGGCGCCGTCCTGCGCGCCGCAGCCGCACTGGCACGCGTTGCTCCAGCCGCTGGGCGTGATCGCGCCGGCGATCACGCGCTGGCCCTCGCGGTAGCCGCGCACCGCCGAGCCGAGCTTCTCGATGACGCCCACCGGCTCGTGCCCCACCGTCAGGCCCCGGGCGACCGGGTATTCGCCCTTGAGGATGTGCACGTCGGTCCCGCAGATCGTGGTGGTGGTCACGCGCACCAGCGCGTCCAGCGGACCCACGTCGGGGATCGGCTTCTCGTCGAGCACGATGCGGCCGGGTTCGACGAACACGGCTGCCTTCATCCTGGCCATGGAGCGCTCCTGCTTCCGGTGCCACGACGGCGTCGCGACGACGGCTCCCATGGTCGGGCGGAATCGCGACCGGCGATTGACGCGCGTCAAGCCATCCTGTCGGCGTCGGCCTCGGCCTCGGCCTGGACGTCGACCTCGCGCGCGAACACCGCCTCGGCGTTGCGCGCGACGCGCGTCGTCTCGCGCCACGCCCAGGCCGCGACCGCGACGCTGCCGGCGACCGGCACGAAGCGCGCGATGCCCCGGCCGAGCGTGCGCGTCGACAGCCGCGCCGCGATCGCGCGCGCGACCGGCTGCAGCGCGCGATAGGACGCGCTGCGCACCAGCAGCCGCTCGCCGGCCCGCACGACGAAGCCGCCGAGCGGACGCTCGAGCGAGTGCGAGAACAGGCAGTGCAGCAGCACCTCGCGGGTCGCGGCTCGGGGGCGGCCGTGCGCGGCCGCGATGTCGGCGACGAGCTTCGCCTGCACGCGCCAGATCGCGGCGAGCTCGGGCAGCAGCGTCAGCCAGCCGATCGGGCCCGGCGGCAGCGCCGCGGCCGCCGACAGGGCGGCCGTCGTGCGCGCGGCGCGCGCCGCGAGCGTGCGCGTGCGGGCAGCCGGATCCGGGGCCGGCGGCTCGGTGCTCGTCGGCACGCGCGCGACGACGTCGAGGACCGCGGCGGCCAGGTCGGCCGTCGCGGGCGAACCGGTGTCGCGGGATGCGGTGTCCATGCGAGTGCTCCTGCAGCGTTCGTACCCGACCGGCCCTGGGACGGCGACATGGTCGCACGCGGATCCCTGACCGGCTGCCGGCCGACCCTCCCCGGCACGCGACGCGCGGCCGGCCGCCCGCGCCCGGCGGCCGGACCCGCCGGTCCGCGGACCGGCACGCTCGGCTACCATCGGCGGACCATGCCCGGTTCGACCCTCGCCGCCCTCGCCGCCCTGCCGCCGCCCGCGCTCGTCGCGCTGGCCGCGGTGCTCGGCCTGCTGGTCGGCAGCTTCCTGAACGTCGTGATCCACCGCCTCCCGAAGATGATGGAGGCCGACTGGCACGCCCAGGCCGCCGAGCTGCGCGGCGAGGCCGCGCCGGCCCGCGAGCGCTACAACCTCGTCGTGCCGCGCTCGGCCTGTCCGCACTGCGGCGCGCCGATCGCCGCGTGGCAGAACGTGCCGGTGCTGTCGTGGC
>JBILTM010000337.1:0-3234 GCA_044371545.1 Burkholderiaceae bacterium
CTTGACCAGCTCGTCCAGGACCCCGGCAGGCAGCTCAGGCAGCGCCCCTCGGGCCGCTGCCTGAGAGGCGACGGTCTGCTTCTTTCTCGGCATATCCATGTCCTTGATTCCTCATGGTATGCCTCGCACACAGAATTCCGGACAGGTCCCTCCCGGGTTGTCGGGCTGGCGCGATAGACTCAAGGCGCCGCTCGGTCACCTCGCGGCTGCCGCCCAGGTGAAGCTAAAGGGGTACCGCCCACCGCCCGGCGCACTCTGATCCGGCCTGTTCGGCGACGTGCCGAGCGGGTCAGCCGAGCGCCGCCACCACCTCCCCCGGCGCCTGCACCAACTCCACCAGCACCCCCTCCCCCGCAATTGGGAACTCCTCGCTGGCCTTCGGATGCAGGAAACAGATGTCATACCCCGCCGCCCCCTTCCTGATCCCCCCCGGGGCGAAGCGGACGCCGCGCGCCGTCAACCACTCCACCGCCTTGGGCAGGTCATCGATCCACAACCCCACGTGATTCAGCGGGGTCGCGTGCACCGCCGGCTTCTTCTCCGGATCCAGCGGCTGCATCAGGTCCACCTCGACCTTGTACGGCCCGCTGCCCATCGCGCAGATGTCCTCGTCGACGTTCTCGCGCTCGGACACGAAGTTGCCGGTGACCTCCAGGCCGAGCATGTCGACCCACAGCGTGCGCAAACGGGCCTTGTCGGGCCCGCCGATCGCGATCTGCTGGATGCCGAGCACTCGGAACGGACGCTTCTCGTCGCTCATCTCGCCACCCTCCGTCACTCGAACTCGAGGATCACCTGGTCGACCGACAGGCTCTCGCCCTTGCCGGCCGACACCTTCTTCACCACGGCGTCGCGCTGCGCGATCAGCACATTCTCCATCTTCATCGCCTCGATGACGGCGAGGCGCTCGCCCGCCCTCACCTGCTGGCCGACGCTCACCGCGACGTCCACCAGCAGCCCCGGCATCGGCGACAGCAGGAAGCGCGACAGGTCGGGCGGCTGCTTCTCGGGCATCAGGCGGTTGAGCTCGGCCGCACGCTTCGACAGCATCCGCGCGACGACCTGCGCGCCGCCCTGCGCGACGACGTAGTCGAGGCCCTTGCGCTCGACCTGCGCGGCGAAGCGCCGCCCGTTCACGGTTCCGGTCACGCCGATGTCGCGGATCGGGCCGTCGAAGCGGATCGCGTAGCGCTTGCCGTCGCCCACGACGACATTGAGCGCGGTGCCGTCGGGCTCGACGACCACCGCGGTGTCGTGGCGATGCGAGTCCGCGTCCTTGACGACGGCCACGTACTCGGTCGGCACGACGACGCTGCGTCCGTGCAGCTGGCCCTCGATGCCGGCCGCGCGCTCGCGCAGGCGGCGGTGCGCGGCGCCGGCGAGCGCCATCAGGAACGCGGGGTCGTCGTGGCGCGCGCCCGAGGCCTGATAACCGTTCGGGTAGTTCTCCGCGACGAACCCGGTGTTGAACTCGACCGTCGCGAACCGGGGATGCCCGATGAGCGCGGACTGGAAGCCGACGTTGTTGGAGATGCCCCGGATCACGAAGCCGTCGAGGGCCTCGCGCATGCGGGCGATCGCCTCGGCGCGGTCGCGACCCTTGACGATCAGCTTGGCGATCATCGAGTCGTACTGCATCGGGATCTCGCCGCCCTCGTAGACGCCGGTGTCCACGCGCACTCCACCTTCTGCGGGCACGGGCAGCGACGCCTCCATCGAGGTCGGCGGCGGCTGGAACTTGATCAGCCGCCCGGTCGACGGCAGGAAGCCGCGCGAGGGGTCCTCGGCGTTGATGCGGCACTCGAGCGCCCAGCCGTCGAGCTTCACGTCCTTCTGCGCGAACGAGAGCTTCTCGCCGGCCGCCACGCGGATCATCTGCTCGACGAGGTCCAGGCCGGTGATGCACTCGGTGACCGGGTGCTCGACCTGCAGCCGGGTGTTCATCTCGAGGAAGTAGAAGCCCTTGTCCTTGCCGACGACGAACTCCACCGTCCCGGCCGACTGGTAGTCCACCGCCTTCGCGAGCGCGACGGCCTGCTCGCCCATGCGCCTGGCCGTCTCGCGGTCGAGGAACGCGCTCGGCGCCTCCTCGATCAGCTTCTGGTGCCGGCGCTGGATCGAGCACTCGCGCTCCCACAGGTAGACGACGTTGCCGTGGCCGTCGCCGAGCACCTGGATCTCGATGTGCCGCGGCTCCTCGATGAATTTCTCGATGAAGACGCGGTCGTCGCCGAAGCTGTTGCGCGCCTCGTTGCGGCACGAGGTGAAGCCCTCGAACGCCTCCTTGTCGTCGAAGGCGACGCGCAGGCCCTTGCCGCCGCCGCCGGCGGAGGCCTTGATCATCACCGGGTAGCCGATGTCCTTGGCGATCTTCACCGCCTGCTCGGCGGTCTCGATCGGCTCGTTCCAGCCGGGGATGGTGCTGACCTTGGCGGCCTTCGCGAGCTTCTTGGAGGCGATCTTGTCGCCCATCGCCGCGATCGACGCGTGCTTGGGACCGATGAAGACGATGCCCTGCTCTTCGACGCGCTTAGAGAACTCGGCGTTCTCGGACAGGAAGCCGTAGCCGGGGTGCACCGCCTGCGCGCCGGTCTGCTTGCAGGCCGCGATGATCCGGTCCATCGACAGGTACGACTCGCGCGCGGGCGGCGGGCCGATGTGGACGGCCTCGTCGGCGAGCTCGACGTGGCGGGCGTCGCGATCGGCGTCGGAGTAGACGGCGACGGTCGCGATGCCCATGCGGCGCGCGGTCTTGATGACGCGACAGGCGATCTCGCCGCGGTTCGCGATCAGGATCTTCTTGAACATGATGGGGTCGGTGTCCTGTGGGCGGTCGCGGTCAGAGCGGGATGTTGCCGTGCTTGCGCCACGGGTTCTCGATCTTCTTGTCGCGCAGCATCGTGAGCGACCGGCAGATCCGCTTGCGGGTCTCGTGCGGCTGGATCACGTCGTCGATGAAGCCGCGCGCGCCCGCGACGAACGGGTTCGCGAAGTTCGCCCGGTACTCGGCCTCGCGGGCGGCAAGCTTCGCAGGGTCGTCCTTGTCCTGGCGGAAGATGATCTCGACCGCACCCTTGGCGCCCATCACCGCGATCTCGGCGTTCGGCCACGCGAGGTTGACGTCGCCGCGCAGGTGCTTGGACGACATCACGTCGTAGGCGCCGCCGTAGGCCTTGCGGGTGATGACGGTGACCTTGGGCACCGTGCACTCGGCGTAGGCGTACAGCAGCTTGG
>JBILTM010000171.1:0-11316 GCA_044371545.1 Burkholderiaceae bacterium
GCGCAACGCTTCGCGGCCGACCCCGCGAAGATGACGGCCGCCTCGCGCGGCCTTCGCGCCGCCGCGGCCGAGCAGGCCGCCCGCAGGGAGACGAGGCGATGAGCGCGAAGATCCTGATCGTCGAGGACCGTCCCGAGATCCAGATGCTGATCCGGATGACGCTCGAGTTCGAGGGCCACGACCTGCACACCGCCGACAACGGCGGCGACGGCTGGCGGCTCGCGCAGACGCTGCGACCCGACGTGGTGCTGCTCGACGTCATGATGCCGGGCGAGCTCGACGGCCTTCAGGTCTGCGCGCGGATCCGGGCGACGCCGGAGCTCGACGGGACTCGCGTCGTGCTGCTGACCGCGCGCGGCCAGCAGTCGGACCGCGCCGCGGGCGCCGCGGTGGGCTGCGACGCCTACCTGACCAAGCCATTCAGCCCGCTCGCGCTGATCGAGACGGTGGCGTCCATGCTGAGCACGCCGGCCGCCGGGCCGGTGCGGTGACGGGCGTGTCCACGCCGTCCCTCGCGGGGGCGAGCGCAGCCACCGCCGGGCACGAGCCGGTGCTCGCCGTGCTCGACCTGATGCCCGACGCGATCCTCGCGCTCGACGCGAGCGGCCGGATCGTGCTGTGCAATCGCACCGCGTCGTCGGTGTTCGGCGTGAGCGCGGAGCAGGCCGCCGGCCTGCCGGTCGGCGAGCTCGTGCCCGCGCTCGCCCACGACGGCATCGCGAAAGCGATGGCCGACGCGATCGTCGCGGGCGGCGGGCGGATCCGGATCGCGCGGCTGCAGACCGATGGCGCCCGCCGCGACGGCACGCCGTTCCCGCTCGAGGCCTCCATCGCCGAGTCCCACGCGGTCGTCGGTGCGCGCTGGACCTGCGTGGTCCGCGACCTGACCGAGCAGCGCCAGGCCGAGGCCATGCTGTCGCTGTTCTCGCAGGCGGTCGACAGCAGCGCGAGCGGCATCGTCATCACCTCGGCCCGCCTGCCCGGCAACCCGATCACCTATGTGAACCCGGCGTTCACCCGGATCACCGGCTACGCGTCGCACGAGGCGGTGGGGCGCAACTGCGCCTTCCTGCAGGGCCGCGACCGCGACCAGCCGGCGATCGGGGCGCTGCGCGATGCGATCCGCGACGGCCGATCGCAGACCGTCACACTGCGCAACTACCGCCGCGACGGCACGCTCTTCTGGAACGAGCTGCACATCACGCCGGTGCGCGACCCCGACGGCACCGTGCGCCACTACCTCGGCGTGCAGATCGACGTCACCGCGCGGGCCGAGGCCGAACGCGAGCTCGCGATGCGCAACGCACGGCTCGACGCGGTCATGTCGCTGAGCCCGGACGGGTTCGTGCTGTTCGACGCGACCGGCCGGCTCGTCTACGTCAACGAGGCACTGACCGGGATGCTCGGCGTGGAGGCGGCCGGACTGGCCGGCCTGACCCGCGAAGCGTTCGAGGTGCGGCTCGTCGCCGCGTGCGCGCCAGCGGACTGCGACATGCCCGACGCGCCGCGCGCCGCGCCCGAGTCAGGCCAGCGCACGCTCGAGCTCGTCCGGCCGCAGCGCAGGGTCCTGCAGTGCACCGAGCGCACGCACGCCGGGCACGGCGGCGAGACGGTGCTCTGCTTCCGCGACGTGACCCGCGAGACCGAGATCGACCGGATGAAGAGCGAGTTCCTGACGACGGCCGCGCACGAGCTGCGCACGCCGCTCGCCAGCGTCTTCGGCTACGCCGAGCTGCTGATCGCACGCGAGTTCGACGCGCCGAAGCGCCAGCGGATGCTGAAGACGATCCACGCGCAGGCGAAGCTGCTGACCTCGATGATCGACGACCTGCTCGACCTGGCGAAGATCGAGGCGCGGCGCGGTCGCGAGGCGGTGCTCTACCCGGTGCCGCTGGGCATGCTGGTCGACGGCGCGCTCGAGGGCCTGGCCGCGGTCGAGGCGCCGCGCGAGGTCGAGGTCGACATCGAGGCCGGCGGGCGCGCCGTCGAGGTCGCCGTGGACCCCGATCGCACGCGGCAGGCGATCACCAGCGTGCTGTCGAACGCCTGCCGCTACTCGGCGCCCGGCTCGCCGGTCCGCCTCGCGGTGCGCACCGTGGCGGGCCCCGACGGCCCCACAGTCGTCGTCGCCGTCACGGACCACGGGATCGGCATGAGCGCCGAACAGTGCGCGCGCGCCTTCGAGCGGTTCTATCGGGCGGACCCGTCGGGGCACCTCCCGGGCACCGGGCTCGGGCTCAGCATCGCGAAGGAAGTGCTGGAGCTGCAGGGCGGCGCGATCTCGCTGCGCAGCGAGCCCGGCGTCGGCACGGAGGTGCAGGTCCGGCTGCGGGTCGCGCCGCCGGACATGCTGCTGCCGGATCGGGGGAAGCGCGGGTCCGATCGCTGATCGGGCCGGGGGGGGATCAGCCGCCTATCGGCGGATTCCAGTCCGGGACGCAGCAGTGCGCGGCAAGCATGCCGCTGGGTCGGACTTGCGTCCGACCCGTTCCGCGGGCGCCGAGCAGTGCTCGGCGAAACCCCCGCTCCACCATCACCGCTGGTCGATCGGCTTCACGTCGCGGCGGGTGGCGCCGACGAACAGCTGGCGCGGCCGGCCGATCTTCTGCTCCGGATCCGAGATCATCTCGCTCCACTGCGCGATCCAGCCGACGGTGCGCGCGAGCGCGAAGATGCAGGTGAACATCGACGTCGGGATGCCGAGCGCCTTCTGCACGATGCCCGAATAGAAGTCGACGTTCGGGTACAGCTTGCGCGCCACGAAGTAGTCGTCCTCGAGCGCGATCTGCTCGAGCTTCATCGACAGCGCGAACAGCGGGTCGTTGTTGAGCCCGAGCTCGCCGAGCACCTCGTAGCAGGTCTCGCGCATCAGCTTGGCGCGCGGATCGTAGTTCTTGTAGACCCGGTGCCCGAAGCCCATCAGCTTCACGCCGGAGTTCTTGTCCTTGACCTGCGAGATGAACTCGCCGACCTTCGCGACCCCGCCCTGCGCCTGGATCTGGTCGAGCATCTGCAGGCAGGCCTCGTTCGCGCCGCCGTGCGCCGGCCCCCAGAGCGTGGCGATGCCGGCCGCGATGCAGGCGAACGGGTTCGCGCCCGAGGAGCCCGCGAGCCGCACCGTCGAGGTCGAGGCGTTCTGCTCGTGGTCGGCGTGCAGGATCAGGATCCGGTCGAGCGCGCGCACCAGCACGTCGTTGACCTCGTAGTCCTCGCACGGCGTGCCGAACATCATCCGCATGAAGTTCGCCGAGTACGACAGACTGTTCTGCGGGTACATGAACGGCTGGCCGTTCGAGTACTTGTACGCCATCGCGACGAGCGTCGGCATCTTCGCGATCAGGCGGATCGCCGAAATCCGGCGGTGCTCCGGGTCGTTGATGTCGAGCGAGTCGTGATAGAACGCCGACAGCGCGCCGACGCAGCCAACGAGGATGGCCATCGGGTGCGCGTCGCGGCGGAACCCCTGGAAGAACCGCGTCATCTGCTCGTGGACCATCGTGTGCCGCGTGACGCGGAACTCGAAGTCCTTCTGCTGGGCGCGGTTCGGCAGCTCGCCGTACAGCAGCAGGTGGCAGGTCTCGAGGTAGTTGCAGTTCTGCGCGAGCTGCTCGATCGGGTAGCCGCGGTACAGCAGCTCGCCCTTGTCGCCGTCGATGTAGGTGATCTTCGAGTCGCACGCCGCGGTCGACAGGAACCCCGGGTCGAACGTGAACCGGCCCGTCTGCCCGTAGAGCTTGCGGATGTCGATCACCTCGGGGCCGACGGTCCCCTCGTAGATCGGGAAGTCGATCGACGGCGAGCCGTCGGAGAAACTCAGCGTGGCTTTCTTGGTGGAGTTCATCGCTCGCCCTGTGCAGTCGTGCGGAAGGAGTGGATCGGGTCGGTTAGGGTGATCGGGGCGATCGTCCTGGTCCGGGCGCGCGTCAGGCGCCGCGAAGCCGCGCAAGCATCCGCAGCGACTCGGGAGCGAGGTCGGGGGCGGGTTCGGTGCGGGCCAGGATCAGGTCGAGCAGTTCATTGTCGGACAGATCGAGCAGCCGATCCAGCCCGGCCACGTCACCGTCCGTCAGCGACCCTTCGTGCGCGTCGAGGAAGCGCGTCAGCACCAGGTCGTTCTCGAGCAGGCCGCGGCGCGCGCGCCAGCGCAGCCGCCGACGCCGGGCCGGATCGTCCTGGTGGCCGGCCGCCGGCGCACCCGGTGGAAGATGCGGCGGCAGGGTCGCGTGCACCGTGGGGGCCCTGGCGTCGCTCAGACCGCGCGGCGGACCATCAGGTCCTTGATCTTGCCGATCGCGAGCGTCGGGTTCAGGCCCTTCGGGCAGACGTCGACGCAGTTCATGATCGTGTGGCAGCGGAACAGCCGGTACGGGTCCTCGAGGTCGTCGAGACGCGCGCTGGTCGCCTGGTCGCGGCTGTCGGCGATGAAGCGGTACGCCTGCAGCAGGCCGGCCGGGCCCACGAACTTGTCCGGGTTCCACCAGAACGACGGGCAGCTGGTCGAGCAGCACGCGCACAGGATGCACTCGTACAGGCCGTCGAGCTCGTTGCGCTCCTCGGGCGACTGCAGGCGCTCCTTCTCGGGCGGCGGCGTGTCGTTGATCAGGAACGGCTTGATCGAGTGGTACTGCTTGAAGAACTGGGTCATGTCCACGATCAGGTCGCGGATGACCGGCAGGCCCGGCAGCGGCTTGAGGACGATCGGCTCCTTCAGGTCGCGCAGGTTGGTGATGCACGCCAGGCCGTTCTTGCCGTTGATGTTCATCGCGTCGGACCCGCACACGCCCTCGCGGCACGAGCGGCGGTACGCGACCGAGTCGTCGGCGACCTGCTTGATGCGCATCAGCGCGTCGAGCAGCATCTTGTCGGTCGGCAGCAGCTCGACCGTCAGGTCCTGCATGTAGGGCTTGGCGTCCTTGTCCGGGTCGTAGCGGTAGATCGAGAACCGCACGGTCCGGGTGGCGACCTTGGCGCCGGTGGGCGCGCTCACGACTGCGTTCATTCGGTTCCTGCTCCTCGCCTCAGAACGTCCGGGCCTTCGGCTCGAAGGTCTCGACCGTCAGCGGCTTCATGTTCACCGGCTTGTAGTCGAGCCGGTTGCCCTCGCTGTAGTACAGCGTGTGCTTGATCCAGTTGGCGTCGTCGCGGCTCGGGAAGTCGCGGTGCGCGTGGGCGCCGCGGCTCTCCTTGCGGGCCTCGGCCGACACGATCGTGGCCTTGGCGGTCTCGACGAGGTTGTCCAGCTCGAGCGCCTCGACGCGCGCCGTGTTGAACACCTTCGACTTGTCCTTGATGTGGACGTTCTCGGCGCGCTCGGAGAGCTCCATGATCTTCGTCACGCCCTCCGACAGCAGCTCCGAGGTGCGGAACACGCTGCAGTGCGTCTGCATCGCACGCCGGATCCCGTTGGCCACTTCCTGCGTGTTCTCGCCCGAGCTCGATCCGTCGAGACGGGCCAGGCGGGCCAGCGACGCGTCTCCGGCCTGCACGGGGAGTGCGCGGAAGCCCTGGTCCTTGAACTTCGCCTCGACGATGTGGTTGCCGGCCGCACGGCCGAAGACCACCAGGTCGAGCAGCGAATTGGTGCCCAGGCGGTTCGCGCCGTGCACCGACACGCAGGCGCACTCGCCGATCGCGTACAGCCCCTCGACGATCGAGTTCGGGTTGCCGTTCTTCGGGACGACGACCTGGCCGTGATAGTTCGTCGGGATGCCGCCCATCTGGTAGTGGATCGTCGGCACGACCGGGATCGGATCCTTGATCGGGTCGACGTTCGCGAACTTGATCGCGATCTCGCGGATCGACGGCAGCTTCTTCATGATCTTCTCGGCGCCGAGATGATCGAGCTTGAGCAGCACGTAGTCGCCGTCCGGGCCCGCGCCCCGGCCTTCCTTGATCTCCTGGTCCATCGAGCGAGAGATGAAGTCGCGCGGCGCCAGGTCCTTGAGCGTCGGCGCGTAGCGCTCCATGAAGCGTTCGCCGTCCTTGTTGAGCAGGATGCCGCCCTCGCCGCGCACGCCCTCGGTGATCAGCACGCCCGCGCCCGCCACGCCGGTCGGGTGGAACTGCCAGAACTCCATGTCCTCGAGCGGGATGCCCGCCCGCGCCGCCATCCCCATGCCGTCGCCGGTGTTGATGAAGGCATTGGTGGACGCGGCCCAGATCCGGCCGGCGCCGCCCGTGGCGAGCACGGTGACCTTGGCCTCGAGGACCATCACCTCGCCGGTCTCCATCTCGAGTGCGACCACCCCGACCACGGCGCCCTCGGCGTCGCGGATCAGGTCGAGCACCATCCACTCGACGAAGAACTGCGTGCGCGCGCGTACGTTCCGCTGGTAGAGCGTGTGCAGCAGCGCGTGCCCGGTGCGGTCGGCCGCGGCGCAGGCGCGCTGCACCGGCTTCTCCCCGAAGTTCGCGGTGTGGCCGCCGAACGGGCGCTGGTAGATCGTGCCGTCGGCGTTGCGGTCGAACGGCATGCCGAAGTGCTCGAGCTCGTAGACGACCTGCGGGGCCATCTTGCACATGTACTCGATCGCGTCCTGGTCCCCGAGGTAGTCGGAGCCCTTGACCGTGTCGAACATGTGCCAGTACCAGTTGTCCTCGCTCATGTTGCCGAGCGACGCGCCGATGCCGCCCTGTGCGGCCACCGTGTGCGAGCGTGTCGGGAACACCTTCGACAGGACGGCGACGTTGTAGCCGGCCTCGGCCAGCTGCAGCGAGCAGCGCATGCCGGCGCCGCCGGCACCCACGATCACAGCGTCGAAGCGCCGACGCGGCAGACCGTTCGCGAGTTGATTCAGGACTTCGGCCAACTCAGACTCTCCAGAGGATGATCACCGCCCAGATGGCGTATCCGACGAGCGCCACGACGGTGGCGACCTGCAGGACGAGGCGCGCGCCGGTGGGCTTGATGTAGTCCATGTAGATGTCGCGCACGCCGACCCACGCATGCCAGATCAGCGCGAGCACCGCGATCAGCGTCGCGACCTTCATCCAGACCGACGCGAAGAGGCCGGCCCAGGTGCCGTAGTTCAGCTCGGAGGTGAACAGCACCGCGCCCAGCAGCAGCAGCGCGTAGGCGAGCAGCACGACCGCGGAGACGCGCTGCGCGAGCCAGTCGCGCAGACCGTAGTGCGCGCCGACGACGATTCGACGGGTGGTCATGTCAGAACGCTCCGAACAGCTTGAGGGCGAAGACGACGGTCAGCGCGGCGGTGATGCCGAGCACCGCGGTGGCCGAGCTGCGCGCGGCCTCCTTCTGGATGCCGACGTGGCGGTCGAGCAGCAGGTAGCGGATGCCGGCGACGGCGTGGTGGATGAACGCCCAGCCGAGCACCAGCAGCACCAGCTTGCCGAGCACGCTGCCGACCACCGCGCGGTAGGTCTCGAAGCTGATCTCGCTGGTGAGGCTCTGCTGGAGCAGGTACAGGATGAACGGGATGCCGAGCAAGAAGAGCAGCGCGCCGCTGACGCGGTGGAGGATCGAGACGATGCCGGCGGGCGGCAGCCGGTACGACAGGATCTGGGAGACGTGGATGTTCCGGTACTGGGGTCGCGCCTTCTTGGCGGCGATGTCGGCCATGGATGCCTCGGACAGTGCTCTTGGACTCAGGGGACGCAGGGGCACGCCGGAGGTTGCAGCACGACGGTGCACGCGCCTTCACGCACGACGCACCGCCCCCGCACCCCGACCTCCCCGTTTTTGGTCGGGCAAAACCGCGTCATTCTGACGCATTTCTCGCGCCGCACCAATTCTCAGCTCAGCTCGTTGAAATAGTGGTGGTCGCGCGTCAGGTACCAGCCACGGCGCACCTCCACCGGCTTGTCGCCGTATGTCTGGGACACGCGGTCGACAAGCAGCAGCGGCGTGCCCGTCGGTACCCCGAGCGCGAACGCCTCGCCCTCGCCCGCGGCGACCGCGCGCAGCCGCTCGGACGCGCGGATCATCCTCGTGCCGAACTCGGTCTCGAGCAGCGCGTAGAGCGGGCCGCTGTAGGCGGTCAGCCGCTCGGCGGTCAGGCCGCGGAACGGCGCGCCGGGCAGCCAGATCTCCTCGAGCACCGTCGGCACGCCGTCGAACTCGAGCAGCCTGCGGATGGTGACGACCGAGTCGCCGGCCCTGAGCTCGAGCGCGCGCGCGATCTCGACCGGCGCGCGCAGCCGCCGGCAGTCGAGGAAGCGCGAGGTCGGCTGGCGCGCCTCGCCCTCGTCGGGGCGCAGCCGCAGGAAGCGGAACTGGGCGCGCGCCTCGTGGTGGCTCGCGACGAAGGTGCCCCGGCCCTGCCGGCGCACCAGCAGGTTCTCGGCCGCGAGCGCGTCGATCGCCTTGCGCACCGTGCCCTGACTCACGCCATAGCGCGCCGCGAGCTCGAACTCGCTCGGGATGGCCTCGCCCGGGCGCCATTCGCCCGATTGGAGGCTGTGCACCAGCCGATCGCGGATCTGCCGGTAGAGCGGGCTGAACGTGACCGAGCTCATGGCGCGGATCAGACCACGCACGGCCCCGGTTGTCCAGTGTTTGATGTCTTATATAAGATATAGCTCACGGTTGACTTCGCCCCCGCCCGCTCCTACACTCGCGCTCGATTTCGACCCCCTTCGAAGGACGACCATGACCAAGCCCCCCAAGCGCGTCGCGGTGACCGGCGCCGCCGGCCAGATCGGTTACTCGCTGCTGTTCCGGATCGCCAACGGCGACATGCTGGGCAAGGACCAGCCGGTGATCCTGCAACTGCTCGAGATCCCCGACGAGAAGGCCCAGAAGGCGCTCAAGGGCGTGATGATGGAGATCGAGGACTGCGCGTTCCCGCTGCTCGCCGGCATGAGCGCGCATGGCGATCCGGTGACCGGCTTCAAGGACGCGGACTACGCGCTGCTGGTCGGCGCGCGGCCGCGCGGCCCGGGCATGGAGCGCAAGGACCTGCTCGCCGCGAACGCGCAGATCTTCACCGCGCAGGGCAAGGCGCTGAACGCCGCGGCCTCGCGCGACGTGCGCGTGCTGGTGGTGGGCAACCCGGCCAACACCAACGCCTACATCGCGATGAAGTCGGCGCCCGATCTGCCGAAGAAGAACTTCACCGCGATGCTGCGGCTCGACCACAACCGCGCGCTGTCGCAGGTCGCCGCCAAGACCGCCAAGCCCGTCTCGTCGATCCGCAAGCTCTGCGTCTGGGGCAACCACTCGCCGACGATGTACGCCGACTACCGGTTCGCGACGATCGACGGCCAGTCGGTCAAGGCGATGATCAATGATCACGCCTGGAACAAGGACACCTTCCTGCCCACGGTCGGCAAGCGCGGCGCGGCGATCATCGAGGCCCGCGGCCTGTCGTCGGCGGCCTCCGCCGCCAACGCCGCGATCGACCACATGCGCGACTGGGCGCTCGGCACGAACGGCGAGTGGACCACGATGGGCATCCCGTCGGACGGCTCGTACGGCATCCCGCAGGACGTCATGTACGGCTACCCGGTGGTCTGCAAGGGCGGCCAGTACGAGATCGTCCAGGGGCTCGAGGTCGACGCGTTCAGCCGCGAGCGGATGGACCTGACGCTCAAGGAGCTCCTCGAGGAGCGCGACGGCGTGGCCCACCTGCTGCCCTGAGTAACCGTGTTCGCCGCGTCGATGCGGTCCCGAGCGCCCGTCCGACCCCGCGCGGCCCCGCCGTCGGTGGAATCCGGGGGGGTGGCCGGGGCCTGCGCGACGCGTCCGAGCGACGGACGGCGGCGGCCCGGGGCCGCTGCGGTGGACAATGTCGGACCTTCGCCCGCTGGAGCCCACCCCGTGAACCGCACTGTCGCCCCCCTCGCGCGGCTCGTCGCCGCGATCGCCGCCTGTGGCGCCCTCTGCGCGCCGGCCGTCGCCCAGGACGCCAAGCCCGCGCCGGCCGCCAAGCCGGCTGCCCAGCCGGCCGCCCAGAAGCCCGCCCCGAAGCGTCCGGCCAACGTGCCGCCGCCGACCACCGCCGAGCAGATGGCGGACCTGCCGCACGCCGACGAGGACCAGCGCCAGGCGGCGACGCTGGTGCACTACGGCAAGTACGTCTGCGACGAGAAGTTCGAAGTCTTCGTCGAGCGCAACCCGGTGTTCGCCGGCTACGTCGACGTCCGCTACAAGAAGGACGTCTGGGTCATGAAGCCGGTGGCCTCCAGGACCGGCGCCGTGCGGCTCGAGGACACGCGCGGCAAGGTGCTGCTCGTGCAGATCCCGTTCAAGTCGATGCTGCTGAACACGCAGACCGGCCAGCGCATCGTCGACTCGTGCCAGCACGACAACCAGCGCGACGCCGAGACGCAGGCGAAGTCCGAACCGTCGACGCAGACCTCGACGCTCAAGTAGGTCCGCCCCGCCCCCGCATGCGCCCGCCCGCCGCCGCCCGATCCGTCCGCGCCCCGTGGTGCGGCGCGCGCATCCCGGCGGCGCCCGCGCGCCGGAGCGGCGCGCTGATCGCGGCCCGTCGCGCCGTGCCCGCACTCGCGTGCCTCGCGGCCGCGCTCGCAGCGCTGCTGCCCTCGCCCGGCGAGGCGCACCCGCGCCGCCGCGCGGGCCTGTGGGAGGTCCGCGTCGCCGGCTCCGACGCGATCGGCATGGCGCCCACCCGCTTCTGCGTCGGCGAGCAGACCGACACCGCCCGCTCGCACCTCGATCGAAGCCCCGGCGCGCGCGGCTCGTGCAGCCTCGGCGAGTTCGTCCGCTCGGGCGAGGCCTGGGTCGCCGAGTCGGTCTGCCGCGAGGGCAAGTCGAGCGTCGTCAGTCGCGCGGTCGCGACCGGCGACTTCGAGACCGAGTACCGCATCGACACGATCGTGCAGTCCCCCGCGCCGAGCGGCGGCCGGCGCGAGGACCGCGAGGCGGTCGTCGCGCGCTGGCTCGGCCCCTGCGAGTCGAACCAGCGCCCCGGCGACCTGGTGATCCCCGGCATGGGGACGCTGAACATGGACGACGGCACGTTCCGCGCCGAAGCGCCCCAGAGGGCGCGCCGCGCCGCCGACCCGACGAAGGCCCCGCGCTGAGGGCCGCCCCGATCACCCGCTCACTCCGACACGACCCTTCCGCACAGAGAGGCACGAGATGGCACACAACGCGTTCAAGACCCTGAAGGAGCTGAAGCTGAAGTCCGGCAAGGACGGCAGCTTCTATTCCCTGCCCGCGCTCGCGAAGACCTTCCCCAACGTCTCGCGGCTGCCGGTGTCGATCCGGATCGTGCTCGAGTCGGTGCTGCGCAACGTCGACGGCAAGAAGGTGACCGAGCAGCACGTCGAGGAGCTCGCCAACTGGCAGCCGAACGACAAGCGCACCGACGAGATCCCGTTCATCGTCGC
>JBILTM010000172.1:0-11252 GCA_044371545.1 Burkholderiaceae bacterium
GACCTTGTCGAGCTTGGACAGGCCGTCGACGAGTTCGGCCACCTGGGTGCCGAAGCGCTCGACCATCTGCTGCTTGGTGACGCCCGAGTCCTCCATGACGTCGTGCAGCAGCGCGGCCATCAGCGCATCGGCGTCGAGCCGCCAGCCGACGCAGACCTCGGCGACCGCGATCGGGTGCGAGATGTACGGCTCGCCGCTGGTGCGGAACTGGCCGAGGTGGGAGCTGTCGGAGAAGCGGTACGCGTCGCGCACGCGCTTGAGGTCCTCCTCGCCGAGGTAGCCCGACGCGAGCTGGGTCAGGTGGGCGAGGGAGACGACGCGGCGCTCGTCCGCCGGGGCGGCGAAGCCTTCGCCGCCGTCGGGATCGAGCAGTGTGGCAGCCGAGGCGGGGACGCCCCGGCCGCGAGGTCGGGTGGGGGCGATCGAACCGTCCTGCTTCATCGGTCCGGCTGCGCCGCGGGGCCCGTCAGGTGGGCACGCGACGCAGCATCTCCTTGCCGACCTTGCCGGCGGCGATCTCGCGCAGCGCGGTCACCGTGGGCTTGTCCTTGCTGTCCACCTTCGGCGAGTGGCCCTGGGCCAGCATGCGCGCGCGGTACGTCGCGGCGAGCGTGAGCTCGAACCGGTTCGGGATGTGCTTCAGGCAGTCTTCGACGGTGATGCGGGCCATGGGTGTCCTGTGCGGGAATCAGCGGGTTTCGCGGCCATCCATGCCGAGTTCGACGAACAGGCCGGGGTGACGGCTGCGCTGCTGCGGGAAGCGGCAGCGCGCAGCGTCGGCGATCCCGGCCAGCGCCTGGCAGGCGACTGCAAAGTCTTGATTGATAATAACATATTGGCACTCGGCCGCGTGCTCCAGCTCGCTGCGGGCGGCCGCCATCCGTCGCTCGATGACTTCCGGCGCGTCCTGGCCGCGCGCGGTCAGCCGCTGCCGGAGCACGTCCAGCGACGGCGGGGCGATGAAGACCGACACCGCGTCCGGGAACATCCGGCGCACCTGCGCGGCGCCCTGCCAGTCGATCTCGAGCACGATGTCGACGCCGGAAGCCATCTGATCGGCGATCCAGGCGCGCGAGGTGCCGTATTGGTTGCCGTGCACCTGCGCCCACTCGAGGAACTCGCCGCGGTCGCGGCGCGCGAGGAACTCGTCGGTCGACACGAACCGGTAGTCGACCCCGTCGCGCTCGCCCGGGCGGGGCGCACGGGTGGTGAAGGACACCGACAGTCGAAGCCCGTCGCGCACGCTGAGCAGGTGGCGGACCAGCGAGGTCTTCCCCGCGCCCGAGGGGGCCACGACGATGAGCAGGCTGCCGCGCGACGGTTCCACGTTGACGGGTCGGAATGGAATCGACGCATTCTCGCAGCTTTCGAGCGGGCGATCGGTGTGCGCGACGCCTGGCCGACATCGGATGTCCGACCGTTGCGTCGACCTCGAGGCCGGAATGGGTTTGCGGCGGGCGAATCGGGACGCACGCGCCGGTGTTCCACGGATGGAAATCCGGTCGGTCCCGGACGCTTTCCCGACACGATCCGCGTCGCCGCCCCACGGGCGCACGCGGACGTCGACCCCAACCTCGCACAGGAGTCCCCGATGAAGCGCGCGCTGCTCCGCGCCCTCGCCGCCGCGACGAACGCGGCCGCCGTCCCGCCCGCCTGGGCCAACGACCCGAAGGCCACCATTGCCGACCCGGGCGCGCGCCTCGCCAAGATCGGCGCGCCGCGCGTCGACGGTACCGACACCGCCGGCGACCAGACCGACCCCGCACTCCTCTTCGGCGATCGCAAGATCGACGACAACCACGACGTCGTCGACGGCATCCGCACGGCGCACGGCGCGACCGCGACGGTGTTCGTCAAGCAGGGCGACGAGTTCGTCCGCGCGAGCTGGGCCGAGGCGGTCGCCTCGGTGCGGCGCGGTGCGGAGAACGTGGCGACCGCCAGCGGTCGGATCGCGCAGGGAAATCGCGACCTGTCGAGCCGCACCGAGCAGCAGGCGAGCGCGCTGCAGCACACCGCGGCGACGATGGACGAGCTCGGCACGACGGTGCGCACCAACGCCGCCGGCGCGCGGCAGGCGAACCCGCTGGCGATGGGCGCCTCCGAGGTGGCGCGGCGCGGCGGCGAGGTGGTCGAGCGCGTCGTCGAGACGATGTCGGGCGTCCAAGAGCGCTCGCGCCAGATCGGCGAGATCATCACCGTGATCGACGTCATCGCCTTCCAGACCGACATCCTCGCGCCGAACGCGGCGGTGGACGCGGCGCGCGCCGGCGAGCAGGGCCGCGGCTTCGCGGTGGTGGCCGGAGGGGTGCGCTCGCTCGCGCAGCGCAGCCCGGAAGCCGCACGGCAGATCAAGGACCTGATCGGCACCAGCGTGTCGCGGGCGGAGCAGGGCACCGGGCTGGTCGGCGACGCGGGCAGGACGATGGCCGAGATCGTCGAGTCGATCCAGCGCGTGACCGACATCGTCGGCGAGATCAGCACCGCGAGCGCCGAGCAGAGCAGCGGCGGCGTCGCGCAGGTGGGCGAGGCGGTCACGCAGATCGACCGCACGACGCAGCAGAACGCGGCGCTGGTCGAGGAGAGCGCGGCGGCGGCGGATTCGCTGAGCCGGCAGGCGGAGGCGCTGGTGCAGGCGGTGGGGGTGTTCAGGCTGGCGCGGGGCTGACGGCGCCGCTCAGGGCGCGGTCGCTCAACCGATCAGCGGGTTGCGCACGGCGAGCGCCGGAAACCGGCTGAAGTCGCGATCGGCCGACCACAGTTCGGTCACGCCGTGCGCCTGGCAGATCGCGGCGATTCGTGCATCGTGGACCGCCGCGCCGCGAGCCTTGCCCGCCAGCGTCATCGGCTCGATGTGCTCGAGGTGGTCGTCGGTCTCGGCGATGAATGCCAGATGGGGCAGGGCGCGCAGCGCGCGCAGTTGAGCGAATGCGGTCTCGGGCGGCGTCGCGGTCCTGTAGATCCGAGGATGCGTGACGATGGCGAAGAACTCGTGCACGCAGGGCCACGGGATGGCCCACTGGCTGGCGCCGACGGCGAGCGACTCGAGCGCGGATCGCGCGGGCTCGTGGAACGGCGCGTCCGCGCGGTGCGCGTAGACCAGGATGTTCGTGTCAACCGCGATCACGGTAGATCTCGTCCCGCATCTTCTCCCAGCCGGCATCTGCGAACTCGGGCGACAGGCCGTCACCCTGGAAGGGCTGCACCGCGAACCGAGGGGCGCGCTTGCGGGCACGCGTGCGCTCCCGGATCGCAAGACGCAGCCCTTCCTCGATCAATGCCTTGAGCGTGGAGTTCTCGCGGCGCGCGACCGCCTTGCCGCGCTCGAGCAGATCGTCGGGCAGCTCGATGGTGGTCTTCATATGGGTCACCCATATCGAACGTATGGGCGGTATGGTAACGACGGCTCCGAGGCCGATCAAGCCGTCACTCCAGGTTCTGCACCTGCTCCCGAACCTGCTCGATCAGCAGCTTCAACTCCACCGAAGCCTGCGTGACCTCCATCCCCGCAGCCTTCGAGCCGAGCGTGTTCGCCTCGCGGTTGAGCTCCTGCATCAGGAAGTCGAGCCGCTTGCCGACCTGCCCGCCGCCGTCGACGATCCGCAGCAACTCGGCGACGTGGATGTCCAGGCGCGCCAGCTCCTCGGCGACGTCGACCCGCATCCCGTAGACCGACACCTCCTGGCGGATCCGCGCCATCGCCTCGTCGAGCGGCACCGCGGTGCCGGACAGCGCGCCAGTCGCGGCCTCGCGCAGCCGCTCGGTCAGCTTCTGGCCGAACTCGGCGACCAGCTCGGGCGCGCGCGGCTTGAGCGCCGCGACGAGCGAGGCCATCGCGGCCGCACGCTGGCGGATGCCGTCGGCGAGGCGCTCGCCCTCGCGGGCGCGGCTCGCGATCAGCTCGTCGATCGCGGCGCCCACCAATGGCCGGAAGGCGCCGACCCACTGCGCGGGATCGGGCTGCGGGTCGTCGACCACCCCGGGGAAGCGCAGCGCGTCGGCCACGCAGAGGGGCGCCGCGCCCGGGAACCGCTCCAGCACCCGGGCCTGCGCGTCGGCCAGCGCATCGAGGGCGCCGGGCTTGAGCACCACCTCCGGACGGGCCGCCGCGCGGAGCTGGACCGCCGCACGGCAGTCGACCTTGCCGCGCGTCACCCGGGACTGGACGGCCTCCCGCACCACGGGTTCCAGTGCACGGAGTTCGTCCGGCAGCCGGAACGACAGGTCGAGGAACCGCGAGTTCACCGATCGCAGCTCGATCGTCAGCCGTCCGAGCTCGTGGTCGCGGGTGACGGTCCCGTAGCCGGTCATGCTGTGGACGCCCGCGGCCTTCGAGTTCATTACAATCCTGCCTCCATGGGGACCCAGACCAACGCTCCGCTGCCCGAAGGCCTCGAAGTCGGGGGGTACCGGATTGTAAGGAAGATCTCGAGCGGCGGATTCTCCATCGTCTATCTCGCCGACGACGCCGACGGGCAGCCGGTCGCGGTGAAGGAGTACCTGCCGAGCTCGCTGGTCAAGCGGGGCGCCGGCGAGCTGGTGCCGACGGTGTCGTCCGAGCACCTCGCGACCTACCGCAACGGCCTGAAGTGCTTCTTCGAGGAAGGGCGGGCGCTCGCGCGCGTGCTCCATCCGAACATCGTGCGCGTGCTGAACTTCTTCCGCGCGAACGACACGGTCTACATGGTGATGGCCTACGAGCAGGGCCGCAGCCTGCAGGAACTGATCATGCGCTACCGCGGCAAGCCGGGGCGCGAGGTGGTGCCCGAGCGGCACATCCGCAAGATCTTCGCGCAGGTGATGAACGGGCTGCGCGAGGTCCACACGAACCGGCTGCTGCACCTGGACCTGAAGCCCGCCAACGTCTATCTGCGCAGCGACGGCTCGCCGATGCTGCTCGACTTCGGCGCGGCGCGCCAGATGTTGACGCTCGACGCCCCGAAGCTCTTCCCGATGTACACGCCGGGGTTCGCGGCGCCGGAGCTCTACCGGCGCAACCAGCAGCTCGGACCCTGGACCGACATCTACGGTGTGGGCGCGTGCATTTACGCGTGCATGATCGGCTCGCCGCCGCAGCCGGCCGACCAGCGCGGCACCCACGACAAGGTCGACGCGGCGCTCGGCGCTGCGGTCAAGCAGTACTCCCAGCAGCTGGTCGACATCGTCCACTGGTGCCTGAAGCAGAATCCGCTCGAGCGGCCTCAGAGCGTCTTCGCGCTGCAGCGCGCGCTGCGCGAGCCGGCACACACGGAGGCGTCCACGCCGCCGCCGGCGCAGCCGGCAGGCCTCGCGCGCTGGCTCGACGCCCTGGGCGGGCGCAAGCGCCGGCCGATCCAGCAGGAATCGACGCTGATGTGGCCGAAGCAGAAGGCGTCGTCCTGACCGGAGCCCCGACGCGATGCGCTTCACGATCTTCCAGGACACCGCGATCGGCGCGCGGGCGGTCAACCAGGACCGGATGGGGTACTGCTTCTCGCGCGAGTCGCTGATGATGGTGGTGGCCGACGGCATGGGCGGGCACGTGCGCGGCGAGGTGGCCGCGCAGCTGACGCTGCAGACCTGCGCGGGCATGTTCCAGCGGCTCGCGCAGCCGCGCCTCGCCGACCCGGCCGAGTTCCTCGACGCGTCGCTGCGCGCCTCGCACCGCGAGCTGCTGCGCTACCAGAAGACGCACCGGCTGCCCGAGGCGCCGCGCACCACGGTGATCGCCTGCGTGGTGCAGGACGAGTCGGCCTGGTGGGCGCACGCCGGCGACTCGCGGCTCTACTGGCTGCGCGAGGGGCGCGTGCTGTCGCGCACGCGGGACCACTCGAAGGTGCAGACGATGGTCTCGTTGGGCCTGATCGGCGCGCACGAGCAGGAGACCCACCCCGAACGCAACAAGGTGCTGAACTGCCTCGGCTCGCCGTTCGAGCCGACGGTGGAGATCACCTCGCGCGCGCGGCTGCAGCGCGGCGACGTGCTCGTGCTGTGCTCCGACGGCTTCTGGTCGGGCGTGCCCGAGGGCACGCTCGCGACCGCGTTCGCGCAGGCGCCGGTCGCACAGCAGGTGCCCGAGCTCGTGCGGCGCGCGGTCGAGGCGAACGGCCGCACCGCCGACAACACCACGGTCGTCGCGCTGCAGTGGGAAGGCGGCGCGGCCGACGACGACGTGCCGACGCTCTCGTCGCTCGACCTGCCCGACGGCGCGGTGACAACCACCATCTCGATCGGCCAGCTCGACGAGGCGGCCGCCGAGCCCGCGCTCTCCGACGAGGAGATCGAGCGGCAGATCGCCGAGATCCAGCAGGCGATCCAGCGCACCAACGAAGGCTCCCACGGAGGACGCAGTTGACGACACCGACCCACGACGCGCCGAGCGCCCGCCCCAGCGGCCGCGCGGACGACGCGATGCGCCCCGTGCGCCTGACCCGCGGCTTCACGCGGCACGCCGAGGGCTCGGTGCTGGTCGAGTTCGGCGACACGCGCGTGCTGTGCACCGCGAGCGTCGAGGACAAGGTGCCCCCGTTCCTGCGCGGCAAGGGGCAAGGGTGGCTCACCGCCGAGTACGGCATGCTGCCGCGTGCGACGCACACCCGCGGCGAGCGCGAGGCCGCGCGCGGCAAGCAGTCGGGTCGCACGCAGGAGATCCAGCGGCTGATCGGCCGCAGCCTGCGCGCGGTGGTCGACCTCGGCCGGCTCGGCGAGCGGACGATCCAGATCGACTGCGACGTGCTGCAGGCCGACGGCGGCACGCGCACCGCGGCGATCACCGGCGCGTGGGTCGCGGTGCACGACGCGGTCGAGTGGCTGTGCGAGCGCGGGCAGCTCGCCGGCCTGGCGCCGGGCGAGTCGCCGCTGCAGGACTCGGTCGCCGCGGTGTCGGTCGGCCTGTGGCGCGGCCGTCCGGTGCTCGACCTCGATTACCCCGAGGACTCCGACTGCGACACCGACATGAACGTCGTGATGACTGGCTCGGGCGGCATCGTCGAGGTGCAGGGCACGGCCGAGGGCCGGCCGTTCAGCCGTGCGCAGGTCGATGCGCTGCTCGACCTCGCGGCCGCCGGCATCGGCCGGCTCGCGATCGCGCAGCGCCAGGCGATCGGCTCGATCGCCTGAACGCGGTGGCGCAGCCGCTGTCCCGGGTGGTGCTCGCGTCGGGCAACGCGGGCAAGCTGCGCGAGCTGCAGGCGCTGCTCGCGCCGACCGGCATCGAGCTCCTCGCTCAGCGCGCGCTCGGCGTGTCCGACGCCGAGGAGCCGTTCGGCACCTTCGTGGAGAACGCGCTCGCGAAGGCGCGCCATGCGAGCGCCGCGACCGGGCTGCCGGCGATCGCCGACGACTCGGGCGTGTGCGTGCCCGCGCTCGGCGGCGCGCCCGGCGTGCGCTCGGCCCGCTACGCGGCCGACCTCGACGGCGGCCCGAAGGACGACGCCGCGAACAACGCGCTCCTGGTTCGCGAGCTCGCCGCGCACGCCGACCGCTCGGCCTACTACTACTGCGCGCTGGTGCTGGTGCGCTCGCCGGACGACCCGCAACCGGTCATCGCCGACGGCCTGTGGCACGGCGAGATCGTCGCCGCGCCGCGCGGGGAGGGCGGCTTCGGCTACGACCCGCACTTCCTGATCCGCGAGGCGGGCCTGACCGTCGCCGAGATGGACGCCGACGCGAAGAACCTCACCAGCCACCGGGGCGTCGCGATGCGTGCGCTGCTCGCGAAGCTCGCCGACGCACGCCTGCTGCGGGCCGCGCCCGGCGCCTGAGCGGCGCAGGCCCGCACGCATGGCGATCCCGATCGTCCCCGCGTCCGCGCCGGTCTCGGTCGCCGGCCTGTCGCGCCGCTCGACCGCGCTCGCGCAGCTGCCGCCCCTGTCGCTCTACGTGCACCTGCCGTGGTGCCTGCGCAAGTGCCCGTACTGCGACTTCAACTCGCACGAGGCCGACGACGAGATCCCCGAGGCGCCCTACCTCGACGCGCTGCGCGCCGACCTGGAGTCGACGCTGCCCTCGGTCTGGGGCCGGCCGATCCAGACCGTGTTCGTCGGCGGCGGCACGCCGAGCCTGTTCTCGCCGGAGTCGATCGACCGGCTGCTCGCCGACGTGCGGATGCTGCACCGGCTCGCGCCCGACGCCGAGGTCACGCTCGAGGCGAACCCCGGCACCTTCGAGGCCGCGAAGTTCCGCGCGTTCCGCGACGCGGGCGTCACGCGCCTGTCGATCGGCGTGCAGAGCTTCGACGACGCGCTGCTCGCGCGCATCGGCCGGGTGCACGACCGCGCGCAGGCGCTCGCGGCCGCCCGCCTCGCCGCGGAGCACTACCCGACCTTCAACCTCGACCTGATGTACGCGCTGCCCGGGCAGGACCTGCCGATGCTGCAGGCCGACCTCGCGCAGGCGCTCGCGTTCGCGCCGCCTCACCTGTCGTGCTATCACCTGACGCTCGAGCCGAACACGCTCTTCGCGAGCCGGCCGCCCCAGGGCCTGCCCGACGACGACCTGTCGGCGGACATGCAGCAGGCGGTGGACGAGGCGACCGCCGCGGCGGGCCTCGCGCGCTACGAGGTGTCGGCCTTCGCGCGGACCGGCCACCGCGCGCGCCACAACCTGAACTACTGGACCTTCGGCGACTACCTCGGCGTGGGCGCCGGCGCGCACGGCAAGGTCTCGTTCCCGGACCGCATCGAGCGCACGGCGCGGTTCCGTCATCCGCGCCGGTTCATGGAGGCGGCGCTCGCGGGCGACGCGGTCGAGACGCGCCACACGCTCGACGCGGACGAGCTGCCGTTCGAGTTCCTGCTGAACGCGCTGCGGCTGGTCGACGGCGTGCCGGCGGGCCTGTTCGCCGAGCGCACCGGCCGCCCGCTCGCGGAGGTCGCGAGGCCGATCGCCGAGGCGGTGCGCCGCGGCCTGCTCGACCCCGATCCGGCGACGATCCGGCCGACGCCGCTCGGCCTGCGCTTCCTCAACGACCTGCAGCAGCTCTTCCTCGCGTAGTCCGCGCGAGCGGAACGCGGCCCTGCGGGTCGACGGCGGCCCGCGGCCCGGCGCGCGGTACGATCGGCACGAACCGTCACGAGGAGACCGCACCATGCACGCGACGATGATGCGCACGCCGCTGTCGCTCAACCACCTGCTCGACCGCGCCGGCCGCATGTTCGGCCAGAGCGAGATCGTCTCGCGGCTGCCGGACAAGTCGTACCGCCGGCACACCTACGCCGAGTGGCACGCGCGCACCCGCCGCCTCGCGGCCGCGCTGCTCGCCGCGGGCCTGAAGCCCGGCGACCGGGTCGCCACGCTGTGCTGGAACCACCACGCGCACCTCGAGTGCTACTTCGGCATCCCGGCCGCCGGCGGCGTGATGCATACGCTGAACCTGCGGCTCGCGCCCGACGAGATCGGCTGGATCGCCGGCCACGCGCAGGACCGGTTCCTCGTCGTCGACGACGTGCTGCTGCCGCTCTTCCGGCAGTTCGCGAAGCACCACCGCTTCGAGCGGGTGTTCGTGTTCCCGTTCTCGGGCGCGCCGCTCGAGGCGGACGCGGGCGTCGGCGACGCGGCCCCGCCGCTCGAGGACTTCGAGCAGTGGCTCGCCGCGGTGCCCGACGAGGCGGTGCGCGACCTGCAGTACGTCCCGCACGGCGAGGACGCCCCGGTCGCGATGTGCTACACGTCCGGCACCACCGGCCGGCCCAAGGGCGTCGTCTACTCGCACCGCTCCACGATCCTGCACACGCTGACCGCGTCGCTGCCGGACCTCTGGAACCTGTCGGGCCGCGACGCGGTCTTCCCGGTCACCCCGATGTTCCATGCGAACAGCTGGGGCATCCCGTACGGCGCGGTGATGCTCGGGGCGAAGCTGGTGTTCCCCGGCCCGCACCTGCACCCCGAGGACCTGCTCGACCAGATGCAGGTCGACCCCCCGACCTTCACGCTCGGCGTGCCGACGATCTGGCTGTCGATGATCCAGCTCCACGAGGCGAACCCGGGGCGCTGGACGCTGCCCAAGGGCCTGCGCAGCATGGTCGGCGGCTCCGCGGTCCCTGAGGCGCTGATCCGCGCGTTCGCGAAGCACGGGGTGATGATCCAGCAGGGCTGGGGCATGACCGAGACCTCGCCGGTCTGCACGATCTTCTACGAGAAGGCCGAGCTGGTCGGCCGGCAGAGCGCCGACGAGTGGTTCCGTCGCCGCGCGATGGCCGGCGTGCTGGTGCCGCTGGTCGAGATGCGGATCGTCGGCGACCAGGGCGAGCAGCCCTGGGACGGCGAGTCGGTCGGCGAGGTCCAGGTCCGGGGGCCGTTCATCACCGGCGGCTACCATGCGGTCGACCTCGATCCGTCGAAGTTCACCGGCGACGGCTGGCTGCGCACCGGCGACGTCGGCGCGATGGATCCGCACGGCTACCTGCGGATCTCCGACCGGACCAAGGACCTGATCAAGTCGGGCGGCGAGTGGATCAGCTCGGTCGACCTGGAGAACGCGATCATGGGTCACCCGGCGGTCGCCGAGGCGGCGGTGATCGCGGTCGCCCACCCGAAGTGGGCCGAGCGGCCGCTCGCCTGCGTGGTGCCGAAGCCCGGGGCCACGGTCACCGCCGACGAGCTCCGGGCCCATCTGTCCGGCGCCTTCGCGAAGTGGCAGCTGCCGGACGCCTTCGAGTTCGTCGAGGCGATTCCCAGGACCTCGACCGGGAAGTTCTGGAAGGCGAAGCTGCGGGAGCGGTTCGCCGGGTACACCCTGCCGAGCTGAACCCTAACGCTCCGGGGCGGGGCATCCCGGCCATGCTGCACCGCCGTGGGGTGCACCATGGAGGGGCGTCGCCGGCCGGTGCCGCCGGCGACGCCCGGAAACCGGCGCCAATTCGGGGCATCCGGCGGCCACGCTGCGCCTCGAAATGGCACGGTTCCTGCTAATTTGCGGGCCCGAGGGAAAACTCCCACAATCGCGCGTCTTTTCCTCGCCCCGTTCACACGCCCCCTTCGCACACCAGGAGAAAGCACCGATGGCATCTGCCAAGGACGTCATGAAGAAGATCGCGGACAACGAAGTGAAGTTCGTTGACTTCCGCTTCACGGATACCCGCGGCAAGGAGCAGCACGTCTCGGTGCCCATCTCTCATTTCGACGAGGACAAGTTCGTCAACGGCCACGCCTTCGACGGCTCGTCGATCGCCGGCTGGAAGGGGATCGAGGCGTCGGACATGCTGCTGATGCCCGACCCGGCCACCGCGAACATCGACCCGTTCCGCGAGGAGCCGACGCTGATCCTGACCTGCGAC
>JBILTM010000173.1:0-11248 GCA_044371545.1 Burkholderiaceae bacterium
GGCGCGGGCCGCCGCGCCGCGGCGGCGACGGCCTCGCCGATCGCGCGCGCCGCCGCCGCCTTCGCGCGCGGCTCGGCGAAGTCCCACGCCGCCCGCGCGGCCGCGCGCAGTTCTCCGACGGGCACCGGCGGCGGCGCTGCGGACGACCCGGCAGGGCCGGCGGGCGGGATCGGGGGCTCGTTCATGGCGCGGTACACTGGAGCGGCCCGCGGGCCGGCCACGCGCACCGTGCGCGCCGCCGCCGGGCCGAGTTCCGCACAGTCTACAAGGACGACCATGGCCCTCTACGCGATCGACGACCGCCTCCCGCAGCTCGCCCCCACCGCCTGGGTCGCGCCGAGCGCGTCGGTGCTCGGTCGCGTCGTGCTCGCCGACGGCGTCGGCATCTGGTTCGGCGCGGTGCTGCGCGGCGACAACGAGCCGATCGTGATCGGCGAAGGCAGCAACGTGCAGGAGAACACGGTGATGCACACCGACATGGGCTTCCCGCTCACGGTCGGCCGGCACGTCACCATCGGCCACCAGGCGATGCTGCACGGTTGCACCGTCGGCGACGGCAGCCTGATCGGCATCCAGGCGGTCGTGATGAACGGCGCGCGGATCGGCGCCGGCTGCCTGATCGGCGCGGGCGCGCTGGTGCCCGAGGGCAAGGTCATCCCCCAGCGCAGCCTCGTGCTCGGCAGCCCGGGCAAGGTCGTGCGCGAGCTGACCGACGAGGACCTCGCGCGGATCCGCGCGGGCGCCGAGTCCTACGTCGCGCGCGCCGCGGCGTTCCGCACGGCGCTGCGCAGGCTCGACACGTGAGCGCCGCACGGCGGAGCCGGGGTTTCGCCGCGCATTGCGCGGCGCCGGCGGCGCGGGCACCGCTCGGGAGCGGTGCCCTCCCGCACCGGAGGCGCTCGCTCCCCCACGGCGGGACGGCGCGAAGCGCCAAGGGGGCACGATGAGCGAAGCGAAGGCTCCAGCCCTCGGCGGCAGCGCCGACACGCTGCAGCGCTTCATGCTGCAGGGCGCACCGGTCCGCGGCGAGGTGGTGTCGCTCGACGCCGCGTGGCGCGAGGTCGCGGACCGTCACGCCTATCCGCGCTCGGTGCGCGACCGGCTCGGCGAGCTCTGTGCGGCCGGCCTGCTGCTGTCGGCGACGCTGAAGTTCGACGGCGCACTGGTGCTGCAGATCCACGGCGACGGCCCGGTGTCGCTGCTGGTCGTCGAGTGCGAGGCCGACGGCACGTTCCGTGCGACCGCGAAGCTGCGCGAGGGCGAGACCTGTCCAGAGGACGCGGACCTCGCGACGCTGGTCAACGCGCATGGGCGCGGGCGCTTCGTCGTGACGCTCGATCCGCGCACCGACTCGCCGCAGCGCCAGCCCTACCAGGGCATCGTGCCCTTCGAGGGCCGCACGGTCGCCGAGGTGCTCGAGCGCTACATGGCGCGCTCGGAGCAGGTGCCCACGCGCCTGTGGCTCGCCGCGGACGACGCGCGCGCCACCGGCCTGCTGCTGCAGCGACTGCCCGAGGAAGGCGGCCGCACGCCGGCGTGGACGCCCGGCCCGGCCGACGACGGCACCGGGCCGGCCGCCGCGGCCGCGTTTCCCGGCGCGGCCCCGGTCGAGGACACCGACGGCTGGAACCGGATGCAGCACCTGGCCGAGACGCTGACCCGCGACGAGCTGCTCGCGCTGCCGCCCGAGTCGGTGCTGCGCCGGCTGTTCTGGCAGGAGCCGCTGCGCGCGTTCGACGCGCGCTCGCCGCGCTTCGCGTGCACCTGCTCGCGCGACAAGGTCGCCGCGATGCTGAGGATGCTGGGGCGCGAGGAGATCGAATCGATCCTCCTCGAGCAGGGATCGGTGGGCGTGCGCTGCGAGTTCTGCAACACGCCCTACGAGTTCGACGCGATCGAAGGCGCCGAGCTCTTCCTCACCGAACCGACCGCCCCGGGTTCGTCGGCGCGGCACTGAGCGTCGTCGGTGCGCCGGCGGGCGCCACCGGGGCCGCCGGAACCGGCGTGCCGGGCTCGGCGATCTGAACGAAGACCTCGTCGGACTTCATCATGCCGAGCTCGTAGCGCGCGCGCTCCTCGATCGCGCCGGTGCCCTGTTTCAGGTCGCGCACCTCGCCCTCGAGCGCGCGGTTGCGCGACAGCAGCCGCCCGTTGGTCTGCTGCTGCGCGACCAGCTGCCGATCGAGCTCCCAGACCCGCAGCCAGCCGCCCTTGCCCAGCCACAGCGGCCACTGGATCAGCACCAGCAGCGCGACGAGCGCCAGCGTGAACAGTCGCATCGCGCCCGCCGGTCAGAGGAGGTTGTAGAAGGCCGATCGGCCGGGGTACTGCGCGACGTCGCCGAGGTCCTCCTCGATGCGCAGCAGCTGGTTGTACTTCGCGATCCGGTCGCTGCGCGACATCGAGCCGGTCTTGATCTGCAGCGCGTTGGTGGCCACCGCGATGTCGGCGATCGTCGTGTCCTCGGTCTCGCCCGAGCGGTGCGAGACGACCGCGGTGTAGTTGTTGCGCTTGGCCAGCTCGATCGCCGCGAAGGTCTCGGTCAGCGTGCCGATCTGGTTGATCTTGATGAGGATCGAGTTGGCGATGCCCGCCTCGATGCCTTCGCGCAGGATCCGCGTGTTGGTGACGAACAGGTCGTCGCCGACCAGCTGCACGCGGTCGCCGAGCGCGTCGGTCAGCGTGCGCCAGCCGTCCCAGTCGTTCTCGGCCATCGCGTCCTCGATCGAGATGATCGGGTACTTGTCGCACCAGGTCGACAGCAGGTTCGTGAAGTCGACCGCCGACAGCGTCAGGCCCTCGCCGCCCAGCACGTACTTGCCGTCCTTGTAGAACTCGGAGGCCGCGCAGTCGAGGCCGAGCGCGATCTGCGAGCCGGCCTGGTAGCCGGCGCGGTCGATCGCCTCGAGGATCATCTGGATCGCCGCCTCGTGGTTCGCGACGCTCGGCGCGAAGCCGCCCTCGTCACCCACCGCGGTGCTCATCCCCTTGTCGTGGAGGATCTTCTTCAGCGCGTGGAACACCTCGGCGCCGTAGCGGATCGCCTCGCGGAAGCTCGGCGCCCCCACCGGGATGATCATGAACTCCTGCAGGTCGAGGTTGTTGTTCGCGTGCGCGCCGCCGTTGATGACGTTCATCATCGGCACCGGCAGCGCCATCGCGCCCGAGCCGCCGAAGTAGCGGTAGAGCGGCAGCCCCGACTCCTCGGCCGCGGCCTTGGCCACCGCCATCGACACCGCGAGCGTCGCGTTGGCACCCAGGCGCGCCTTGTTGTCGGTGCCGTCGAGCTCGATCAGCGTCTTGTCGATGTACGCCTGCTCGGTCGCGTCGAGGCCCATGATCGCCTCGGAGATCTCGGTGTTGATGTTCTCCACCGCCCGCAGCACGCCCTTGCCGAGGTAGCGCGACGTGTCGCCGTCGCGCAGCTCGATCGCCTCGCGCGAGCCGGTCGAGGCGCCCGAGGGCACCGCTGCGCGGCCCATCGTGCCCGACTCGAGCAGCACGTCGCACTCGACCGTGGGATTGCCGCGGGAGTCGATGACCTCGCGGCCGATGATGTCGACGATCGTGCTCATGTGTCTTCAGACTCCCTCGACGATGATCATGTTGAACCTGCGGGTCGCGCCCTCGCGCGCGGCGCGCGCGACGAGGTACGGCGGCGAGTCGTAGAAGGCCTTCGCGGCCTCCCAGCTCGGGAACTCGATGACGACGACACGGCCCGGGACCCAGTGGCCCTCCATCGTCTCGCGGCGTCCGCCGCGCACGACGAAGCGCCCGCCCGCCGCGGCCACCGCGCCCGGCGACAGCGCCTTGTAGGCCTCGTACTTCTCCGGGTCGGAGACGTCGACGTCGGCGATCACATAGGCGACGGGCATGGCGGAGTCCTCGGGCGTGGGCGGTGCGGCGGGCGCTCAACCGGCCATCGACAGTTCTGCGAAGCCCGAGCGCTTGACCAGCGCGTCGAGCTCGACCAGCGTCGCGAGCAGCTCGGCCATCCGCGGCATCGGCCAGGCGTTCGGGCCGTCGGACAGCGCCTTCGCCGGGTCCGGGTGCGTCTCCATGAAGAGCCCCGCGACGCCGGTGGCGACCGCCGCGCGCGCGAGCACCGGCACGAACTCGCGCTGGCCGCCCGAGCTCGTGCCCTGCCCGCCCGGCAGCTGCACCGAGTGGGTGGCGTCGAAGACCACCGGGCAGCCGGTCTCGCGCATGATCGCGAGCGAGCGCATGTCCGACACCAGGTTGTTGTAGCCGAACGAGGCGCCGCGCTCGCAGACCATGATCGAGTCGCCGTCGTGGCCGGCCTCGATCGCCGCGCGCCGCGCCTTCTCGGCGACGTTCTTCATGTCGTGCGGCGCGAGGAACTGGCCCTTCTTGATGTTGCAGGGCTTGCCGCTCGCGGCGACCGCGCGGATGAAGTCGGTCTGCCGGCACAGGAACGCCGGCGTCTGCAGCACGTCCACGACCGCCGCCACCGGCCCGATCTGGTCGATGTCGTGCACGTCGGTCAGCACCGGCACGCCGATCTCGCGGCGCACGTCGTCGAGGATGCGCAGCCCGCCGTCGAGCCCCGGGCCGCGGAACGACGCGCCCGAGCTGCGGTTGGCCTTGTCGAACGACGACTTGTAGACGAACGGGACGCCGAGCGCGCCGGTGATCTCCTTGAGCCGCCCGGCGGTCTCCATCGCGAGCTCGCGCGACTCGATCGCGCAGGGCCCCGCGATCAGGAACACCGGCCGGTCCAGCCCGACCTCGAACCCGCACAGTCGCATCGTGGCTCCCGGCCTCAGGCGGCCTTCAGCGCCGCGCGCCGCTCGGCGTGCGCGATCGCGGCCTCGACGTAGGCGCGGAACAGCGGGTGCCCGTCGCGCGGCGTCGAGGTGAACTCGGGGTGGAATTGCACACCGACGAACCAGGGGTGCGCGTGGCGCCCCGACTGCGGCAGCTCGGCGATCTCGGTCAGTTCCTCGGACGGCGTGCGCGCCGACACCTTCAGGCCCGCCGCCTCGAGCTGCGGCACGTAGTGGTTGTTGACCTCGTAGCGGTGGCGGTGCCGCTCGTTGACCGACTCGCCGTAGATCGACGCGGCGAGCGTGCCGGGCACGACCGGGCAGCGCTGCGCGCCGAGGCGCATCGTGCCCCCGAGGTCTGAGCCGGCGTCGCGCTTCTCGACCCGGCCCTCGCGATCGAGCCACTCGGTGATCAGGCCGACCACCGGATGCGGCGAGGCGGGGTCGAACTCGGTGCTGTTCGCGCCGGCGAGCCCGCACACGTCGCGGGCGAACTCGATGACCGCGAGCTGCATGCCGAGGCAGATGCCGAGGTACGGCACGCCGTGCTCGCGCGCGAAGCGCACCGCCGCGATCTTGCCCTCGACGCCGCGCTTGCCGAAGCCGCCCGGCACGAGGATCGCGTCGAAGGGCTCCAGGGCCGCGGTGCCCTCGCGCTCGATCTGCTCGGAATCGATGTATTCGATCGCGACCCGGCTCTCGGTGTGGATGCCGGCGTGCGTCAGCGCCTCGGTCAGCGACTTGTACGACTCGGTGAGGTCGACGTACTTGCCGACCATCGCGATGCGCACCGTGCGCTTGGGGTGCTGCTGACGGTCGACGAGGCGGTCCCAGACCGACAGGTCGGCGGGCCTCGTCTGCAGGCGCAGCACGTCGCAGACGATGTCGTCGACCCGCTGCTCGTGCAGCATCCGCGGGATCTTGTAGATCGAGTCGGCGTCCCAGACCGAGATCACCGAGTCGAGCGGGACGTTCGAGAACAGCGAGATCTTCGCGCGCTCGTCGTCCGGGATGCGGCGGTCGGCGCGGCACAGCAGCAGATCGGCCTGGATGCCGATCTCGCGCAGCTTCTGCACCGAGTGCTGGGTGGGCTTGGTCTTGAGCTCGCCGGCCGACGGGATGAAGGGCACCAGCGTCAGGTGCACGAAGCAGGCGTTGCCGCGGCCCATCTTGAGGCTCATCTGCCGCGCGGCCTCGAGGAACGGCAGCGACTCGATGTCGCCCACCGTGCCGCCGACCTCGACGATCGCGACCTGCGCCGCGTCGGGGGTGCCGACGCCGGCGCCGCGCTCGATGAACGCCTGGATCTCGTTGGTGATGTGCGGGATCACCTGCACCGTGCGGCCGAGGTACTCGCCGCGGCGCTCCTTCCTGATCACCGAGTCGTAGATCTGGCCGGTCGTGAAGTTGTTCGAGCGGCGCATCTTCGCGGTGACGAAGCGCTCGTAGTGCCCGAGGTCCAGGTCGGTCTCGGCGCCGTCCTCGGTGACGAACACCTCCCCGTGCTGGAAGGGGCTCATCGTGCCCGGGTCGACGTTGATGTAGGGATCGAGCTTGAGGAGGGTGACGCGCAGTCCGCGCGACTCCAGCAGCGCGGCCATCGACGCGGCGGCGATGCCCTTCCCCAGGGAAGACACCACCCCGCCGGTGACGAAGACGAATTTGGTCATGGCGGCCAACGGGAAATGGCGATTATACCAACGTGCCCCGCGGCGTCAGGATCGCCTGCCGGACGGCGTCCGGCCACGGCTCCGAACGGCGCTTCGGGAAGTCGACCCAGACCACCTTCGCCGCGCCGTCCGCGTACACGGTGCCGGGGTCGTCGGTGCGGACCAGCTCGTAGGCGGTCTCGACCGAGGTCCGCCCGAATTCGCCCACGAACGTGCGCACGAGGACCGTGCCCGGGTAGACCAGCTCGCGCCGGAAGTTGCACGAGGCGTTGACGATGATCGGGCCCTGCCCGTCCGGGCCCGCGAGGATGCCCATCGCGCCGAACCAGCTGATCCGGCACTGCTCCATGTAGCGGAAATAGACCGTGTTGTTCACGTGGCCCATCGCGTCCATGTCGCCCCAGCGGATCGGCAGGGCAAGTTCGCAGATCGGCACGCGCTCGGTCATGATTCGGACTGCCCCACGGATTCGACGCCGATGAAGCCTCACCCGCTGCGCACCGAGCTGCACGACGAGATCCACACGCGTCCGCGACCGCCGGTGAAGGCGCCGCACGCAGTGTCGCACATCTCCCTGCTGCAGCCGCAGCGCATGCCGCGTCCGGTCCCGCCCGCGCTCGTCGACTGGTGCATCCGGCACGCGGTCGAGCCGCCGACCCCGGGCCAGAGCCACTTCGAGGCGGACCTCGGCGCGCTGCGGCTGAAGTGGGAGCGCCACGGCGAGTTCGACGACTACACCGTCTATGCGGCCGCCATCGACGAGAAGGAGCCCTTCGCCCGCAACCCCGGCGACATCGTGCTCGCCGACCTGCTGCAGGGCACCGAGGGCGAGATGATCGCCGCGCTGCGGATCGCGGTGGTGCGCGCCGGCAGCCCGCGGATCGACGAGAAGAGCGTCTCGGCGATGCTCGAGTCGCCGAACTTCGTGGGTGCCAAGGTGTCCGACGGGCAGGCCTCGCTCTTCTCGTCGTTCCGGCTCGACGACCGCGGCTTCGGCCGCTTCCTGCTCGCCGACGCGACCACCACGCCCTCGCAGCTCGGACGCGCGGTGCAGCGCGTCGTCGAGATGGAGGTCTACCGGATGATGGCGATGCTCGCGTTCCCCGAGGCGCAGCGCATCGGCGGCGAGCTCGACCGCGTCGAGCGGCGGCTGTCCGAGCTGGTCGCGCGCCTGGACGTCGCGCCGGCGAGCGAGGAGCCGGAGATGCTGCACGAGGTCACCCGGCTGTCGGCGCTGACCGAGCAGCTGTCCACCGCGGCGGCGTTCCGCTTCGGCGCGGCACGGGCCTATCGCGCGCTGGTCCGCCAGCGCGGCGAGGAGCTGCGCGAGACCCGGCTGCAGGGCGTGCAGACGCCGACCGACTTCCTCGAGCGGCGCTTCCAGCCGGCGATGGCTTACTGCGACGCGGTGGCGGCGCGGCTCGCGTCGGTCTCCGAGCGGATCGCCCGCGCGAGCGGGCTGCTGCGCACCCGGGTCGAGATCGAGCGCGAGCGCCAGAACCAGGCGCTGCTCGCCGCTATGAACCGGCGCGCGAAGCTGCAGCTGCACCTGCAGCAGACCGTCGAGGGGCTGTCGGTCGCCGCGATCTCGTACTACGCGTCGGGGCTGTCGGGCTACGTGTTCAAGGCGCTGGCAAGGTCCGGCCTGCCGGTCGACCCCGAGCTCGCGACCGGGCTCGCTGTCGTGCCGATCGTGCTCGCCGCGTGGTGGGCGATGCGCGCGATCCGCCGCAAGGTGGTCGCGGAGATGCCGAAGGACTGACGCCGCGCGGGGCTCGGCCGCGGCGGGCGACGGCCCGCGACGCGGGCCCGCGCCTTCGCCTCAGGCGAGACCGAACCCGTCGTCCGCCGCGATCACCGCGCCGTTGACGAAGCGCGAGTGGTCGGAGGCGAGCAGCAGCAGCAGGCCGTCGAGATCCTCCGGCTCGCCGAGTCGCTTCCTCGGCAGCATCGAGATCAGCTTGCGGCCGGCCTCGCTCTCCCAGTGGTGCTCGTTGAGCTCGGTCGAGATGTAGCCCGGGCAGATCGCGTTGACGTTGATGCCGTGGCGCGCCCACTCGAGCGCCATCGCGCGGGTCATCTGCACCACCGCCGCCTTGCTCATGCAGTAGACGCCGATCTGCGCGAGCACCTTGAGGCCGGCCATCGACGCGATGTTGACGATCCGCGCCTGGCGGCCCGGCTCGTCCTTCGCGCGGGCGATCATCCGGCGGCCGACCGCCTGCGCGACGAAGAACGCGCCGCGCGTGTTGGTGTCGAACACGAAGTCGAAGTCCTCGGGCGTCACGTCGACCAGCCGCTGCGTGGTGCTGACGCCCGAGTTGTTGACCAGGATGTCGATCGCGCCGGCCTGCGCCTCGGCCTCGGCGACGCCCGCCTCGATCGACGCGGCGTCGGTCACGTCCATCGGCACGACGTGCGCGTCGCCGCCGTCGGCCTCGATCTCGGCGCGCAGCTCCTTGAGCCGCTCGACGCGGCGCGAGGCGAGCACGACGGTGGCACCGTGCGCGGCGAGCACGCGCGCGAACCGGGCGCCGAGCCCGCTCGAGGCGCCGGTGACGAGGGCGGTCCGGTCGGTCAGGTCGAAGCGCAGGGTCTCGGGCATCGCGGGGCTCCTTCGGGCAGGGCGCGATCATCGCACGGCGCGTCCGATCCACGGCCGGGCCGGTCCGGCAGGCCTCCGGCCTAGAGGGCGCCCTCGGTGCCGCTGTTTGCGCCGCAGCACGCGTTTGGCGAGAATCGCGTGTTCGACTCTGGACGGGGACATGGACGTACAACGCGATTCGATGGAGTTCGACGTGCTGATCGTGGGCGGCGGGCCCGCGGGCCTCGGCGCGGCGATCCGCCTCAAGCAGCTGGCGGCCGAGCGCGGCACCGAGCTCGGCGTCTGCGTGATCGAGAAGGGCTCCGAGATCGGCGCGCACACGCTGTCGGGCGCGGTGATGGACCCCCGCGCGCTGAACGAGCTGATCCCCGACTGGAAGGCGCAGGGCGCGCCGCTCGAGACCGAGGTCACGCACGACGAGGTCCTGTTCCTCACCGAATCGAAGTCGATCGCGACGCCGCAGTGGGCGATCCCCTCGGGGCTCAAGAACCACGGCAACTACATCGTCAGCCTCGGCAACGTCGTCAAGTGGCTCGGCCAGCAGGCCGAGGCGCTCGGCGTCGAGATCTACCCGGGCTTCGCCGCCGCGGAGATCCTCTTCGACGACGCCGGCGCGGTGCGCGGCGTGGCCACCGGCAACATGGGCGTCGGCCGCGACGGCGAGCCGACCGAGAACTTCCAGCCCGGCATGGAGCTGCTCGCGAAGTACACCCTCTTCGCCGAGGGCTCGCGCGGCCACCTCGGCCGGCAGCTGATCGCGCGCTTCGCGCTCGACAAGGACTGCGACCCGCAGAGCTACGGCATCGGCATCAAGGAGCTGTGGGAAATCGAGCCGTCGAAGCACCGCAAGGGCCTCGTCGTGCACACCGCCGGCTGGCCGCTCGACAACGACACCTACGGCGGCTCGTTCCTCTATCACTTCGGCGACAACAAGGTCGCGGTGGGCTTCGTGGTCGGCCTCGGCTACCAGAACCCGTGGCTGTCGCCGTACGAGGAGTTCCAGCGCTACAAGACGCACCCCGCGATCCGCGGCACCTTCGAGGGCGGCAAGCGCCTGTCGTACGGTGCGCGCGCGATCACCGCGGGCGGCATCATGTCGCTGCCCAAGACGGTGTTCCCCGGCGGCGCGCTGATCGGCTGCGACGCCGGCTTCCTGAACGCCTCGCGAATCAAGGGCAGCCACGCCGCGATCAAGACCGGCATGCTCGCCGCCGAGGCCGCGTTCGAGGCGATCGCCGCCGGGCGCAGCGCCGACGAGCTGTCGGCCTATCCGCAGGCGTTCCGCTCGTCGTGGCTGTTCGACGAGCTCTGGCAGGCACGCAACTTCAAGCAGTGGATGGGCAAGGGCCTGTACACCGGCACGATCATGGTCGGCATCGAGCAGGTGGTGCTCGGCGGCAAGTTCCCCTGGACGCTGCACCACACGCACGCCGACCACGAGTGCCTGAAGCCGGCCTCGGCATTCAAGCCGATCGTCTACCCCAAGCCCGACGGCAAGATCACCTTCGACAAGCTCTCCTCGGTGTTCATCTCGAACACCAACCACGAGGAGAACCAGCCGATCCACCTGACGCTGAAGGACCCGGGCGTCCCGGTGAAGGTGAACCTCGCGACCTTTGCGGGGCCCGAGCAGCGCTACTGCCCCGCCGGCGTCTACGAGTACGTGAAGAACGACGACGGCTCCGACCGGCTGCAGATCAACGCGCAAAACTGCGTCCACTGCAAGACCTGCGACATCAAGGACCCGACGCAGAACATCGTCTGGGTCGTGCCCGAGGGCGGCGGGGGCCCGAACTACCCGGGCATGTGACGCGGTGGGCCGTCGTGCCCTGATCGCCGGCGCGACCGGCCTGACCGGCTCGCGACTGCTGTCGCTGCTGCTCGCCGAGCCCGCGTACGAGCGGATCCACGCGGTGCTGCGCAGGCCGCTGCCCGACGCGCAGCAGCCCGCGCCCGGCTCGCCCGGGGCCGGGCGGCTCGTCGAGCACGTCGTCGACTTCGCCGCGCTCGGCCGCGGCGCCGGCCTGCCCGAGGTCGACGACGTCTACCTGTGCCTCGGCACGACGATCAAGGTCGCAGGCTCGCAGGAGGCGTTCCGCCGCGTCGACTTCGACGCGGTCGTCGGACTCGCGCGGCTCGCGCGCCGGCACGGCGCGAGCCGCTGCGCGACCGTGTCCGCGCGCGGC
>JBILTM010000338.1:0-3201 GCA_044371545.1 Burkholderiaceae bacterium
CCCGGCGATCCACTCGATGCGGTTGGCGGTCAGGCCCTCGCGCAATGCCTTGATGATCGGGATGCCGCCGGCGACCGCAGGCTCGAAGGCGACGGTGACGCCCCGCTCGCGCGCGGCCGCGAAGATCTCGTTGCCGTGCACCGCGAGCAGCGCCTTGTTCGCGGTGACCACGTGCTTGCCGTGCGCGATCGCCTCGAGCACCAGCTGGCGCGCGATGCCGTAGCCGCCGATCAGCTCGACCACCACCTCGATCTGCGGGTCGCGCACGACCGAGAACGCGTCGTCGGTGACGCGGGCGCGGTCGCCGACGAGTTCGCGGGCCCGCGCCACGTTCAGGTCGGCGACGATCGCGATCTCGATGCCGCGGCCGGCGCGGCGGGTGATCTCCTGCTGGTTGCGCGTCAGCACCGCGAAGGTGCCGGCGCCCACCGTGCCGATGCCGAGCAGGCCGACGCGGACCGGTGCGAGCTTAGCCGAGGCCATCGCGTCGCTCCTCAGGCCGCCGCGCGGGGCATCAGGCCGTCCTTGCGGAACATCTCCTTGATGCCGCGCACCGCCTGGCGCGTGCGTTGCTCGTTCTCGATCAGCGCGAAGCGCACGTGCCCGTCGCCGTAGTCGCCGAAGCCGATGCCGGGCGACACCGCGACCTTCGCCTCGGCGAGCAGCCGCTTGGCGAACTCGAGCGAGCCCGCCGCCTTGTACGGCTCGGGGATCTCGGCCCAGATGTACATCGACGCGCGCGGCACCTCGACCATCCAGCCGGCCTCGTGCAGCCCCTTCGCGAGCACGTCGCGGCGCTTCTCGTACTGCTCGCGGATCTCCTCGACGCAGTCCTGCGGGCCGTCGAGCGCGGCGATCGAGGCGACCTGGATCGGGGTGAAGGTGCCGTAGTCGTGGTAGCTCTTGATGCGCGCGAGCGCGCCGACCAGCTCCTTGTTGCCGACCATGAAGCCGATCCGCCAGCCGGCCATGTTGTAGCTCTTGCTCATCGTGAAGAACTCGACCGCGACCTCGCGCGCGCCGGGCACCTGCATGATCGACGGCGCGACGAAGCCGTCGAAGGTGATGTCGGCGTAGGCGAGGTCGTGCACGACGAGGATGTCGTGCTGGCGGGCGAGCGCGATCACGCGCTCGAAGAAGCCGAGGTCCACGCACATCGCGGTCGGATTGCTCGGGAAGCCGAGGATCATCATCTTCGGCTTCGGGATCGACTCGCGGATCGCGCGCTCGAGCTCCTCGAAGAAGTCCACGCCCGGCGTCATCCGCACCGAGCGGATGTCCGCGCCGGCGATCACCGCGCCGTAGATGTGGATGGGGTAGCTCGGGTTCGGCACCAGCACCGTGTCGCCGCGATCGAGCGTCGCGAGCATCAGGTGCGCGAGGCCCTCCTTCGAGCCGATGGTGACGATGGCCTCGCTGTCCGGGTCGATGTCGACCGCGTAGCGGCGCCTGTACCAGTCGCTGATCGCCTTGCGCAGCCGCGGGATGCCCTTGGAGACCGAGTAGCCGTGGGTGTTCGGGCGCCTGGAGGCCTCGACGAGCTTATCGACGATGTGCTGCGGCGTGGACCCGTCCGGGTTGCCCATGCTCATGTCGATGATGTCCTCGCCGCGGCGCCGCGCCGCCATCTTCAACTCGGCGGTGATGTTGAAGACGTACGGGGGGAGGCGGCGGATGCGGGCGAAGTCACGCTCGGCGGTCATGTAGGATCCTTGCTCGGGCCGCGCCGTCGGGCGCTGACGCGGCCATCGTGTCGAGCCCGATAATGTACCGTATTTTCAAGCAGTTGCCGGCGCGCGCCGGCTCACGCACCCCGCCATGAAGCTGCACGCGCACCGCGACGCCTCGCTGAACACGGTCACCGCCTACGGCACCGGCTGGCTCGAGATCAACGCCCGCCGCTACGAGCACGCGCTGCTCGTGCAGCCCGAGGCGCCGGTCGAGCCCTGGGCGCCGGCGCGCTTCGAGGAACTCGCCGCCGAGCACTTCGAGGCGATCGTCGCGCACGCGCCCGAGGTGGTGCTGCTCGGCACGGGCGCGACCCAGCGCTTCGCGCACCCGCGCCTGACGGCCGCGCTCGCCGCGCGGCGCATCGGCGTCGAGACGATGGACACCGGCGCGGCCTGCCGGACCTACAACATCCTGATGTCCGAGGGGCGCAAGGTCCTGGCCGCGCTCCTGACGCCTTAGCCCCCGGCGGGAAGGACGCCTGCACGGCTGTGCTATCGTCGATTCGTCCCGCTCCAGGAGGTTGCGCATCGTGACGGTCACCGTCGGCAAGAAGGTTCCCGATTTCTCCGCCGAAGCCACCGGCGGCCCGGTCCGGCTGAAGTCGCTCGAGGGCACGGTGGTGCTGTACTTCTATCCGAAGGACAACACGCCCGGCTGCACCACCGAGGGCGCGGCCTTCCGCGACGCGTACCCGAAGTTCCGCAAGGCCGGCGCGACCGTGTTCGGCGTCTCCCGCGATTCGCTGAAGTCGCACGAGGGCTTCAAGTCCAAGATGGCCTTTCCGTTCGAGCTGATCTCGGACCCCGACGAGGCGCTGTGCGGGCTGTTCGACGTGATGAAGATGAAGAACATGTACGGCAAGCAGGTGCGCGGCGTGGAGCGCTCGACCTTCGTGATCGGCCCCGACCGCACGCTGCTGCGCGAGTGGCGCGGCGTGAAGGTGCCGGGCCACGTCGACGAGGTCCTGCAGTTCGTCGAGTCGCTCTGAGTCCCGCCGCTCCCGGATCCGCCTGATGCCGCTGCCCAAGGCCCCCACCAAGCCCGCCACCCTCCTCGACCTGACCACTGTCGTGCTGGCGCGCGCGACCCGTCCCAAGGGACGCGGCGCGGCCGCCGCGGCGCCCGACGAGGCCCCACCGTCCGAACCCGTCGCCCGCGACGCCGTCGTCGCGCCGCGCGAGGCCGCGAACCGCGCCGTCGTCGCCGAGCCCGCGGCCGCGCGCATCGAGGCCGTGCCCACCGCGGCTGCGACCGAGCCCGCGGCGCGCGCGCCGGCCCCGGTGCCGCCCGCGTCGTCGCGGCAGCGGGCCGCCAACGTCGCGGCGCTGCCGGTCGGCGGCGGGCGCGCGGTGCGACGCGCGGCCAACGAGCAGTCGCGGCTCTTCGTGCTCGACACCAACGTGCTGATGCACGATCCCACGAGCCTGTTCCGCTTCGCCGAGCACGACGTCTTCCTGCCGATCGTCACGC
>JBILTM010000174.1:0-11143 GCA_044371545.1 Burkholderiaceae bacterium
GGGGCCGGCCGGTATAATCCGGCTTTCAGCCCTGCAGTCCCCTCCCGCATGCCCGACGCGATCGTCCTGCGCGGCGGCTCCGCGCTCTCGGAATTCCGCCGCCGCCGCCTTCTGGCCGCGCTGCAGGCGGCCGACGACGCGGTGGCCGACCTGCGAGCCTGGCACCTGCATTTCGTGCTGTCCCCGCAGCCGCTGACGCCGGACACGCGCTCGCGCGTCGCCGCGCTGCTCGACGACGGCCTGCCGGTGCCCGGCGGCCCGGACGGCGCCACGGTGCTGTGGGTCGTCCCGCGGCTCGGCACGGTGAGTCCGTGGTCGAGCAAGGCGACCGACATCGTCCGCGTGTGCGGCCTCGATGGGGTGTCTCGGATCGAGCGGGGCACCGCGTACGCGCTGTCGTTCCGCAAGGGCCTGGGCGGCCTGCTCGGCGGCTTCGTCGGGCGTCGCGGCGACAGCCCTGACGCGCAGCGACTGGACCGCCTTGCCGCCGTGCTTCACGACCGGATGACCGAGTCGGTGGTCCCGCCCGTGGCCGACGCGCCCTCGCTCGCCGCGCTGTTCGCCGACCTGCCCGGCAAGCCCCTGCGCGCCGTTGCGGTGGGCGAGGGCGGGCGCGACGCGCTCGCCCGCGCCAACGTCGAGATGGGCCTCGCGCTGTCCGACGACGAGATCGACTACCTGCTCGCGGCGTTCCGCGACGCGGGCCGCGACCCGACCGACGTCGAGCTGATGATGTTCGCGCAGGCGAACTCCGAGCACTGCCGGCACAAGATCTTCAACGCCGACTGGACCGTCGACGGCGAGCGCCAGCCGACCTCGCTGTTCGGCATGATCCGCGCGACGCACGCCGCGCACCCGCAGGGCACGGTCGTCGCCTACGCCGACAACGCCGCGGTGCTGGACGGCGGCGGCACCGCGCGGCGCTTCTTCGCGACGATGAAGGACGGCGCCAACGGCCGCTACGGCTGGCACGAGGTGCCGTTGCACGCGCTGCTGAAGGTCGAGACGCACAACCACCCGACCGCGATCTCGCCGTTCCCCGGCGCGGCCACCGGCTCGGGCGGCGAGATCCGCGACGAGGGCGCGACCGGCCGAGGCGCCAAGCCCAAGTACGGCCTGACCGGCTTCACCGTGTCGGACCTGCGCATCCCCGGCTTCGAGCAGCCCTGGGAGACCGCGCAGGACGTGACCGCGCCGGTCGACGGCCGGCCTGGGTCGACCGAGCCCTACGGCGTGCCCGACCGGATCGCGACCCCGCTGTCGATCATGATCGAGGGTCCGATCGGCGGCGCGTCGTTCAACAACGAGTTCGGCCGCCCGAACCTGCTCGGGTACTTCCGGACCTACCAGCAGTCCGTCGGCGCACAGGTCCGCGGCTACCACAAGCCGATCATGATCGCCGGTGGCGTCGGCCACGTCGATGCCGGCCACGTCGGCAAGCACGACCTGCCGCCCGGCTCGCTGCTGATCCAGCTGGGCGGCCCCGGCATGCGGATCGGGCTCGGCGGCGGCGCCGCCTCCTCGATGGGCTCGGGCAGCAACACCGCCGAGCTCGACTTCGACTCGGTCCAGCGCGGCAACGCCGAGATCCAGCGCCGCGCGCAGGAGGTGCTCGACGCCTGCCGCGCGATGGGCGACGCGAACCCGATCCTCTCGATCCACGACGTCGGCGCCGGCGGCCTGTCGAACGCGTTCCCCGAGATCGTCGACGGCTCGCACCGCGGCGCGGTGTTCTCGCTCGACCGCATCCCGCTGCTCGCGACCGGCCTGTCGCCGGCCGAGATCTGGTGCAACGAGTCGCAGGAGCGCTACGTGCTCGCGATCGCGCCGGGCTCGCTCGAGGCCTTCGACTTCCTGTGCCGGCGCGAGCGCAGCCCGTACGCGGTGGTCGGCACGGTCACCGCCGAGCGGCAACTTGTGCTCGAGGCGCCCGACGGCACGAAGCCGGTCGACATGCCGATGGAGGTGCTGCTCGGCAAGGCGCCGAGGATGCACCGCGATGCGCGCCGCCGTGCGCGCGCGCTGCCCGAGGTCGACGCGGCCGGGCTGGAGCTCGGCGAGGTCGCGCTGCGCGTGCTGCGGCTGCCCGCGGTCGCGTCCAAGTCGTTCCTGATCACGATCGGCGACCGCACGGTGGGCGGGCTTTCTTCACGCGACCAGATGGTCGGGCCGTGGCAGGTGCCGGTCGCCGACTGCGCGATCGGCCTCGTCGACCACACCGGGTTCCGCGGCGATGCGCTGTCGATGGGCGAGCGCACGCCGCTCGCGGTCGTCGGCGCGGATGGCGATCGCCGAGGCGGTCACCAACCTGATGGGCGCGCCGGTCGCGTCCATCGACGCGATCAAGCTGTCGGCCAACTGGATGGCCGCCTGCGGCACGCCCGACGACGACGCTGACCTGTTCGACGCGGTGAAGGCGGCGAGCGAGCTGTCGATCGCGCTCGGCATCGCGATCCCGGTCGGCAAGGATTCGCTGTCGATGCGCACGCGCTGGTCGGACGCCGACGGCGCGAAACGCGAGGTCGCCTCGCCGACCTCGCTGATCGTCACCGCGTGGGCGCCGGTGACCGACGTGCGCCGCGCGCTGACGCCGCAGCTGCGCACCGACCTCGGCGACACGACGCTGCTGCTGGTCGACCTGGGCGAGGGCCGCCACCGGCTCGGCGGCTCGGCGCTCGCGCAGGTCACGCAGCAGCTCGGCGACGCGGTGCCCGACCTGGCCGACCCGACGCTGCTCGCGCGCGCGTTCGCGACCGTGCAGGCGCTGTCGGCCGCAGGCCGGCTGCTCGCTGTGCACGACCGGTCCGACGGCGGCCTCTTCGCCAGCGTCTGCGAGATGGCGTTCGCCGGGCACTGCGGCGTGACGCTGAACCTCGACATGCTGACGATCGACCCGCACTCGGCCGACTGGGGCGACTTCAAGATCCGCCCCGAGCAGGTCGCGGTCCAGCGCAACGAGCTCACGATGAAGGCGCTGTTCGCGGAAGAGGCCGGCGTCGTGCTGCAGGTGCGCCGCGCCGATCGTGACGCGGTGCTCGCCGCGTTCCGCGAGGCGGGCCTGTCGCGCGTCACGCACGTGATCGGCACGCCGAACGAGCGCGACGAGCTCGAGGTCTGGCGCGACGCCAAGAAGGTCTGGAGCGCACCGCGCGCGACGCTGCAGTCGGCCTGGAGCGAGACCTCCTACCGCATCGCCGCGCTGCGCGACGACCCGGACTGCGCGCGCGAGGAGTTCGAGCGCCACGGCGCCGGCGCGCAGCCGCCGCTGTCGGTGTCGCTCGGCTTCGATCCCGCCGAGGACGTCGCCGCGCCCTACGTGTCGCGCGGCGCGCGGCCGCGCGTCGCGGTGCTGCGCGAGCAGGGCGTCAACAGCCAGGTCGAGATGGCCGCGGCCTTCGACCTCGCCGGCTTCGAGTCGTACGACGTCCACATGACCGACCTGATCGAGGGCCGTCACCGGCTCGCCGACTTCGCCGGTCTGGTCGCCTGCGGCGGCTTCTCGTACGGCGACGTGCTCGGCGGCGGCTCGGGCTGGGCGAAGACGATTCTCTTCAATGCTCGGCTCGCCGAGCAGTTCGCGACCTTCTTCCAGCGGCCGACGACCTTCACGCTCGGCGTGTGCAACGGCTGCCAGATGCTGTCGCAGCTCAAGGCCATCGTCCCCGGCGCCGAGCACTGGCCGCGGTTCCGCACCAACCGGTCCGCGCAGTTCGAGGCGCGCTTCGGCACGGTCGAGGTGCTGCCGTCGCCGTCGCTGTTCTTCGCGGGCATGGCCGGCTCACGGCTGCCGATCGCGAGCGCGCACGGCGAGGGCCGCGTCGAGCACGAGCGCCCCGAGCACGCCGCGGCGGCGCTCGGCGCATTGCGGTACGTGAACGGCGACGGCTCGCCGGCCGACGCGTACCCGGCCAACCCGAACGGGTCGCCCGGCGGCCTGACGGGCTACACGACGCCCGACGGACGGGCGACGATCCTGATGCCGCACCCGGAGCGCGTGTTCCGGACCGTGCAGTGGTCGTGGCGGCCCGACGAGTCGGCGTCCGGCGCGCCGCGCGTGTCGGGCCCGGACGGCGAGTCGCCGTGGATGCGCCTGTGGCGCAATGCGCGGGCCGCGCTGGGCTGAGCCCGGCCGGAACGCAGGAGACGATGCGATGCGCGTGCTCGTGATCGAGGATGATCCGGTGATCGGCGCCAACGTCTGCGACTACCTGCAGACCGTCGGGATGGACACCCGCTACGCGCCCGACGGGATCGTCGGGATGACCCTCGCCGAGCGGGAGCGGCCGGACGTCGTCGTGCTGGACCTGAATCTGCCCGGCATCGACGGCATCGACTGGTGCCGCCGCCTGCGATCCGGTGCCCTCGCCGGCACCCCGGTGCTGATGCTGACCGCCCGCGACTCGATCGACAGCAAGCGCGCGGGCTTCGCGGCCGGCGCCGACGACTACCTGGTCAAGCCGTTCCTGCTCGACGAGCTCGCGATGCGGCTGCGCGCGCTCACTCGGCGCGCGACCGGGCGTGCGACCCCGGTGCAGGCGATCGGCGCGCTGCGGCTCGAGCGCGACGCGCGGCGGGTGCGTGTCGGCGAGGTGGTGGTGCGGCTCACGCCGCGCTCGTTCCAGCTCGTCGACCTGCTGATGAGCGCGCCCGAGCGCGTGTTCTCGCGGCCCGACCTCGAGCGCGAGATCTGGGGCGACGACCCGCCGGGGGCCGACGCGCTGCGCGCGCTGGTCGCGCAGACCCGCCGCGCGTTCGCCGACGCGGGGGTCGACCCGATCGAGAACCTGCATGGCCATGGCTACCGGATCCGGCCGCCCGACCCGGTCGCTTAGGCGACGGCTGACCGTCGGGATCACGGTCGCCGCGGCGCTCGCCGCCTTCGCCGAGGCCGTGCTGCTCCACGTGGTCTGGTACGGCTACGAGCAGCGCCTGATCGAGCGTGTGGTGCTCGACGAGCTGCGCCGCAGCATGCAGATCCACGAGCGCGAGCCGCAGCTCGCCTACCCGAACACCGGCGACCTGAGGCTGTACGTCGCCTCCGACGATCCGGCCGCGCCCGGCGACCCGTTGCCCCCGCACCTCGAGCCGCTGCGCGGCGACGCGGCGGCGCGCGCGAAGGACGTCGCGCTGCGCGAGGTGCGCGACACCGATGGCGTCGAGTACCACGTCGGCATCGCGCACCGCGGCCCGCAGACCTTCCTGCTCGTCTACGACGCCCGAGACCACGCGGAGCGGCGTCGCAGCCTGCTGTGGGCGGTACTCGCGATCGCCTCGCTGCTGACGGTGCTCGCCTCGTGGCTCGCGTTCGCACTGGTCGACCGGCTGCTCGGCGGGCTGAGCCGGCTGCAGCGCCGCGTCGCGGCCGGCCCCGGCGACGCGAGCTTCCGCGAGTCCGACATGGACGTCGAGGTCGCGGCGCTGGCCGATGCGCTCGACGACCAGCGCCGTCAGGTGGTCGCCTCGCTGCGCAAGGAGCGTGCGTTCGCGGCCGCCGCGAGCCACGAGCTGCGCACGCCGCTGACCCGGATCGCGACCGGCGCCGAGGTGCTGCTCGCGCAGCCGACGATGCCCGAGCCGCTCGCCGCCCGCGTGCGCTCGATCCGCGAGTCGGTCGACGAGCTGCAGCGCCTGCTCGACGTGCTGCTGCAGGTGGCCCGCTGGCAGCCGGGCGAGGGGCGCGGCGCGCCGCTGCCCGACCGCGGCGACGCGCGCCCGCTCGGCGAGCTGGTCGACGGATGCGTGCGGCGGATGGCCGGCGAGGCGCGGCTGCTCGGTGCGACGGTGACGGTGTCGGTCGAGGGGCCGCAGCGTCCCGTCCCGCACCCGGCGATGCTCGAGGTCGTGCTGTCGAACCTGCTGCGCAACGCGATCCGGCACGGCCGCAGCGCGCCGGTGCACGTCGTCGAGCGAGGGGGGATCGTCGAGGTCGTCGACGAGGGGCCGGGCATCGACGCGGCCGCGCTCGAGCGTATCTTCGACCCGTTCTGGCGCGGGGCCGCGGGCGGCGCGGCCGGGAGCGACGAGACCGGGCCCTCGGGCCTCGGCCTGGGCCTGACGATCGCAGAGCGGGTGTGCGCCGCCGCAGGCTGGACGCTGTCGATCGCGAGCGGCGAAGGTCGCGGCACGCGGGCGTGCGTGCGGCTCGCCCCGACAGGGGCGGCCGCATGACGCGCGTCGCGGCGCCCAAGCCGGTGTCGCCGCACGCGCTCGGCGCGCTCGCGGTGCTGATCGGCCTGGGCTGGACCTTCCGCACGACGCTGGTCGGCGGGCCGCCGCTTCACTGGCTGGTCGCGCCGCTCGCGCTCTTCGTGCTCGGGCCGCGCTGGGCCGCGGTCGCGGTGGTCGGCGGTGCGGCGTTCGCCGCGGCGACCGACGCGATGCCCTGGGCCGCGGTGCCGCTCGCGATCCTGCTCGACGGCTGGCTGCCGATCGGCATCGCCTGGGCGTGGCTGCGCTTCGTCGAGCGACGCCTGCCCGCGCACCTCTTCGTGTACCTGTTCGTCGCGGTCTTCGCCGGCACGCTGATCGCGACGCTCGCCGGCGGCGCGCTCGAGCGCCTGCTCTACGAGCTCGGTTCGGCCCGCGGCGCGCCGTCGCAGTGGTGGGTCGCGCTGCTGATCCTCGCCGACGGCGAGGCGGTCACCACCGGTTTCGTGATCACCGGGCTCGCGGTGTTCCGTCCCGAGTGGCTGCAGACCTTCGATGCGGACCGCTACCTGAAGCGGCCGGATCCGCGCGACTGACGCGCCGTCCCGCAGCGGCCCGACCGGCCGGATACATCCGGTTACGGTTGTTGCCCGTGTCGCGAGCCGTGCGAACGGGGGCTCCGGTAGCCTGCATCCATCGTCACCGCCCCCCTCGGAGGAGCGACATGCACACCCGGATCATCACCACGATCGCACTGCTCGGCGCGCTCGCCGCAGCGCCCGCCGCGCACGCCCATGGCGGCAACGCGGTGCTCGGCGCGGTCGTCGGCGGCGGGGCGGGTGCGGCCATCGGCGGTGCGATCGGGGGCCGCGACGGGGCGATCGTCGGCAGCGCGATCGGTGCGGTCGCCGGCACCGCGATCGCGACCAGCCGCGTCCACCATGGCGGCGGCTACGTGTCGGGCGGCGGCTACTACCCGCCTCCGGCGCAGGTCTACTACCCCCCTGCGCGCGCGTACTACCCGCCGCCGCAGGTCTACTACCCGCCGCCGCGCGTGTACTACCCGCCGCCCGCGGTGGTGTACGCGCCGCCGCCCCCGGTCTACGCGCCGCCTCCGGCGGTGGTGTACCGGGTGCATCCGGGCCGCGGCTGGGGCCACGGCCACCGCGACTGGGACGACCGGCGCGGCTGGGATCACCGCCGCGGCTGGTACTGACCTCGGACCCGCTCCGGGCCGTCGCGCGCGCGCCGGCCCGGTCCCGCCGGCGTCAGGCCGACGGGATGAAGTCCGGGTCGTCCTGGTGCTTGCGCTCGAACTTCAGGAAGTCGTAGTAGCCGCAGCGCGTGCCGTTCGGGTACTCGCGGCAGACCTGCGGGCGGGCCTCGTACACCGTGCAGCGTCGCACCTCGGTGTCGAAGAAGCGGCAGATCGATCCGTAGATCTCGTCCTTGCGGTGCTTGAGCACCCGCTCGCCCGGCTCGTACAGGCGGGTGAAGCGCTTCTCGGCTTCGGCGAAGCCGAGGTCGAAGTGGCGCGCGAGGCGCTTGACGTCGCGGTCCTTGACCTCGATGCGGGGATAGCTGCAGCAGTAGCCGGGGCACTTCGAGCAGTCGTAGCGGACGATGGGGATGGTCTTGCGCGGCATGGGGCTTCGTGGTGACGGGAGGGAGGAGGATCAGGCGGCGCGCAGGCCGAGCAGCCAGATCGTGAACGATACCGTGGCGGCGGCGGCGAACGTGCCGACGACGATGACCGCGCCGATCGCGCGGGTGTCGACGCCATAGCGCTGCGACAGGATGAAGGTGTTGCTCGCGGTCGGCAACGCGGCCGCGAGCACGCCGATCGCGGCGAGCGTGGGCGGGGCGCCGAGCGCCCACATCGCGGCGCCCATGAGCGCGGGATGCACGACCAGCTTCGCGGCGAGCACGAGGCCCACGTCGCGGTCGAGCACCACGCGTCGGCCGCCCAGCGAGGCGCCGATCGCGAACAGCGCGCAGGGCCCTGCGGCCTGCGCGAGCAGCGCGACGAAGGTGTCGACCGGTCCGGGCAGCGTCGTGCCGGTCGCCGAGGCGGCGAGGCCGGTCGCGATGCCGAGGATCAGCGGGGTGCGCAGCAGGCCGCCGAGCGCGCCGCGCAGCCTCGCACCCATCGGCGCGTCCGTGCCCGAGCCGCCGCGGCGACTGCGCGCGAGCTCGAACAGCACGATCGACGCGACGATGACGACGGTGATGTCCGCGATGATCGCCATCACCATCGCGGGCAGCAGCGACGCGTCGCCGAGCTGCGCGAGCAACGGCAGCCCGAGGTAGCCGATGTTGCCGTGGGTCGAGGAGAACGCGAGCGCGACCCGCTCGGACGGATCGTGGCCGCTCGCGCGCGCGATCGCGTGCATCGCCGCGAAGAGCAGCGCGGCCGCGATCAGGTAGGCGGCGAGGAAGCGGGCATCGAGCAGCGTCGAGACGGGGTGCGTGGCCACCGCGCGATAGAGCATCGCGGGCAGCGCGAACCAGAACACGAACGCGTTGATGCCCTCGACCGCCGGCTCGCTCATCAATCCGCGCCGCGCGGCGATCCAGCCGCAGAAGACCAGCGCGAAGACGGGGAGCGTGACCTCGAGGACGGTGAGCATGCGGCGGCGGGCAGACCGTCGAGGGTACGGGCCGAGCGCGCGGCGGGTCAACCCGCGGTGTCGGGTCGGCGCAGCGCACGCGCCGCGAAGCGTTCCGGCGCGAGGCGGCGCGCGAGCGCGCGTTCGACGGGCAGCGGCTCGTGCTCGAGCGTCGCGGCGAGGAGCTCGGCGCACAGCGTCGCCCAGAGCAGGCCGCGTCCGCCGAGCGCGGCGTGCACGAGGAGGCCGGGCAGCGGCTCGAGCGTGTCGGGGTCGAAGAGGGTGCCGGCGAGCGGCAGGTGGTCGCGCGTGGACAGCCTCGATCCGGTGCGGCCGGGCGCGAGCGGCGGCACGTCGGCCGGCACGACCAGCTGCGCGGCCCAGCGGGCCCACGCGCGGGCCGGCGCGTCGTCGGCGTCGAGCGGCGATCCCGCGGGGCCGAGCAGCACGCGTTCCGCATCGAGCGGCACGGCGTGGCCGTCGCCGCCGACGATGCAGCGCGGGCGGGCCGACGGGCCCGCGCGTGCGACGGTGGTGGTGCCCGCGCGCCGTCGCAGGCCCGCGGGGCCGAGCAGCGCATCGAGCGCTCGCGGGGCTGCGCCGGGCGCCGTGCGGACGGCGACGTCGCCAGCGCCGCAGGCGAGCACCGCGACCGGCGACTCGGCGAGCGTCGCGCCGTCCGGGTCGAGCGCGCGCCAGCCGGCCCCGTGACGCTCTACGCACGCGACCCGCCGCGCCTCGATCGTCCGGACGCCCTCGGGCGTCCACGCGTCGAGCAGCTCGCGCGGGTCCGCGCTGCACGCGAGCGGCAGCCACAGCCCGCCGCGGCGCAACCGCACGCCGGCGAGCGCCGATGCCTCGGTGGCGTCGACGGCGCGCACCCAGTCCGCGTGCAGCGAGCCTGCGGCGCGTGCCGCGATCGCGTCGTCCTCGCACTGCACGCGGCCGATGCGCCGCAGCGCGGCGGCGCCCGCGACCTGCCGCGCGAGCAGCGTCGCCGCGCGGGTCAGGCGCGACAGCGGCGCGTCGTCTGGGCTCACCGACGGATGCTGCGCGAGCACCGGCTGCAGCGACCCGGCCTCGGGACCATCGCGGCCCGCGTCGACGCGGACGACGCGCCAGCCGCGGCGCGCGAGGGCCGCGGCGGTGGCGGCGCCGGCGAGCCCGCCGCCGACGACGAGCGCATCGCGCGCCGGCGCGGCGGGCGCGGGCGCCGCACGGCCGCGCACGCGGGTCGCACGCCAGGCGCGCGCCTCGCCGGCCTGGCCGGCCGCACCGGCCGCCGCTCCGATCGCCTCGCAGCGCAGGCCGGCGGCCGACAGCGCGCGCAGCGTCGCCTCGGCCTGCGACCCGGCGCGCGGGTCCGCGACGGCGATGCCCGCGACGCCGTCGGCGACCAGGCACGCGGCCGCGGCCCGCAGCACCGCGGCATCCGGCGGTGCGTCGGCGGGCACCGGCACCAGCAGCGCGTCGGCCCGCGGCACCCAGCCCGGCAACATCGCGCGCGGCGCGCCGACCGCCAGGGCGATCCGCACCCGTCCGCCGTCGAGCTCGATCCGGTGCACGCCGGGCGTCGGCGGCGGCCAGCGTGCGAGCAGCTCGGCCGCTGTCGCCGCAGGCAGCTCGCGATGCGCGAGCACCGCGGCGAGCGCGTCGTGCGACGGCGGCCGCGGCGACAGCGTGGCCCAGTGCAGCCGGGTGCAGCGCGCCGGGTCCGCGTGCCACGCGAGCAGCGCCTCGAGCAGGACCGCGCCGTCGCCGAGCTCGAGCTCGAGGACCGCGAACGCGTCGGCCCCGGCCCAGCGCGTGGGCAGGCCCGCCGCGGCGAGCAGCGCACGCGCGGCGCCCGGCGAGGCGGTCCGTGTCATCATCCGCCGATTATCCCTGCCCGCACCGCGATGACCGCCGACACCACCTCCGCCGCGCGCGAGCGCGCGATCGCCGACGCCGAGCGCTGGTTCGACGCGGGCGGCCTGTTCGACGAGCTGGCGCGCCGCATCGCGATCCCCACCGAGAGCCAGGACCCGTCACGTGCCGCGGTGCTCGGTGCATACCTGCGCGACGAGATCGCACCGGCGCTGGGGCCGCTCGGCTTCGAGGTCGAGATCGTCGACAACCCCGCGAACACCGGCGGCCCGATGCTGCTGGCGCGCCGCGTCGAGGACCGGTCGCTGCCGACGGTGCTCGGCTACGGCCATGCCGACGTGATCCGCGGCCTCGCGGGCCAGTGGCGCGCCGAGCGCGATCCGTGGACGCTGCAAGCCGACGGCGAGCGCTGGTACGGCCGCGGCACCGCGGACAACAAGGGCCAGCACACGATCAACCTCGCGGCGCTGCGCCTCGTGCTGCAGGCGCGCGCCCGCGCCCAGGGTCTGCCGGCCGACGCA
>JBILTM010000339.1:0-3175 GCA_044371545.1 Burkholderiaceae bacterium
CTGGACAGGTAGAGCGAGTACCGGCCGGTGTTCGGATGCCGGCGCACGAGTCGCTGGCGCACCGGCGCCCACTTGAGGCGCTCGGCCTGCGTGAAGTCGTCGAAACCGAGGAGGCCGCGCGAATAGATCTGGCTGTGCAGGCAGACGAGATCCTGGATCTCGCCGCGCGTCTCGTGGTCGAGCGCGTCGTAGGCGGCGCGCATGTCGGCGAACTCGGTATTGCCACCGACCGACGGGATCTGCCGGGCCGAGAGCAACGAGTACTTCGACGGCACGGCCTTGAACGAGCTGTCCGAATGCCACAGGCGATTGCCCAAGCCGAACAGGCGCGCCCGGTTGTCCCGCGGCAGGACCTCGCCGTGCTTGTCCAGGTTCGAGATGTCGTTCAGCTCCATCGCGAGCCGGCGGTCCTTCACCTCGCCGATGTCGCCGGTCGCGAGTTCGAGCGGCCCGAGCTGGCGACTGAACGCCACCTGCTGCGTGTCGTCCAGGCGCTGGTCGCGAAAGACCAGCACGCCGTAGCGATCGATCGCGGCGTGGATCGCGTCGATCTCGTCTGCGCCGAGTTCCCGCGTCAGGTCGACGCCGTGCACGATGGCCGCGAAGTCAGGCCGACCCGACGGGTCGATGGGTTCGAATCGCGGTTGTCGGCGTGGATCGGCGGGGCTCGCCGACGCCCTCGGTCCGGTGCCTGGATTGCTGTTCATGTCTCCCATCTCCTCGCCGAGCTCTGGCGAGCTCGAGCACCTGCGTTTCGCGAAATACTACCGGAGCGGCGGCGCACGCGAGGTGCCGTTCGGCAAGTACGCGGGCCGCCTCATCGCGGACCTTCCCGGCAGCTCCCTGCACTGGTTCGCACGCAAGGGCTTCCCGGCGGGCGAGATCGGCCGTCTGCTCGCGCTGATGCGGGAGATCGACCACAACGGCCTGAAACCCATGCTGGAGCCTTTGCGGCGCAGGAGCGGGCCGGGCGGGTCCGTGCGCGAAGAATGACGTCCCGACATGCGGAGCCACCTCGGGGGTACCGCCGTCATGGCATCGACACCGACGCGGCGCACGCCTGCAGGGGCGAACGCGCTGCCGTCACGCCTGCGGGCGCAGTCCCGCCGCGATGCACGGCGCCACCTTCGCCAGATGCTGGGTGAAGGCGACCAGATACGGCGCCCGCCCCTCGCCGCGGGGCCAGACCGCCGCGAAGCCGAGGGTCACCGGCTGCCCCGCTCTGTCGACGACGGGATAGGCGGACCGATGGTTCGCCGCCAGCTTGGACTGCGGCAGGATCGCCGCACCGATGCCCAGGGCGGCCCACTCCTGCAGCACCCGATAGCCCATCGCCTCGCCCGTGTACTCGACCAGCCTGCGACGGTGCCGCCGGAACAGTTAGCGCGTGGTGCGCGCGAGGCCGCAGGCGTCGGGGACCATGACGTAGGTCTCGGCGGCGATCTCCGAGAACTCCACCGCGTCCTTGCGTCGGCGGGGCACATGCGCATCCCCGCGGGGCAGGAACAGCAGCGGCTCCCGATACAGCGGCGCGGCCTGCCACGCGTCCTTCAGCGTACCGCTCACGCCGATGACGACATCGAGCAGGCCCTCGCCGAGCATGCGATGCAGATCGATCATGTTCATCTCGCGCAGCACGACGTCCAGTCCGGTCTGCCGGGCGAGGAACGGCTCCACCATCAGCGACAGCAGGTTAGGGCGGATCAGCGGCGACGTGCCGATCCGCAGCAGTCGCGTGTCCGGCTGCAGGTACGGGCGGGCCTGCACCTCGAGCGTGGCCTTCGCACGCAGCACTCGGCGGCCGCCTCGGTGAACGATCCGCATCCGGCCACCGAGACGGCGAACCGAAGCTGCCGGATGCTGAAGTTCATCGATCGATTTCCTGAATGAATCGCATGCGGACAAACAATTTGTCTATGCGAGCGGCGAACCCTACGCTTCATCCCGTCGCCCGATCAAGCGCGATGAACCTTCCTTCCGCGGCAACCGTACGAGGATTCCCATGGTCCGTCTCGACATCAGGCCTCGGACATTCGAGGCCAGGACGACTACGATCGCTACATGACGCTGAACAAGGCAATCTTCTTCGTGACCCAGGGCGTCACCTCGCTCTGGGACGTCGACGGCGGCGTGATGGCCGGCCGGAACTGAGGAGACTCCACCATGCTCGTGAACGCCGACCTCTCCGTTCCCGCCGTCGTCGGGGCCGACGAGCACCGCTGGGTGGCGTCGCCGCAGCCCGGCGTGATGCGGATGATGCTGGACCGCCTCGGCGGCGAGCATGCGCGCGCCACGAGCCTGGTGCGCTACGCGCCCCGCTCGTCCTTCCCCGTCCACGGCCATCCCGGTGGCGAGGAGGTGCTGGTGCTGGAGGGCACGTTCTCCGACGACAGCGGGGACTACGGCGCGGGCTGGTACCTGCGCAATCCGCCGGGCTCGGCCCACCGGCCCTCGAGCAAGGACGGGGCGCTGATCTTCGTGAAGCTCTGGCAGATGTCGGCGGCGGACACGCTGACGGTGCGCATCGACACGCGCGACCCCGCGGCCTGGCGACGCGACGGCGAGCACGACGTGTGTCCGCTGCATGCGAGCGACCACGAGTCGGTGAGCCTGCGGCGGCTGCGCCCGGGCCAGCGCCTGGAGCCCGATGCGCGCGGCGGCGCGGAGCTGCTGGTCGTGGACGGTCGGCTGGACGAGGCCGGCAAGTCGTACGATCGCGGCAGCTGGTTGCGGCTTCCGCCCGGCGCGCGCGCCGGATACGTGGCGGGCGCCGCCGGCGCGATGCTCTACCTCAAGACCGGCCACCTGGCCGCGGCACTCGCTTGAGCGTCGCCGACGCACGGATCGCCATCGTCGGCGGCGGCATCGGCGGGCTGCTGGCGGCGACGCTGCTGCAGGAGCAGGGCGTGCGCGACGTGGTGCTGTTCGAGGCGCGCGAGACCCTCGGAGGCCGCATCCTGTCCGTCGCTGCCGATGGCGCGTTCGTCGACCCGACGGTGCCGGGCACCGACCGATTCGACCTCGGACCCACATGGTTCTGGCCGGATCTCCAACCGCAGCTCGACCGGCTGGTCGCCGGGCTCGGCCTGGAGCGCTACCGACAGTTCGAAGACGGCGACATGCTGCTCGAACGTGCTGCTTCGGCCCCCCCGGTGCGCCTGCGGGGCACCGTCGG
>JBILTM010000175.1:0-11077 GCA_044371545.1 Burkholderiaceae bacterium
GCGGCTCGAAGCCGCGGTGCGCGGCCCGATTCGCTGGTTGCAGCAGGTGCACGGCACCGCCGTGCACGACGCCGACACGCCGTGGATCGGTGCGGCGCCGCCGGTCGCCGACGCGGCGGTCGCGACGCGGCCCGGCACCGTGCTCGCGGTGATGACCGCCGACTGCCTGCCGATCCTGCTCGCCGACGCGACGGGCCGCGCGGTCGGCGCGGCGCACGCGGGCTGGCGCGGCCTCGCCGCCGGCGTCGTCGAGGCCGCGGTCGACGCGGTGCGCGCGCGCGCGGGCCGCGACGCGCGCGTGCTCGCATGGCTCGGCCCCGCGATCGGTCCGTCGGCCTTCGAGGTCGGCGACGAGGTCCGGCAGGCGTTCTGCGAGCTCGACGCGGCCGCCGCCGCCGCGTTCACGCCCGGCCCGGCGCCGGGGAAGTGGTGGGCCGACCTGTTCGCGCTCGCGCACCTGCGGCTCGCCGCGCGCGGCGTCGTCGACGTCGCGGGCGGCGGCCTGTGCACGGTCGCCGACCGCGCGCGCTTCTATTCGCACCGACGCGACCGCCGCAGCGGCCGCTTCGCGTCACTCGTCTGGCTCGCCGGCTGAGCGGCGATTGCGGCGTCGCTGCGGCGTGCCGACGAGCCACAGGAACAGCGACAGCGGAGCGAGACCGTAGAACACGAAGGTCGCGATGCCCGCGACGACCGAGGCCTCGGTCAGCGACATCATGAGCACGACGTAGAGCCAGGCGATGGCGACGATGTACACGGGGAGGGGGGCCGCGCCGCGTGGACAAGTCCCTTGACGCGGCGCAAGATTCACGAAAGGTCGGCGCAGCATACTGCGCGCCGACGAACGACACTGAGGAGTCCATGGCTTCATCACGGCAACCGCGAACCTCGGGCGACACCGCGTCCGCCTCGCGACCGAAGCGCACCTCGACGGGCACGACGGCGAAGGTCCGGCCCGCGCGCGCGCGCGTCGGCGCCTCGAAGGCCGCCGCCACCGGCGCCGCCCCGAGGCCCGCCACGACCGCGGGCGCCTCGCGCCCCGCGTCGGACGCCGCGCCCCGCGCGGGCACCCGAACCGCGCGCCCGGAGCCGATCGATGACCTCGCCGCCGTCGCGGCCGGCGCGTTCCCGATGTGGTCGATCGACCCCTCGAAGCTGATGTCGCTGCAGAACGAGTACGCGACGCGCCTGCAGCAGCTCTGGTCGGACTTCCTCAAGCCCGAGGGCGGCGCCCCCGCGCTGCCGGACAAGCGCTTCTCGAGCCCCGCCTGGTCGAAGCAGGCGCCGTTCGCATGGAGCGCCGCGCTCTACCTGCTGAACGCGGACTTCATGCAGCGCATGGCCGACTCGGTCGACGCGGACGCGCGGACCCGCGAGCGCATCCGCTTCTTCACGCAGCAGTGGGTCGACGCGCTGTCGCCCTCGAACTTCCTGCCGACCAACCCGGACGCGCAGCAGAAGCTGCTCGACTCCCACGGCGAGAGCCTGCGCCACGGCATCGAGAACCTGCTCGCCGACATCGGCAAGGGCCACATCTCGATGACCGACGAGAACGCGTTCGAGGTCGGTCGCAACGTCGGCACCTCGAAGGGCGCGGTCGTCTTCCGCAACGGCGTGATCGAGCTGATCCAGTACACGCCGACCACGCCGACCGTGGGCAGCCGACCGCTGATGCTGGTGCCGCCGTTCATCAACAAGTTCTACATCCTCGATCTGCAGCCCGAGAACTCGTTCGTCGCGCACGCGGTCGCGCGCGGCCACACGGTGTTCCTGGTCTCGTGGCTGAACGCGCAGCCGGAGCACGGGCGGCTCACCTGGGACGACTACATCGAGCGCGGCGTCGTCGAGGCGATCCGTCGCGTGCAGGCGATCTCGCGCAGCGAGACGATCAACGCGCTCGGCTTCTGCGTCGGCGGCACGATCCTCGCGACCTCGCTGGCGGCGCTCGCCGCACGCGGCGAGAAGCCGGTCGAGGCGCTGACGCTGATGACGACGCTGCTCGACTTCGAGGAGCCGGGCGTGCTCGGCGTGTTCATCGACCCGGCGCAGGTCGCCTGGCGCGAGCAGACGCTGGGCGACGGCGGCCTGATGACCGGCCAGGAGCTCGCCACCACCTTCTCGTTCCTGCGGCCGAACGACCTGGTGTGGAACTACGTCGTCGCGAACTACCTGAAGGGCGAGGACCCGCCGCCGTTCGACCTGCTGTACTGGAACTCCGACAGCACGAACCTGCCCGGCCCGCTCTACTGCTGGTACCTGCGGCACATGTACCTGCAGAACGAGCTGCGCGTGCCCGACGCGCTCACCTGCGTCGGCGAGAAGATCGACCTGCGCCGCATCGACGTGCCGACTTACGTGTTCGGCGCGCGCGAGGACCACATCGTGCCCTGGCGGGCGGCCTACGGATCGACGCGGCTGCTGTCGAACCGGCTGCGCTTCGCGCTCGGCGCGTCGGGCCACATCGCCGGCGCGATCAATCCGGCCTCGAAGAACAGGCGCAGCTACTGGGTGGGCGAGCGTCTGCCGGCGTCGGCCGACGACTGGCTGGCCGGCGCGACCGAGTATCCGGGCAGCTGGTGGAACGACTGGGCCGCGTGGCTCGAGGCCTTCAAGGGCCCGTCCAGGCCCGCGCCGACGAGGCTCGGCGATGCCGCCAACCCGCCGCTCGAGCCGGCGCCCGGCCGGTATGTCAAGGTGAAGGCGAAGCCCGACGCGGCGATGCCGATCCCCTTCAAGCATCCTTCCTGAACCCACATCGCCCGAGCAGGGCGCGAGGAGACATCGACGATGAGCAAGCTCGCATACGTGACCGGCGGCATGGGCGGCATCGGTACCGCCATCTGCCGCAAGTTCCACGACATGGGCTACACCGTGATCGCGGGCTGCGGCCCGACCCGTGACCACGAGAAGTGGCTCGGCGAGCAGAAGAAGGACGGCTACACGTTCTGGGCGTCGGTCGGCAACGTGTCCGATTGGGACTCGACCAAGGCCGCGTTCGACAAGGTCAAGGCCGAGCACGGCAACCCCGACGTCCTGGTCAACAATGCCGGCATCACCCGCGACGGCGCCTTCCGCAAGATGTCGCTCGACGACTGGAACGCGGTCATCTCCACCAACCTGAACAGCCTGTTCTGCGTGACCAAGCAGGTCATCGACGGGATGATGGACAAGGGCTGGGGCCGGGTGATCAACATCTCGTCGGTCAACGGCGAGAAGGGCCAGTTCGGGCAGACCAACTACTCGGCGGCCAAGGCGGGCATGCACGGCTTCACGATGGCGCTCGCCCAAGAGGTCGCGGCGAAGGGCGTGACGGTCAACACCGTCAGCCCCGGTTACATCGCGACCGACATGGTGATGGCCGTCCGGGAGGACGTCCGCGAGAAGATCATCGCGACGATCCCGGTCAAGCGCCTCGGTCGTGCCGAGGAGATCGGCTCGATCTGCGGCTGGCTCTCGACCGACGACGCCGGCTATACGACCGGGGCCGACTTCTCGTGCAACGGCGGTCTCCATATGGGATGATGCGCCGCAACGTGCCGGTCGTCGCCTCCGGGCGACGACCCGCGGCGCCGGCCCCGGCGCCGGGCGACGTTCCTGGAGACGACATGGCCACCTCGAGCCGCCTGATCAAGAAGTACCCGAACCGCCGGCTGTACGACACCCAGACCAGCGCGTACATCACGCTCGCGGACGTCAAGCAGCTCGTGCTCGAGAACGAGGACTTCCGTGTCATTGACGCGAAGAGCGACGAGGACCTGACACGCAGCATCCTGCTGCAGATCATCCTCGAGGAGGAAGCGAGCGGCGCGCCGCTGTTCACCTCGCAGATGCTCTCCCAGATCATCCGCTTCTACGGGCACGCGATGCAGGGGATGATGGGCGCGTACCTCGAGAAGTCGATGGGCGCGTTCGTCGACATCCAGAACAAGTTCCAGGAGCAGTCGAAGGCGTTCTACGACGGCAAGAACCTGCCGACCAGCCCCGAGCTGTGGGCGCAGTTCATGCAGGTCCAGACGCCGATGATGCAGGGCATGATGAGCCACTACATCGACCAGTCGAAGAACCTGTTCGTGCAGATGCAGGAACAGATGCAGCAGCAGGCCCGGTCGGTCTTCCAGAACTTCCCGTTCCCCGGCGCGGGCACGCCCCCGGGCGGCCCCGGCGGCGGCACCGGTCCGGGCGAGGGCGGCAAGAAGTAGCGCGCTAGAATCGGGCTTTCCCGCTCCGGGTCCCCGGACCCGCCCGCGATGCCCCCCGTTTCCGTCAAGCGGCCCCGTGCCGCGACCCGCCGCACGCCCGTCGCGGCCATGCCGCGACCCAAGGTGCCGCAGGTGGCCGAGCCGCCTCGCGTGGGCTTCGTCTCGCTGGGCTGCCCGAAGGCGCTCGTCGACGCCGAGCGCATCGTCACCCAGCTGCGCGCCGAGGGCTACGTCATCGCCCCGAGCTACCACGACTCCGACCTCGTGGTGGTCAACACCTGCGGCTTCATCGACGACGCGGTCCGCGAGTCGCTCGACGCGATCGGCGAGGCGCTCGCCGAGAACGGCAAGGTCGTCGTCACCGGCTGCCTCGGCGCGAAGGCCGGAGCCGACGGCGGCAACCTCGTCGCGCAGGTCCACCCGAGCGTGCTCGCGGTGACCGGGCCGCACGCGCTCGAGGAGGTGATGGGCCACGTGCACGCGCACCTGCCGCGGCCGCACGACCCGTTCGTCGATCTCGTGCCCGAGGGTGGCGTCAAGCTCACGCCGCGGCACTACGCGTACCTGAAGATCTCCGAGGGCTGCAACCACCGCTGCAGCTTCTGCATCATCCCGTCGATGCGTGGCGACCTGGTGTCGCGGCCGATCGGCGAAGTGGTGCGCGAGGCGCGCGCGCTGCTGAAGTCCGGCGTGAAGGAGCTGCTGGTGATCTCGCAGGACACCAGCGCGTACGGGGTCGACATCAGGTACCGGACCGACTTCGTCGACGGCCGGCCGGTTCGCACGCGGATGACCGAGCTGTGCCGCGAGCTGGGCCTCGCCGCGCGCGAGCACGACGCGTGGGTGCGGCTGCACTACGTCTACCCGTACCCGCACGTCGACGAGGTGCTGCCGCTGATGGCCGAGGGCCTGGTGCTGCCGTACCTCGACGTGCCGTTCCAGCACGCGCACCCCGAGGTGCTGAAGCGGATGAAGCGGCCGGCGAGCGGCGAGCGCAACCTCGAGCGCATCCAGGGCTGGCGAAAGGTGGTGCCGGAGCTCACCGTGCGCTCGACCTTCATCGCCGGCTTTCCCGGCGAGACCGAGTCGCAGTTCGAGGAGCTGCTCGCGTTCCTGAAGGAGGCCGAGCTCGACCGCGTCGGCTGCTTCGCCTACTCGCCGGTCGAGGGCGCGGCCGCGAACGAGCTCGACGGCGCGCTGCCGGACGAGGTCCGCGAGGACCGGCGCAAGCGCTTCATGCAGGTCCAGCAGCGCATCAGCCGCCGGCGCCTGAAGCGCAAGGTCGGCACGGTGCAGCGCGTGCTGGTCGATGCAGCCGGGCCCGAGGGCGCGATCGCGCGCTCCGCGGCCGACGCACCGGAGATCGACGGCGTGGTCCACGTCGCGCCGCATCCGTCGCTGAAGGTCGGCGCGTTCGTCGACGTCGCGATCGACGGCTCGGACGCGCACGACCTGAGCGGGACGGTGGTCGACACCGGTGCCGGTGCGCCGCGCGGGGCGCGCGGGGTTCGCCGCGCTTGAGCGCGGTGCCGACGCGGCGCGCCGGACGTTCAGGCGTGCTCGGCGCCGCGCGAGGGGCGAGCCCGCGGCGGCGCGCGATGCTCGGCGCCGCGTGCGCGTGTGTCGCGTGCGCGGCCGTCTCGGCGCGCGCCGTCGCGCAGTCGTCCGACCCGGTGGCCGCCGACCCCGACGCCGCGCTGATCGACGCCGCGGCGCGCGGCGACGCCCCCGCTGTGGCACGCATGCTCGCCGCCGGTGCGAGTCCGAAGGCCCGCGACGCGCGCGGTCGCACCGCGCTGCTCGCGGCGACCCAGGGCAACCACCCGGAGACCGCGCGCCGGCTGCTCGAGGCCGGCGCCGACCCGAACGCGCAGGACGCGATCCGCGACAGTGCGTTCCTGCTCGCCGGCGCGCGTGGGCACGTCGAGATCCTGCGGATGACGATCGCCGCCGGCGCGGACCTGAAGAGCACGAACCGCTTCGGCGGCACCGCGCTGATTCCGGCCTGCCACTACGGCCACGTCGAGGCGGTCCGCGAGCTGCTGAAGACGTCGATCGACGTCGACCACGTCAACGACCTGGGCTGGACGGCGCTGCTCGAGGCGGTGATCCTGGGGGACGGCGGGCCGCGCCATGTCGAGATCGTCCGGATGCTGCTCGCGCGCGGCGCCGCGCCGTCCAAGGCGGACCGCGCCGGCGTGACGCCGCTGGCGCACGCCCGCACGCGCGGTCAGCGCGAGGTCGAGGCGCTGCTGGTCGCCGCCGGCGCGCGCTGAGCGCGCCCACCGCGCAGGGACGAACCCCGCGAGGCACCGACGCGGCGGCGTGCGGGCGCCGGCACGCCGGCTCAGTCGCGGCTCGGCGCGCGGCCGGAGGGTATGACGATCGGCGAGCTCAGTTCGAGGTGGCAGGTGACGCGTCCGGCCTCGGACGCGATCGACAGCCGCGTGGTGGTCCGCCCGATCAGGCTGCGCACCAGGCCGAGGCCCGAGGCGGTCGCGCGCGTCGCGACGTCGAAGTCCGGCGGCAGCGCGCCGGGGTTGCCGATGCGCACCCGCACGCCGTCCTGCCGCGGCTCGACGTCCACGTTCACCGGGCCCGGGCCGCTGCGGTGCTTGATCGCGTTGACGAGGAGCTCGTTCACGATCAGCGCGACCGGGACCGACTCGATCTCCGGCACCGCGTAGTCGGGCGCCTCGGGCGCGTCGGCGACCGTGGTGACGACCGGCACGTGCCACAGCGCAGAGACCGCATCGGCGATCGCGACGACCATCCGCGTGAGCGGCGCGCGCTCCGGCGAGCTCATCAGGATGCCGTGGATGTGCGCGATGCCGGCGACCTGCGTCGCCGCCCGCAGGATCATCTCGTTGGAGACCTCGTCCGCGCTCGCGCGCGGCTGCAGCAGGTTCAGCACCCCCTGCAGGTGGTTCTTGATCCGGTGGTGGACCTCGCTGACGATCGTCGCGACCTGTGTCTCGGCCTCGCGGTCGCGGATGCGCTGCTGCTCGACCGAGTCGGAGATGTCCTCGAACATCAGGTAGTACTCGGACTGGTGCATGCCGCCCGAGACCGCCCGCAACCGGATCCAGCGGCCCGCCGCGTCGCCCTGCTGCAGCCGGATCGTCGTGCCCGAGTGCGACTGCGTGAACGTGCGGGCGAGCACCGCGGCGATGCGGTCCGCGTCGCCATCGATGAAGCCGGACCAGACCGAGGTGATCGGGGCACCCTCGAGCGCCGCGCGGTCGACGCCGAGCAGCTCGCACAGCGAGCGGTTGACGTGGACGATCCGGTCGCTGGCGCGCTCGACGATCGCGATGCCGTCGTGGCTCAGCGACGAGAACCGGTCGAAGCGCTGGCGCATCGCGTGGGCGAGCTCGGTCTGCTCGGACAGCTGGCCGCGCAGCTCGTCGAGCGCGCTCAGGTCGACCAGCGTCGCGCACCAGAGCGGCTCGCCGGCGGGGCCGCGCGAGAAGCTGAGCGAGCCGTGGTATCGCACCCGGCTGCCGTCGCGTCGCACCAGCTCGCGAATCACGTGGTGGTGCGGGAAGTCGTCGATGTTCAGGCTCATGATCGCCCGGCGCTGCGCGGGCAGCCTCGCGATCTCCTCGGGGGGATGCACCAGGTACGCCGGGTCGCGGCCGACCAGTTCGGAGCGCTGGTAGCCGGTGAAGGTGCAGTACGCGTCGTTGACCAGCACCAGCCGCCAGTCGCGGTCCTGGACCGAGATCGGCAGCGGCGAGCGCTCCACCATCAACCGGAACATCTCGGCGCGGCTCAGCAGCAGCCGCTCGGTGCGGTGCGCCTCGGCGACCTGCTCGAACAGCGCGACGTAGCGGCGTGCAGGGCCTTCGGACAGCGCGGTCGTGCGCACCGCCGCGTCCAGCCGGCGGCCCGAGCGCGTGACGATCACCCGCTCGAAGCGGAAGGACGGGTCCGGATCCTCGCCGATCAGCTGCTGCGCGTGGCGCGAGACCTCGTGCAGGCTCTCGTCGTAGAGGGTCTCGATCTTGCGGCCGAGCACTTCCTCGGGGCGGTACTCGAACCCGGACGAGAAGGCCGCGTTGACCGAGACGAAGCGAAAGGATGCGTCCAGGATCGCCGCGGGCGCGGGCAGGAGCCTGAACGCGGCCTGCAGGGCCTCGTCTTCGGCGTCCGCCTGCGACGCTCCGTCAGGCATCGCAGGCGTCCCTCGAGGCGTGGTGCAGTCGTCGTGCGGTTCGTGGATCGAGCATCGCGCGGAACAGTGTACCGCGCGATGCCGCGATCAGGGCCTCGCCATGCGGCCCAGCAGCACAGCCGACCGTTCGATCGCGGGCTCGGCCCTCGACGGCACGAGCGTCTGCGCGTGTCGACGGTCCGAGTGCTCGATGCTCTGCGGCATCGCCGCCCGATGCAGGTGCACCAGCTTCATCGTCGGCGTCTCGAACGACACGCTGCGCGCGAAGCGCGTCGCGACGTCGCGGCTGCGCCATCCGGCGCGGGTCATCTCGCGGTAATGCGGCGTGCCGTCGGCCTGCATGCCGATCGCGCTGCGCAGCCCGGCTCGGTGCGCGATCGCGACGCCGGCCGCGACCAGCAGCGACATCAGGCCGCGACCGCGGTGACGGGGGGCGGTCGCGCCGCGGCACAGCGTGACCGACGGGAAGTCGTCCGTGTCGAGCGGCACCGGACCCTGAAGGACCGCCTCGGCGGCCGCGCGGTCGCGCACGTACGCGAGACGGACGGTCGCCGCGAGCACCGGGCCCTGGCGCAGCAGCAGGCACAGCGAATCGTCCGGATCGGTGCGCCGGCGTACCGTGTCCGGGTCGGGCAGCTTGAAGTAGCCGGCGCTCCGGTAGGAGGCGATGCGCAGGTCGTCGATCTCCCGCTCCCAGTCGCGGCCGGAGGCGACGTGGAGCGAGTACGGCTCGACCCCGTCACCGGGTGCGGCATGGGACAGCGAGGGCGCGTCGAGCGTGGCGGACTGGGACATGGCGGACTCCTTGGACGGTTGTCGATCGTTGAACTGAGGGACGCGGGCGAGGGTGCCGGAGGGAAGCCGTGCGACGGATCGAAGCGCCCGACCCGGGTACGCGGACGTACCACGGCGTGCGTGCTTCGCTGTACGCATCGAGAGCGTGCTTGGATGCATCGGACATCGCGGACCATTGTCCGGCAAAGCTCGTGCGATTGCCGGTGGTCGACGGCGTCGCCGATGGCCGGCGCACCCGCGCCGCCGATTGCGCGGTCGGGCGTGGCGCGCGCATCATCGCGGTCCGAAGCACATTCACGTGGAGGAGACGACATGACCGAGTCGACCAAGTACCTGCTCACCGAGGACCGCATTCCGAAGCGCTGGTACAACATCCAGGCCGACCTGCCGAAGCCGCTGCCGGCGGTGTTGCACCCTGGCACGATGCAGCCCGTCGGACCCGACGACCTCGCGCCGCTCTTTCCGATGGCGCTGATCGCGCAGGAGGTCTCCACCGAGCGCGAGGTCGAGATCCCCGAGCCGGTCCGCGAGGTGTACCGGCTGTGGCGGCCGTGCCCGCTGTACCGCGCGCATCGACTCGAGAAGGCGCTCGGCACGCCGGCGAAGATCTTCTACAAGTACGAGGGCGTGAGCCCCGCGGGTTCGCACAAGCCGAACACCGCGGTCGCGCAGGCGTTCTACAACAAGGAAGCCGGCGTGAAGCGCCTGTCGACCGAGACCGGCGCCGGCCAGTGGGGCTCGTCGCTCGCGTTCGCAGGCAGCCTGTTCGGCCTCGAGGTGCTCGTGTTCCAGGTCCGCGTGTCGTACGACCAGAAGCCGTACCGGCGCGCGCTGATGGAGACCTACGGCGCACGCTGCGTCGCGTCGCCGTCGGCCGAGACCGCGTTCGGCCGCAGCGTGCTCGAGAAGCGGTCCGACCACCCAGGCTCGCTCGGCATCGCGATCTCCGAGGCGGTCGAGGTCGCCGCGCAGCGGGACGACACCAAGTACGCGCTCGGCTCGGTGCTGAACCACGTGCTGCTGCACCAGACGATCATCGGCCTGGAGTCGATGGAGCAGATGCGGATGGCCGACGCGTGGCCGGACGTCGTCGTCGGCTGCACCGGCGGCGGGTCGAACTTCGCGGGCATCGCGTTCCCGTTCATCGGCGACGGGCTGCGCGGCGGGAAGAAGGCGCGCATCGTCGCGGTCGAGCCGGCGGCGTGCCCGTCGCTCACGCGCGGGAAGTACGCCTACGACTTCGGCGACACCGGCCACATGACGCCGCTCGCGAAGATGCATACGCTGGGCTCGACCTTCACGCCGCCTGGCTTCCACGCGGGCGGCCTGCGCTACCACGGCATGGCGCCGCTGGTGTCGCACCTGAAGGAACTCGGGCTGATCGAGGCGACGGCGTACCACCAGACCGAGTGCTTCGCGGCCGGCGTGACCTTCGCGCGCGCCGAGGGCATCGTGCCGGCGCCGGAGGCGAACCACGCGGTCAAGGGCGCGATCGAGGAGGCGCTGCGCTGCAAGCGGGAAGGGCGATCGGAGACGATCCTCTTCAACCTGTGCGGGCACGGGCACTTCGACATGCAGGCCTACATCGACTACGCGGCCGGCAAGCTGAAGGACCAGCAGTACGACGAGAAGGAGCTCGCGATGGCGCTCGCGGGGCTGCCGTCGGTGGCGGAACCGGCCTGAGCGAAGGAGGCGACGCGGGCCTGTCGCCCGCGTCGCTGTCAGCGGTACAGGTGCGTCGCGCTCTGGCGGATGTCCTCGAGCCGGGCGCTCGTGCCGGGGACGTCGGCGACGCTGCACGCGAGGCGGTCGGTCGCACCGAGCGCGACCGACCAGCATGCGAGATGGCCAGTGCGCCCGCCGTCGATCGAGCGCGGCAGCGCGCGTGCGGTCGCGACGCCGTCGC